>NZ_JAKRFL010000018.1:0-69096 GCF_022348105.1 Halomonas sp. MMH1-48
GAAGGGGGAAGTGTGTCTGAACGACGGGAAGTGGTTAAAAAGTAGGCAGTTTAAACCGTGCCAATAGGTTTTTAGTAGCATTACGTCTTGGGTAAGATACTTGCTGAGGTGCTATGAGAAATCCGGGTTAGCTTGGCTTCTTAACATTGTCGACAGTTTCCCGTAGAATCGCGCTCATCCACCAGGCGCTGTTTGTCAAGCGTCTGTCACGTGTCCGAACGCCTCACCCACCGTGCTAGCAGTCGTTCGGCACCACTGAGTCATCACTACCAAGAAGATGAGAGGGCCCCAACGTGCTTGAAGCTTACCGCCAACATGTCGAGGAACGCGCCGCAGAGGGCGTCCCCCCCAAGCCCCTGACCGCCGAGCAAGTCGCGGCCTTGATCGAATTACTCAAAGCGCCCCCGGCCGGTGAAGAGGAATTCATTCTCGACTTAATCACCAATCGCGTTCCTCCCGGTGTCGACGAAGCCGCCTACGTCAAAGCTGGCTTCTTGACGGCCATTGCCAAAGGGGAAGCGACCTCTCCGCTGATCGATAAAATTCACGCGGTCAAACTGCTCGGCACCATGCAAGGCGGCTACAACATCGTTTCGATGGTAGAGCTACTTGATAATGAAGAGCTAGCCCGTGAAGCAGGTGAACAGCTGAAGCACACCCTGCTAATGTTCGATGCCTTCCACGATGTGGAAGAGCGTGCCAAGAAAGGCAACGTCGTTGCCAAAGACGTGATTCAATCCTGGGCCGATGCCGAATGGTTCCTCTCCAAGCCCGCGCTAGAAGAGAAAATCACCCTGACCGTCTTCAAGGTACCCGGTGAAACCAACACCGATGACCTCTCCCCCGCCCCGGATGCATGGTCACGCCCCGATATTCCGCTGCATGCCAACGCCATGCTCAAAAACGAGCGCGAAGGCATCGAGCCTGAAGTACCGGGCTCCACGGGCCCGCTCAAGCAGATCGAAGACGTCAAAGCCAAAGGTTTCCCAGTGGCCTATGTCGGCGACGTCGTCGGCACCGGCTCTTCGCGTAAGTCTGCTACCAACTCCGTGCTGTGGTTCTTCGGTGACGACATTCCTTATGTCCCGAACAAGCGCGCCGGTGGTTTCTGCTTCGGTGGCAAAATTGCGCCTATCTTCTTCAACACCATGGAAGACTCCGGTGCGCTGCCCGTAGAAATGGACGTTTCCAAACTGGAAATGGGCGACGTCATCGACGTTTACCCCTATGAAGGCAAGGTGTGCAAACACGGTACCGATGACGTGCTGACCACCTTCGAGCTGAAAACCCAGCTCATTCTCGACGAAGTTCGCGCAGGTGGCCGTATTCCACTGATCATCGGCCGGGGCCTGACCGGTAAAGCGCGCGAGTCGCTAGGCTTGGCGCCTTCAGACGTTTTCCGACTGCCCGATCAGCCGGCCGATACCGGCAAAGGCTTTACGCTAGCGCAGAAAATGGTGGGTAAGGCTTGCGGCATGGACGGCGTTCGTCCCGGCATGTACTGCGAACCGAAGATGACCACCGTAGGCTCCCAGGACACCACGGGCCCGATGACCCGCGACGAGCTGAAAGATCTTGCTTGTCTTGGTTTCCAAGCCGATCTAGTCATGCAGTCCTTCTGCCACACGGCGGCTTATCCGAAACCGGTTGACGTAGACACTCACCACACCCTGCCGGACTTCATCATGAACCGAGGCGGCGTTTCGCTGCGCCCGGGTGACGGCATTATCCACAGCTGGCTAAACCGCATGCTGCTGCCGGATACCGTGGGCACCGGCGGTGACTCGCACACCCGCTTCCCGCTGGGCATTTCCTTCCCCGCCGGTTCGGGCTTGGTCGCGT
Source organism: Halomonas sp. MMH1-48 (assembly GCF_022348105.1). NCBI lineage: Bacteria > Pseudomonadati > Pseudomonadota > Gammaproteobacteria > Oceanospirillales > Halomonadaceae > Halomonas > Halomonas sp. MMH1-48. Next base: position 1,843 of record NZ_JAKRFL010000018.1, read on the forward strand.
TTGCGGCGGCCACGGGCGTGATGCCGCTGGATATGCCGGAATCCGTTTTGGTGCGTTTCAAAGGCAAGCGCCAGCCGGGTGTCACGCTGCGCGACTTGGTTCACGCCATCCCGTTGTACGCCATCAAACAAGGCCTACTGACCGTCGAGAAATCCGGTAAGAAAAACGCCTTCTCGGGCCGCGTACTGGAAATCGAAGGCCTGGAAGACCTCACCGTCGAGCAGGCATTCGAACTCTCCGATGCCTCCGCCGAGCGCAGCGCCGCTGGCTGTACCATCACGCTGTCTGAAGAGAGCGTGACGGAGTACCTGAAATCCAACATCACGCTGCTCAAGTGGATGATTGCTAATGGCTACGGCGACGAGCGCACCATCAGCCGTCGTATCGAAGGCATGGAAGCGTGGCTGGCCAATCCGAGCCTAATGCGCGCCGACAAAGACGCCGAGTACGCCGAAGTCATCGAAATCGATCTCTCTGACATCAAAGAGCCGGTTTTATGTGCACCGAACGACCCGGATGATGCGCGTCTTCTGTCCGACGTGGCTGGTGAGAAAATCGACGAGGTGTTCATCGGTTCGTGCATGACCAATATCGGTCATTTCCGCGCGGCCGGTAAGCTACTCGAAAAACAGCCTGCGGGCAGCCTGAAAACCCGTCTGTGGCTCGCACCGCCGACCAAAATGGATCAGCATCAGCTGACCGAAGAGGGTTACTACGGCATCTATGGCCGTGCAGGCGCTCGCATGGAAATGCCGGGATGCTCTCTGTGTATGGGTAACCAGGCACGCGTTGCCGCGAAAAGCACCGTCGTGTCCACGTCTACACGTAACTTCCCGAACCGTCTAGGCGATGGTGCCAATGTCTACCTCGCCTCAGCAGAGCTGGCAGCGGTTGCCGCTGTAGAAGGTCGTCTGCCCACCGTTGATGAGTATCTGCGTTACATGGGCGAGTTTGACGCCCTGGCAGGCGAGATCTATCGTTACATGAACTTCCACGAAATCGAGGAGTATCAAAAGATTGCCTCGAACGTGATACCGGTCGCCCAAGAGGCCTGATAGCCCGTGGCACCGACCCATCGCCGATGCTCGCAACATCGCAGCCAGGCTAATCCCTCGCTGAGTCGATGACAGAACGCCCCTTCCTTCGATGGTAGGGGCGTTTTTTTATGGCACATTCAATCAAGGAGTTACCCATGACAACGACAAGCGCAGTGATCACCCCCGATCTATGCGATGCCTATCCCGAGGTAGAGGTACTAGAGCCTCTCTTCGCTAACTTTGGCGGTGTCGACAATTTTTATGGCCCCATTCGCACCGTGAAATGCTTCGAAGATAATTCGCTGGTTAAACAAGCCGTGGCGGAACCAGGCGAAGGGGCCGTCCTGGTGGTCGATGCGGGTGGATCGCATCGCTGTGCCATGTTAGGCGATATGTTGGCAGAGAAAGCCGCACAAAACGGCTGGGCGGGAGTCGTCATGTACGGCTGTGTACGAGATGTCGATATTCTTGCGACACTGCCTTTAGGTATCCAAGCCCTCGGCAGTCACCCCCGCAAAAGTGACAAGCGCGGTGAGGGCCAGCGTGACCTTGCCGTGACCTTTGCAGGCGTTACGCTTAGGGTTGGTCAGTGGCTTTATGCTGACAACAACGGCATCATCATCGCCGAACAGCCGCTCAAACTCTCTTAGCATACTTGCCAGGGGTGGCAGAGAGTGCCACCCTGAAGCTTTACTTTGACACTTTCGTGACCATGCAGCCGCTCACTCTATTAGGCCACGCCCTTCTTCGTACCCTGCGAGACCACCTTCGACCACTGATTGCTTATCACCTACTGTTTACCTTACTGGCATCCGCTCTGCTGCTGCCTACGGTTGCCTGGCTGTCGCAGCGTTTTCTAGCACAGCTAAACCGCACGGTGGTGACCACAGACGCCCTACTCGCGCTGCTGTTCAGCCCACTGGGGTTACTGGTCATGCTCGTCGGCTTCGGCCTGACGTTTTTACTTATCTACTGGCAGCAAGCGGGTATGTTACATGTCGCTGTCAGGCCGAAAGACCATCACTACCGACTGGCCCTGGAGGCACTGTGGTTAGGCACGCGACGTCTGCCGGCGCTAGCCGTGCTGGTCGTTTTACAAGTCGGAAGTCATCTCCTACTTCTGGCCCCCTTCATGGTAGCGCTCACATGGCTCTACGATCTTTGGCTAAGCGGCCTCGACCCTTATTACCTGCAGCGCATTCGCCCCCCCGTTCTGTGGTATTTTCTGGCCTGTGCGCTACCCATCGTTCTGCTATGGATGCTGCTAGCCGCTTGGCTTTACCTGCGCTGGCTACTGGCGCTGCCGCTCGTGGCATTAGAAGCCTACTCGCCTCTCCAGGCGCTAAAACACAGCGTGCATTTGACCCGCGGCTGGCATCGCTCGATTGGCGCAGCCGTCCTCATCCTGCTGGCCATCATCATTAGCTTGCCGATCCTCACTACTTGGCTATTTGACAGCGTGGTCACCCCGCTACTGTGGTGGCTGCCGGAACACAATGCCCTGTTGATACCGGCCATGCTGGTCTACTTGACCGGCTATGTGCTCATCACTCTGGCCATGACGTTTTTGGGGATTACCACCAATGCCTTGCTGTCGGCGTGTCTGTATATGCAACTCGCCCATCACAAAACACGTCCGGCACCGCCATCATCCAATGCCCATACGGGTCGCATGGCCTGGGCGCTGGAGCTCTGTGTGCTGCTTCTCGCTGGCCTGCAGGCGTGGTGGATTCTCAACAGCTTTGACATTCGCGACAACGTCACCATCATCGCCCATCGGGGTAGCTCCATGGTAGCACCGGAAAACACCCTGGCCGCCGTATCACAAGCACTAGAAGATGGCGCCGACGCCGTTGAACTCGATGTACGTTTGAGCGCCGACCAGCAGGTCATGCTCTATCACGATCGAACGCTCGCCCGCCTTACTGGCGACCCAAGGGAATTCGGCGATCTGACTCGTCGTGAACTGAGCGAATTCGATGTCGGCAGTTGGTTTGGCGATGCTTTTCAAAACGAGCGCATCTCGGGGCTGGATGACGCTCTTGGCATCGTGCGCGGACGGGCGTCACTAATGATCGACATGAAAGCGTTACCGGGCCAAGAGCAGATGCTTGCTCAAGCCGTCATCGATGCTCTCCAAGAAGAGAGCGATCTGCGCTATCGCTGTTGGGCCACGCAGCAAAGCGCCCTGAGCGGCATGACCGCTTGTGGCTTTCCCAACGCGCTGATGGAGATGCGCATCGCGACCATGTCGCCTGATCTGGTGCGTTACATCAAAGCAAGGGCTCCCGAACTAAGGGTTACGCTGCTGGCGCAACTGATATTGCCAGGCACCCTGGATCGCCGCCAATTTGACGCCCTGGGCTTGCGCCATAATCGTATAACGGGTCAAGAGGTCAGCTTGGCGGCAAGCTTTGGGTATGAGATCCATGCTTGGACGGTCAATGATCGAGCGAGAATGTCGACACTCATCGATTTGGGTGTCGATGCGATCATTACCGACTACCCTGACCGGCTTCGTGAGCTAATAGAAGACCGCCGATCTCTGAGCGACGGCGGCCTCATGCTGGTCAAACTTCGCAACTGGCTACGCCAGTGAATCGGGTTCACTCGCCCATGACAACGCCTTCACGGCGAGGATCGGCTCCGCCAAATAGAGTGCCATCCTCCAAGCGCCGAATCGCTTGCAGGCCGCTTGTCAGCTCACGTTCGCTGACGGTGTGACCACGTTCGCGCAACGCTTCGATGGTCGAATCTGGAAAACGCCCCTCCTCTAGATAGACATCACCACCCAGCGTGATGGCATGAGGTAGATTGAGCGCTTCTTGAGCGTTCAGCCCCCAATCACGCATGGCCGCCAGGGTGCGCGCGGTATAATGAATGATGGCCGCGCCACCGGGAGACCCCAGGCTCGCCACTAACTCGCCGCTTTCTTGATCGAAGACCAGCGTAGGACTCATGCTTGAGCGAGGACGTTTACCTGGCTCGACACGGTTGGCCACCGGCTGACCATCGATTTCTGGGGTAAAAGAGAAATCCGTCAGCTCATTGTTGAGCAAGTAGCCGCCCGGCAAATCGGTGCCGCCGTCCGCTAACAGCCGCGATCCAAAGGCCTGCTCGATGGTGGTCGTCATGGCAATCGCATTGCGGTCGGCATCGACGATACTGATATGACTCGTACCGTACTCAGGCTGTTCCGGCTGGCTGGCAAAGCTGACGGCCAGTTCCCCTGGGTTGCCCGGCTCGGCGCTCTCACCCATGCTCTCGTCGCCAATCAATTGGCTGCGCTTGTCCAGATAATCGGGTGCCAACATCAGTGACCAGTCACCGCCCGGCGCGTCGACGAAATCAGGATCGGCGATGTAACGTCCACGGTCAGCAAAGGCGAGTCGAGAAGCTTCCAAGAACTGATGCAACCAACCACTGCTGGACACGCCATCCTCCAACGGCGCTTCGAGCAGCGGCTGCTGATCCATCATGCCCAGAATCTGCATGACGGTAAGATGACCAGATGAGGGCGGAGGAAAACCACATACTTCCCACTGCTGCCAGGGCGTACACAGCGGCTCACGCGCTAACGACTGATAACCGCTGATATCCTCCAGCGTCATGGTACCGGGCCGCAGGGGGTGTGACTGCACTTGCGCTACCAAATCCTCCGCGACCGCTCCCTCATAGAATGCGGCGCTTCCCTCATCCGCGATACGGCGCAAAATGGCCGCCAACGCAGGATTTTTCAGGGAGGTGCCGACTTCAAGCGGTTCGCCCTCGGCGGTGTAATAAAATGCCCGAGCACGCTCGTTCTGTCGCAAGGCCTCGTCGTTGGCAAGACTGGTATGCAGTCGCTGACTGACGGCAAACCCCTCCTCTGCCAACGTGATGGCGGGTGTAAAAAGCTCTCGCCAAGGAAGCTGACCGTGCTCAGCGTGGGCCTGCTCCAGCATGCGGACGGTACCCGGCACTCCCACGGAGAGACCACTGGCAACGGCGCCCATGAAGGGTAACGGCTCACCATTTTCCATGAACAGTTCGCCTGTCACCGTGGCAGGGGCCGTTTCACGCCCGTCATAAGCTTGCACATCCGCCCCGTCAAAGTGCATTAGAAACGCCCCGCCGCCGATACCGCTGGACTGCGGCTCGACCAGCGTCAGTACCATTTGCACGGCGACTGCCGCATCAATGGCATTCCCTCCCGCCTTGAGCACTTGGTAGCCTGCATCGGTGGCCAACGGGTTGGCAGCGGCCACGGCAAAGGTCTCGGCTGCCCAGCCAGGTTTCTCTTCGAAACCCGATCCAACTTCTGGGGTAATAGAAGGGGTTTCGTAGCTAAACCCCCAACTCACCATAGGCACCAGCAGTAAACCAGTGAGTGAGAGAGCCCTTGTTGGACGCATCGCTTTTCTCCTTGAACCTTTGCGCAGACGTTAGCCACCCAGACGAAAGCGCCCGGTTGACCTTCAAACAACAGCTTAGCCTATAAAACGAGGACGCCCGGCACAATGGCCGGGCGTAAAATAGCAAGCAGGCTAATTTCAAGATCGCAAGCTTAGGCGATGGTTTCCCCCGCTAGCATGAACCACGTTTCGAGCACGGCGTCAGGGTTGAGCGACACCGAATCGATCCCCTGCTCCATCAACCACTTGGCAAGATCTGGGTGGTCAGACGGCCCTTGGCCACAGATACCCACGTACTTTCCTTTCTCCTTACAAGCTTTGATCGCCATGGCGAGCAGCTTTTTCACTGCAGGGTTACGCTCGTCGAACAAGTGCGCCACGATGCCTGAATCCCGATCCAAGCCCAGCGTTAACTGGGTAAGGTCATTCGAGCCAATGGAGAAGCCATCGAAATACTCGAGGAACTCGTCCGCCAATAGCGCGTTGGCGGGCAATTCACACATCATGATGACCTTCAAACCATCAGGGTGCTCATCACCGCCACGCTGCAAACCGTTAGCCGCTAGCAGATCGACCACTTCACGCGCTTCATCCGTGGTACGGACGAACGGCACCATGATTTCGACGTTGGTCAGCCCCATGTCGTCACGCACACGTTTCAGCGCGCGACATTCGAGCTCGAAACAAGGACGAAATGCCTCGGAGATATAGCGAGAAGCCCCACGGAAACCCAGCATGGGGTTCTCTTCACCGGGCTCGTAGAGCTTACCGCCTATCAGGTTTTCATACTCGTTGGACTTAAAATCCGACAACCGAACGATCACGCGCTGCGGATGAAAAGCGGCAGCTAGCGTGGAAATTCCCTCCACCAGCTTATCGACGTAGAAGCTCACCGGATCGGCATAGCCAGCAGTACGTAGATCGATGACCTGCTGAAGATCCGCAGGCAGCGTATCGTACTCGAGCAGCGCTTTCGGATGCACGCCAATCATGCGGTTGATGATGAACTCCAGACGCGCCAAGCCGACACCGGCATGAGGCAGACTGGCAAAGCCAAACGCACGATCCGGATTACCCACGTTCATCATGATTTTGAACGGGATTTCCGGCATCGAATCGACGCTGGACACATTACAATCAAAAGCCAATAGCCCTTCATAAACGTGGCCAGTATCACCCTCCGCACAGGAAACCGTCACGTCGATGCCTTCCTGCAGCTGCGTGGTAGCGTCGCCACAGCCCACCACGGCCGGAATGCCCAGCTCACGCGCGATGATCGCCGCGTGGCAGGTACGGCCGCCGCGGTTGGTCACGATGGCCGATGCGCGCTTCATGATCGGCTCCCAATCAGGGTCCGTCATGTCGGTCACTAGAATGTCGCCTTCCTGAATTTTGTCCATTTCGTCAGGGCTAAGAACGATCTTGACCGCCCCTCGCCCGATACGCTGACCGATGGCACGACCAGTAATCAGGGTGCGGCCTTTCTCACGCAGTTGAAAGCGCTCGAGCTTGCCACCCTCTTGCTGAGACACCACGGTTTCAGGACGTGCTTGCACGATGTAGAGCTTGCCGTCGTCACCGTCCAGTGCCCACTCGATATCCATGGGGCGTTGGTAGTGCTGCTCGATGATCACGGCCTGGCGCGCCAGATCCATGACCTGCTCATCATCAATACAAAAGCGACCGCGGTCTTTAAAGGGCACATCGACAGTTTCGACGGACTTACCGGCACTGGCATCTTGGCCGTAAACCATCTTGATCAACTTGGACCCTAACGTACGGCGCAACACCGCCGGACGGCCGGCAGCCAGGGTGGGCTTGTGAACATAGAACTCGTCAGGATTGACGGCTCCCTGCACCACGGTTTCGCCCAGCCCCCATGAGGCCGTGACGAACACGGCATCACGGTAGCCCGACTCCGTATCGAGCGTGAACATCACCCCGGAAGCACCCGTTTCGGAACGCACCATCTTTTGGACGCCCGCTGACAGGGCCACGTTTTCGTGGGCATAGCCACGGTGCACGCGGTAAGAGATTGCGCGATCATTGAAGAGCGAGGCAAACACTTCATGCACGGCGTGCTTGATGTTGGCAAAACCCTCGATGTTCAAGAAGGTTTCCTGCTGCCCTGCAAAGGAGGCATCGGGCAGATCTTCAGCCGTGGCAGAGCTGCGCACGGCCACTTTTAGGTTAGGATGCTGCGCCTGGAGTTGCTCATAGGCATCACGCAGGGATTTTTCGAAAGCGGGGGGCAGCGGTGTCTCGATGATCCATTGGCGGATCGTTTTACCAGCTTCAGCCAACGCTTTGACGTCGTCGACGTCTAGGCGAGCGAGCGTGTCATTGATGCGGTCGTTCAAGCCTTCATGGGACAGAAACTCACGATATGCGTGGGCCGTGGTCGCAAAACCGCCGGGCACCGTGACGCCAACACCCGACAAGTTGGAAATCATTTCGCCTAGCGAGGCATTTTTACCACCCACGCGTTCGACGTCTGCCATACCTAGCTGATCGAACCACAGAATGTACTCTTCCACGCAACCCCCTCGCTCTCAGACTCTGTTGCAACCCATCAGGGCGACACTGTTAGACGCTGACACCCTAGCATTGCGGGGCCCTATTCGCCATTGGTCTAACAGCGAAGGGAGTGGAGGATTTTTACAACAACGATCGAATATGGCTGTTTTATGTAGTGGCAAGAAGCATTGTGCTGATGGAAGAGGCAGCCCACAATAGACGCTTAACGCATCTCTAGCTGGCGGAACAGTTTATGAAACGAACGGCCTTTTTCATTTCCGATGGTACAGGCATTACCGCAGAGAGTTTGGGTCGCAGCTTGCTGGCCCAGTTCAGCGATGTCGAGATCAACATGCTGACTAAACCTTATATCGATACCGTGGAAAAAGCCCAAGCGCTGGCGGAGGTCATCGAGTCCACCGCTATCCGCGATGGTCATCGGCCAATCATCATCGATACCATCGTGGATCAAAACATCCGTAACGTCATTCGCCAGGCGTCGGGCTTCAAGGTCGATATTTTTTCGACGTTCCTGGAGCCGCTGGAGCAGGAGTTGGAAACCCACTCATCGTATAGCGTCGGGCGCACTCACTCCATTGGCAGCGACGACGTCTATATGGACCGTATCCACTCGGTACACTTTGCGCTCGATAACGATGATGGCGCACGCACCCATCAATACGACAAAGCCGACATCATTTTGGTCGGGGTGTCTCGCTGCGGCAAAACCCCGACGTCGCTATACCTAGCGCTTCAGTTCGGCATTCGCGCCGCCAACTATCCGCTGACCGAGGACGACCTCGACGAAGACGGTCACCTCAAGCTCCCCAAAGCCTTAGCTCCTCATCGACACAAACTGTTTGGTTTGACCATCGATGCCCGTCGGCTATCGGCCATTCGTAACGAGCGACGGCCCAACAGCCGCTACAGCTCAATGGATCAGTGTTTGCAGGAAGTAGAGCAGGCAGAATCGCTGTATCGAACCATGCACATTCCGTTCATCGATACGACGCGGTTTTCCGTGGAGGAGATTTCAACGCGAATGATTGCGGAGACCGGCCTAGCAAGGCGTTTCTCTCCTCGCTAGGCGCGGATGTGATTACATGCCCTTAGGCGCAAAAATCCCAGGGGCATTACGCCAATAGCCTTTGTAATCCATACCAAAACCGAAAACGTAGCGGTCGGCCACCTCCAAACTGCAGTAGTCGGCTTTCAGTCCCGGCACTGCTTTACGGTCATGCTGTTTATCGACTAATACCGCGGTCGTGACACTGGCGGCCTGTGCCTCTTTGCAGTATTCGAGAATAGCGGCCAGTGTCGCGCCTTCATCGAGAATATCATCGACGATGACGACGTGACGCCCCGCCATCGGCACCTCCGGAGAAACGCGCCAAAAAAGCTCACCGCCGCGCAACTCGTTGCGATAACGAGTGGCGTGTAGATAGTCCACTTCCAATGGAAAGCCTAGACGTGTCAACAAGTGGCCCGTGGTAATGAGACCACCGTTCATGACACAGTAAAACACCGGCAGCTTGTCGCCCAAGTCACGCGTGATCTCTTCGGCCATGCGATCCAACGCTCGCTCTACCTGCTCCTGTGATATCAGGCAATCCGCGTTATCCATCAACTCACGCATGGAATCCAACGATTCAAGCGCTTCTTTATCCAACTTGGACATGCTCCATCTCCATAAAGACGTCTTAACAGATAACGGTATAAAATTAATTCGCCAATGCTTCTAGCTTGGCATGAGTGCGCCGCCAGCGCCCAAGGGCAGCCAGGGCATCGATATCAGGTCTCGCACGGCCATAACGCAGTTTGGCAGGGCGTTTGTTCGATACCCCTTCACAGGCGTGGACGACCTCAAGAGCAGCGGCACGATCGTTACATATCAGCAGCATGTCGCAGCCAGCCGTCAAAGCTGCCTTGGCGCGCTCCGTGGGTCCACCGGCTTCATGCGCCCCGGTCATGCTCAAATCATCCGAGAAAATACACCCTTTGAAACCCAGCGATTCGCGTAGCATGCCCAGCCACGTTGGCGAAAACCCAGCGGGACGTTTATCGAACGCCGAATAAATGACATGGGCTGGCATGACGCCGTTTAAAACGCCCGCAAGTTCACGAAACGGCACAAGATCGCGCGCTTTCAATTCGGCTAGCGGCCGGTCATCGACGGGTAGCGCCACGTGGGAGTCTGCCGCCACGCCCCCATGCCCGGGAAAGTGTTTACCCACAGCGGCCATGCCAGCCTCGTGCAAGCCCTCGATAAACGCATGGCCAAGTTTGGCTACGTGAATAGGGTCACTGCTAAAGCTGCGCTCACCAATCACGCTGGACACGCCACTCTCAACGTCCAATACGGGGGCGAAGCTGATATCCAATCCGCAGGCGGCCATCTCCATGCCCAACAGCCAGCCGGTATCTTTGGCAAAACTCACACCCGCGACCGGGTCGCTGGCGAACAGCTCACCCAGACGCGCCATAGCGGGTAGCCGGGTAACGCCCTGCTTGATTCGCTGGACACGCCCCCCCTCTTGGTCGATCCCCAGTAGCAAATCGCCTCTCACACGACGAATACTGTCGCACAGCTTGCGAACCTGATACGCGTCTTCGACGTTACGAGCAAACAAAATCACACCGCCTACGGCAGGATCTTTTAGCAGGCGCTTGTCAGCGTTGGTTAACTGTGGCCCTTCAAGGTCGAGCATGACCGGGCCAATGGGTTGCGTCATGATGGTGAGTCCAACAAAAAGGGCGCCATTCTAGACTAACCGCTTGGCGTGTCAAAATTCTGGCGCGACGTCCTGTGGGTGGGCTTAATGCAGCCAAACCGGCGTACCGGGCTGGGCGTGATCGAATAGGAAATGTAAATCGTGATTGCGCACGCGTATACAACCGTGTGAGGCTGGCGTGCCCATGGGCTGATCCTCTGGGGTGCCATGCAAGTATATGTAGCGCCGCTGGGAATCGACGTTTCCCCCGCGATTCACGCCGCGCTCCAAACCGCATAGCCAAAGTATCCGCGTCAGGATCCAGTCACGCTTGGGGAAGCTGGCCGCGAGAGTTGGCGAATAGACTTCGCCCGTCCAACGGCGCCCCTGAAATACCGCGTTATCGGGGCAGCCTTGGCCAATCGATGCGCGAACGTAGTGCCAGCCAAGCGGCGTTTGACCGCTGCCCTCTTCCTGCCCAACGCCTGCCAGCCCCGTCGAAATCGTACACTCATGCTGAATATCGTTACCTTGCCACCAGCAGAGTCTCTGACGCTGGGTATCGATCTCTATCCAACCACCGTGTGTAGGCGGCAGCTCAGCTAGCTTGGGCGTTTCCATGGTGACCCTCTTCAACCGCGGCGGGCAACGGCGCATTCATGGCGGCGACCACGACGGGCCGCAGGCGTCGTACCAGATCTCGCACCGTGACCTGTTCTTGGTAATCCTTGGCGGCGATATCACGCAGCGCATCCAAGCCTGACAGCGTGAATATCACCGTTCCCAACATAAAGTGTAGCCGCCAGAAACGCTCAGCGTCCGGCAGGTCTGGGGTCGCTTGGCGCACCAGCTCGGTGAAGCGCGTAAACACGTCGCCATATTGCTGCTGAATATAACGCCTTAAATGCCCCTGAGCCTGGCTATACGCCAGACCCAGGAGCCTCATGAACACTTTCAGGCTATTGCGTTCTGCCGGGACGGCCAACACCGTGGTCGCCATGGTCTCAAGCAGCACTTCCAAAGGAATCGGTTGACCTTGATGGCGCGTCTCGAGTTCATCCAGTGCCGTATGAAAACGTGCCGAAAACGGATCGAGATAGCGAGCGAACACCGCTTGAATCAGTGCTTTTTTGGAACCAAAGTGGTAGTTGACGGCCGCCAAATTGACGCGTGCCTTGCTGGTGATATTGCGCAGCGACGTCTCGGCAAAGCCTCGCTCTGCAAATAGCACCTCTGCCGTGTCCAATATACGCGTTACCGTATCTGATTGGGCCATCTCGCCCTCCAAAAAACAGGTGTTTTAAACAACGCTGCATACTATGACATATGTTTGACAGGCTCAATCACTTATCCAGTTCGCCAACGGTCCATGGGCGGCGCCTTCTTTACCTAGCTTTCAAAGAGCTCGCTATGTACTGGCGTTTGTCATGGACCATGTACTGGACAGAGCAACATACTGTATACTTAAACACATACTGATTAAGCCGACATGTAGCTACTGTCTTTTCACTGTTTTGGAGTTTGGTATGTCTCGTCCACTCACAGCACGTCAGCAGCACGTATTTGATTTCATCGTCAAAACCATGGGTGACCTGGGGTACCCGCCAACGCGCGCTGAAATCGCCAAGGCGCTGGGGTTCCGCTCTCCAAATGCTGCCGAGGAGCATTTGCGTGCGCTCGAGCGTAAAGGCGCCATACGCATCATTCGAAATACGTCGCGGGGAATTCGGCTACCGAACCAGGAGGTGCTGGAACCTAGCGAAGTGCCAGCAACGACAACGGCCGCCTCCGAGCCTGTACCCAATGGGCTACCCGTGATTGGCGAAGTTGCCGCCGGTAGTCCAATCTTGGCTGCCGAACACATAGACCGCTACTGCCCGCTTCCAGCCGAGTATTTTACGCCCAAAGCCGATTACCTATTACGTGTACGCGGCCTCTCCATGAAAGATGTCGGCATTTTGGAAGGCGATCTTCTGGCCGTTCATCGCACTGATCGCGTACGCGATGGCCAGATCGTCGTAGCACGGTTAGAAGACGAAGTGACGGTCAAGCGTTTTAAACGCCAGGGCCATCAAGTCACGTTGATCGCCGAGAATGCCGACTTCCCACCGATCGAGATCGATCTGCGCACCCAACAACTGGATATCGAGGGTGTCGGCGTCGGCGTTATTCGGGGCGGAAACGGACAAGCGCTCGGCTGAGCTGAGGCCGTGGTCAGACCCGGCACACGAAGTGTATTTACTGTGAGTCGATGTAACGGTGGTCATTGAAGGTGGCCACCCAACTTGGGTGGTAGACTAGCAAGATGCTGAGCAGCATCCCGGTGATGAAGGCTTCCGACGGCATCAGCAGCGGTAAAAAGCGGGCATACTCTTGAGCGAGATATACGGCCTCAGGATCCGTGCCCGCCAATATGATGAGCGCCACCGCGACAAGCCCGCCACCTAACGTCGACAGCGCTGCGCCGAAAAATCCGCAGGCGAATAAGAACACCATCAAATTATCCGGCAGGCGGCGATCCACCAGACGCCACACGATGCCTGTCACCATAGCAGGCACGATGCCAGTCACCAGTACGTTCGCCCCAAGAAGGTTCCACTCGTTACGTCCAATCGCTACCATGGCAGCGTTGATCATTACGTTGCTCAGCAGCGCTAACGGCATTTTAAAGACCAGCGTCATTAACACCGTAAATACTAGGTGAAGCGTCAACCAATCCACTGCTTGAGCGCGAAGCTGCCAAAACAGCATGACGACAAGCGTCGCGGCCAACCATCGATGTTGGAGCGCGGTATCTTCGAGCAACGGTTGCCAAGGGCGCAGCCAAATGCACCAGCCCACCATGCCCAATGACAACAACCACGTCATCACCAGCGCCCATGGTGCCAATACGCTCTGTGCAAACGACATAGCGCCCCCGGTAGATTAACTAAAGACGACCGTTTTATTGCCGTGAATGAGCACACGATCTTCCAAGTGCCAGCGTAAACCACGCGCCAACACCGCTTTTTCAACGTCGCGACCGAAGCGAACGAGATCGGTCGGCGTGTGGCAATGGCTGACCCGATGTATGTCCTGCTCGATGATCGGGCCCGCGTCCAGCTCTTCGGTGACGTAATGGCAGGTCGCACCGATCAGCTTCACACCGCGCTCATAAGCTTGATGATACGGCTTGGCACCCGCGAACGACGGCAGGAAACTGTGGTGGATATTGATGACTCGGCCCGCATAGCGTTCGCAAAGGGAAGGCGGCAGTATTTGCATGTAGCGCGCCAGCACCACACAGTCGGCGCGGGCCGCATCTATCTGCTCTTGCACTTGATCGAATGCCCGCTGCTTGTTGGTAGGATCGACCGGTACGTGATGATAGGGAATACCGTACCACTCCGTGAGTGAACGCATATCGTCATGGTTAGAAATGACGCCCACGATATCGCAATCCAGCTCGCCTGCTTGCCAGCGATACAGCAAGTCGACCAAGCAGTGAGACTCTCTAGACACCATGAGCACCACACGGCGACGCTTTTGCGTATCTACCAACGACCACTGCATATCGAATTCGGCGGCGACGGGCTCGAACGCCGTGCGCAACGCTTCCGCCGACATACCCAGTGAGTCCGCCAGAATTTCATAGCGCATGAAAAAGCGACCAGTCTCTAAATCAGAGTGCTGGCTTGCTTCGGTAATGGAACCACCCTGCTGAGCAATAAAGCTTGAGACACGCGCCACAATGCCCACCTGATCGGGGCAGGAAACAACTAAACGGTAATAATGAGACATCACAGACACTCTTAACGTATTTAACGGCACGCTCGCCAAGCACCTGCCTAACGGCAGATAAACGCTTTAGCCGCATTAGTGTAACGTAAGCAAGATAAGGAAGCACCGCGGTCTGGTGCCGCGATGATTGTTACCCGCCCCCCGCATCCCGTATAGTTAAGACATTACTTTCTAGGCTTTTCATAACTGATGCATCCATCACGCGTTCAACTTCGTCCCCGTCGCCGCCCGCCCCTGCGCCTGCTACCGCTTGGTGGCTGTGGCGAAATTGGAATGAACCTCACGCTGTATGGGTATGACGATCAGTGGATCGCCGTTGATTGCGGCATGATGATTCGCCAAGACCTGCCGAATTCTCCGCTTCAAGTCCCCAACACGGAAACCCTGGAAGCGCTCAAGATCACCCCCAAAGCCCTGTTCATTACCCACGGCCATGAAGACCACATCGGCGCCGTGGCGTGGCTTTGGCCCAAATGGGGCTGCCCGATTTTTGCCACCCCACTCGCAGCGGGACTCTTGCGCTACAAGTTTGCCGAACATCAGCTCAGTAGCGCAGCGATCCAGACCATCGAACCGGGGGAGGCAGTAGAGAGTAGCCCCTTCACCCTTCGCTATCTCAGCGTTACCCACTCCATCCCCGAGAGCTGCGCCATCATGATGCAAGCGGGGGATTACCGCATTCTCCACACGGGTGATTGGAAACTGGACCCAACCCCGCTCATTGGCTCACCGGTCAATGCGGCTCAATTCAGAGCACTGGCACCGGTCGATTTGCTGGTAGGGGATTCAACCAACGCGCCCATGCCGGGACAGTCCGCCAGCGAAGGGGACGTTGCCAAGGCGTTGGCGAACACGCTGAGCGCTTGCACAGGCAGGGTGGTCGTGTCTTGCTTTGCCAGCAACCTAGCGCGGGTATTGGCCATTGGTTTGGCAGCCCAGGCGAGTGGACGCCGGGTTAGCCTGATGGGCCGCTCGATGGAGCGGATGGTGAGTGTGGCCAGAGGCCTGGGCTATTTGGACGACTTCCCGCCCCTGGTGCCCGCCCATGACCTGGGCTACCTCCCCCCTGAAGAGGTCGTGATCATTGCCACCGGTAGCCAGGGCGAGCCTCGCGCCGCCTTGCAACGATTGGCCCAGCGTCGCCACCCCTTTGTCGATTTAGAACCGGGCGATAGCGTGATTTTTTCTGCCAAAGCCATTCCAGGCAATGAGCGCCCCATCGAGCAGCTTAAAAAGCGTTTGTTGCAACTCGATGTCACGCTGTTCGATGAAACGAACCATCCCGAGCTTCACGCTACCGGACACCCTGCCCAGGAAGAGCTTAGAAAGCTCTATCAGTGGGTCAGACCCAAAATGCTGCTACCGGTGCATGGCGAGGCTCGCCATCAAGCGGCGCATCAAGCGCTTGCCGAAGAGCTGGGCATTCAAGCACCGCTGACGCCTGTGAATGGCGACATGCTAGTGCTCGACCAGCAAGGGTTACGCTGCGAGACGCGCTATCCTCAGCCTCCCTGCATCGTCAATCAAAATAGCGTAGTCGCTCATCCTGGCTTGGATACGGGCCACTCCTCGGCACGTCGCGGCAGCCTTTTTTTGGCTTTGCCGGTAGCGGCCACCGAGACGGGCTGGTGCCGCATTGGACGCTTGATGCTGGATGCTAGCGGGGCCAGCCCCATGGATGAAGACAGCTTTAGCGAGTGGCTGGACGAGCAGCTCGATGAGATCACCGCAGATACGCTAGCCGATTTACGCCATGCGCTACAGCCTCGGTTGGTACACTGGTTGGCGAATCACTTGCAGCATATGCCCGAGGTGCACCTGCAGATCATGGCCGCCGAGATGCCAACCATCGAGGAATTGAACGACGAGCCTTGAGCACTACCACCGAGCAGCGTCTTGCTGATCGGTGTCGCGCTCTTTCACCCAGTATGCTCCCTGTCTAGAGTGCTCTTTTTTCCAGAAAGGTGCCTGGGTCTTCAAGTAGTCCATGATGAAATCGCAGGCCTCGAAGGCATCTCGGCGGTGTGCACTGGCAACCAGCACCCTGACAATGGGGTCCCCCGGCAACAAATCTCCCACGCGATGAATGACCCTCACCGCTTGCAATGACCACCGCTGACACGCTTGCTCTGCAATACGTGCCAAGGTGCGCTCGGTCATGCCTGGGTAGTGTTCCAGGGTCAAACCGATGACGTCGGGCGTTTCGTTGAAATCTCGCACCAGCCCCGTAAAGGTGACGATCGCGCCAATGTCGGTACGCTGGCGCAACGCGCTTTCATAACCGTAGGCCATGGAGAACGGAGCAGACTGCACGACTACCCCTATGTCGGGTGCTTTCTGTTCGTTAACGGACACGGCTCAGCCTCCGGTCACCGGGGGGAAAAAGGCCACTTCGTCTTCATCGGTAATGCGTGCGCTGTCGTTGGCCATCACCTGGTTAATCGCGCACAGCGTTCGACGGTCTGCCAGCACTGAGAAGCGCGCATCTTGAGCTTTGAGCGCGGCTTTTAGCCCAGCCACATCACGGCTTGGCAATTTGTCCAACCCAATGGCCAAATCACTCTCTCCAACGCGCTCGCGCAGCTCGGCCAAAAACTTGACCCGCACACAGGGTGAGACACAGCGCTCGCCGAGGCTCACCTCGCCCGCAGCACCTTCACCAGTGACGATGGGCGCCGCCATTTCACGGCGATAATCGCCGCGCTGTCCGCCCTGCTTGCTATCCAGGTGTACCGCTTCGATACGCATTGCCTTGTCGACCGCTTTACACATATCGTAAAGCGTCAGACAGGCGACCGATACGGCGGTCAGCGCCTCCATCTCGACCCCGGTACGGCCATTCAAACGGCACATGGCGGTCACACTCACCCACCCCTGATCGTGATCGATATCGAACTCTACCGCGACTTTAGAAAGTGCCAGCGAGTGGCACAGAGGAATGAGCTCGTGGGTGCGTTTAGCCGCTTGGATCCCTGCAATACGCGCCGTGGCCAGCACATCGCCTTTGGGCAACGCGCCGTCGCTCAGCAACTTCAAGGTAGCAGGCTGCATGACGATACGCCCCGAGGCGACGGCCTCTCGACGTGTCTCTTGCTTATCGCCGACGTCGACCATATTGGCTTCGCCGTGCGCGTTCAGGTGGGTTAACTGCATGGTGTCACCTTTTATCATCAAGCCAAGTTGCGCCGCTGTTGGTCGGCCCAGTCACTGACCCAGCGGGCGATCGCGTCACAGCGATTCAAATCCAAACGCGTGACCGAAGACGCAAGCTTCACAGGAGGCTCGCCGGTCAACGCAGCGGCCTGCACCCAAGGGTCGGAAAGAATCGCCGGGTCTCCAATTCCCTCTCGATAGAGCGCCAACTTCGGTATCGGCCAAGCTTTGAAGCCTTCCACAATCACCAAATCAGGCGAATGGGGAGCCATTAATGCCAGCAAATGGGCCAAGTCGGGCTCCTCTTGCCCCGGCGTCTCTTGCATCAGCGCATAGCGATGGCGCGACGCAATCAACATGGGCGCTGCCCCCGAGCTGCGTAACCTGTAGCTGTCCTTACCCGGCTGGTCCACGTCGAAATGATGGTGCGCATGTTTGATAACCGCCACCGACACTCCCATGCCGCGCAGAAGCGGCAACAATTTCTCTAACAGCGTGGTTTTACCGGTACCACTCCAGGCAGCCACCCCCAGAACCGGAAACGGGCAGCGTAGCGCCTCACTCATAACGCATCCTGTCTGTCACGACTCACTCACCCTCTTTTTCTGCTGGTAGCAACCAGTTTAACGCAATGCCGACCAGAGCGGCCAAACTTACGCCCTGTAGCGTGAACTGCCCGCCACCAAATTGCATACCGCCGATGCCAAACACCAAGATCAGCGACACCACCACCAAGTTACGCGCCGCCGTCAACGACTGCCCTGCCCGCACGAGAGTATTCATACCGACCACGGCAATCGAGCCAAACAGAAGCGTCATGATGCCCCCCATGACTGGCCCAGGGATGGTTTGCAATAGCGCACCAAGCTTGCCGACAAAGGCCAAAACGATAGCGATGACCGCCGCCACCACCATGTACATCGGATTGAAGGCCTTGGTCAGCGTCACGGCACCGGTGACTTCTGAGTAAGTCGTGTTAGGCGGCCCACCAAACAGCGCAGCGACGGTGGTGGCCAAACCATCGCCCAGTAGCGTGCGATGCAAGCCAGGCTTTTCCAGATAGTTGGTACGCGTGACCGAACCAATCGCCACCATGTCACCAATATGCTCGACGGCAGGCGCAATCGCGACCGGAATCATGAACAGGATGGCCGCCCAATGGAAACTAGGCGCCGTAAAGTTGGGTAACGACAGCCAAGCCGCATCGCGCACCGGCGTAAAGTCAACCACTCCCATGATGAGCGCCAGCGCGTAGCCCGTTGCAATACCGCCCATGATGGGCACCAAACGCAACAGGCCGCGGCCAAATACTGCGAGCACCAGGGTCACCAACAGACTTGCCATGGAAAGAAATATCGCTTGGCCGTAGCCAATGGAGTCGCTGGTCTCGCCGGTTGCCATGCTGACGGCGACCGGGGCGAGCGCCAAACCAATCACCATGATGACGGGACCGACCACCACGGCGGGCAACAGCCGGTGCAGCCAAGCCGTCCCTTTCAGCCGTACCGCCTGAGAAATCACCACGTACACCAACCCGGCCGCCATCAACCCACCCAGCGTCGCCGACACGCCGAAGCTGGCGACAGAGCCCTGAATGGGCGCGATGAAGGCAAACGAGGAGGCCAGAAATACCGGCACGCTCTGCTTGGTGACGCCATGAAAGACCAGCGTACCGAGTCCGGCTGTAAACAGCGCCACGCTGGGATCTAACCCAGTCAATAGCGGAACCAGTACCAATGCACCAAAGGCCACGAACAGCATCTGCGCGCCGGTCAGTAACATTTTTGGCCAAGACTCTTGTATCGCACTCGTTATCATCACACCACTCCTAGGGTCTGTTATTAGGTTTTGTACGAAATGGCGGCTAGCGCAGATAGTGTTCGTACATAGCCAAGTCACGGAGGCAAAAAAATGCCCCTAACGCAAAGCGTAAGGGGCGTTTTGAGACGGAGCGCTCAGCGCGTTCCGAAAATTTTGTCGCCGGCATCTCCCAAGCCGGGGACGATGTAGCCATTCTCATCGAGTCGGTCATCCACCGAGGCAGTGTAAATTTCTACATCGGGATACGCATCTTGCACCCGTTTAATCCCTTCAGGGGCAGCCACCAATACGATGACTTTCATGTGTTCACAGCCACGCTCACGCAGCATGTCCAACGTAGCCACCATCGAACCACCGGTTGCCAGCATCGGGTCGATCACAATCGCCATACGCTCTTCGATGTCGTTGGCGAATTTTGCAAAATACGGCACCGGCTGCAGCGTCTCTTCATCGCGATACAGGCCAACGACACTGACCCGCGCGCTAGGAATAAGGTCTGTCACGCCTTCCAACATACCTAAGCCCGCCCGCAGAATCGGAACGATGGTCACCTTTTTGCCTTTCAAGCGACGTGTCGCTATAGGCTCACCGTTCCAGCCTTGAATCTCATGATCTTCGAGCTCCAGACCCTTGGTCGCTTCGTAGGTCAGGAGTTTAGCCACTTCACCTGCCAGTTCACGAAAGCTTTTAGTGCTCAAATCAGCTTCGCGCATTAGTCCCAGCTTATGTTGAACAAGCGGATGGTTAATGGCGTAGACACTCATGGGACTTCCTCACTGCAGGGGATTCAAGATGGCAGCCTGCTGAGCCACCATCGACATGCTTACAAATTGCGCGACATTCTACCCGCAACTGACCATGAGGTTAAGGGGTTTCCGGTAATTGCCAATCAATGGGCGAGCGCCCCTGCGCTTCCAAGAACTGGTTAGCTTTGGAAAAATGACGATTGCCAAAAAAGCCACGGTGCGCCGACAGTGGGGAAGGATGCGGTGATTCCAGCACCAAATGGCGAGAGGTATCGATCAGCGCCTTTTTCTGCCGCGCGTGACTCCCCCAAAGAAGAAATACGCTGGGCTCGGCATGACGACTGACGGTCTCAATAGCTTGATCGGTGAAGAGCTCCCAGCCTTTACCACGATGCGACGCGGCATTGCCCTGCTCGACCGTCAGCGCCGTGTTCAATAGCAATACCCCCTGCTTGGCCCACGCCTCCAAAAAACCGTGCTGCACCGGCGTAAAGCCAACGTCACTCGCCAACTCCTTGTAGATGTTGACAAGCGATGGGGGCACCGGGACACCCGGCTGCACCGAAAAGCAAAGCCCGTGCGCTTGATTAGGCCCGTGGTAAGGGTCTTGACCCAAAATCACAACCTTTACCGACGCGAGAGGCGTTAATTCAAAGGCACGAAACCAATTCGACGAATGCGGATAGATAACTTTCTTGGCCGCCTTTTCGTCGGCCAAAAACGCCTTCAAAGCGGACATGTATTCCGCCTGAAACTCCTGCCCTAGCCAATGGCTCCAATCATCGGGTAACGGGTTAGCCATATCACTTCTTCATTTGATCGGCGAGTGGCTCGACGTAGGCAATGCCCATATCCCAAGGGAATTGGATCCAGCACTGTTGAGCCACTTCTGTCAGATATTGATCCACCAAAGGGCGTCCCTCTGGTTTGGCGTAAATCGTGACAAAATGTGCTTTAGGCAACATTTCACGCACGGCACGGGCCGTTTTACCGGTATCGACGAGATCGTCGACCAACAGCCAGCCATCGCCATCATGGTCGACCCCTTTCATGATATCCAACCCGCCCTGCTCCATGTGATCGTAGCTCTTGATGCACACGGTATCGATCAGGCGAATGTTCAGCTCGCGGGCAATCAGCGCCGCCGGAATCAAGCCGCCACGGGTAATCGCTACGATGCCTTTGAAGTCTCGCTCGATGAGCAGATGGCAGAGCTGGCGCACGTCGCGATGAATTTGGTCCCAAGAGACGGTGAAGTGTTGATGATAGCGTTCGCTGCTCATGGGACGTTACTCGTCTTCGTTGAAGGAACAGACCGCGAAGACGCTGTAGCCCGCATCGCGAATCTTCTGAGAACCACCCAATTCGGGTAGATCGATAATCGTTGCCGTCTCCACGACGTGGCCACCGCAGCGCTGAATCAAGTTAGCCGCTGCCAGCATCGTTCCCCCCGTCGCGATCAGATCATCCATGAGCAAAATCCGATCCCCTTCCTGAAACGCATCGGCATGGAGCTCGACTTCCGAATGGCCATACTCCAGCGTGTAGGTTTCACTAATGGTTTTGAACGGCAGTTTGCCCTTCTTACGCACGGGAACGAAGCTGCAGCCCAGCTCGTACGCCAGCGGTGCACCAATAATGAAGCCACGGGCGTCGATGGCCGCGATGGCATCCAGATTCATTTCCTGGTAGCGGTGCACGAAACTGTCGATCAGCTTACGAAAAGCAGCGCTGTTTTGCAGCAAGGGGGTAATATCACGAAAATTCACCCCCTGCTCTGGCCAGTCAGGAACCGTGCGAA
Organism: Halomonas sp. MMH1-48; assembly: GCF_022348105.1. Classification (NCBI taxonomy): domain Bacteria; kingdom Pseudomonadati; phylum Pseudomonadota; class Gammaproteobacteria; order Oceanospirillales; family Halomonadaceae; genus Halomonas; species Halomonas sp. MMH1-48. The sequence goes on from NZ_JAKRFL010000018.1 coordinate 23,803, forward strand.
TAACGGACTTAATGTAATCGCCGTAGATGCTCATCGCGTCTCTCATTGATTAGTCGAAGATTGAGCAGTTAGCCCATGAATAGAAACTTTGCTGCAAATAGCAGCGCCAACACCACCACCGCCGGGTTGAGATCCGCGAAGCGGCCCGACAGCGTTTTGATCGCCACGTAGCTGATGAAACCCAGGGCAATACCTTCCGCAATGGAGAAGGTCAGCGGCATGGCAATCGCCGCGATCAGGACCGGGGCCGCGTCGGTGGGATCTTCCCAATTCGCATGCGCCAAGCTTCCCGCCATCAGCACAGCGACATAAAGAAGCGCACCGGCTGTCGCATAGGCGGGGATAGAGCCAGCCAGCGGCGCGAAAAACAGGCTGATCAAAAACAGTAGGCCGACCACGACCGCCGTCAACCCAGTACGCCCACCGGAGACGATGCCCGCCGTGGACTCGATGTAGCTGGTGGTGGTGGAGGTACCCAGCGCTGCACCGGCCATCGACGCAGTACTATCGGCCATCATGGCACGCCCGATACGTGGCAGCTTACCGTTTTCATCCAGTAGCTTGCCACGGTGAGCAACCCCCACCAGCGTGCCGGACGTATCGAACAAATCGACGAATAGGAACGCGAAAATGACGCTGAGCATGGCGACATCCAGCGCCCCCATCAGGTCCATGGCCATGAACGTCGGCGCAATGGAAGGCGGCATGGACATGATGCCGCCATACTGGTTATGCCCCAGCACCATGGCCAGCACGGTCACCCCGATGATCCCGATCATGACCGCGCCCGTGACGCGCAAATAGGCCAAGGCAGTAATCACGAAAAAGCCCAGCAAGGCATACAGCGGCGCTGGCTCTGACAAGTCGCCGAGCGACACGAACGTAGCCGGATTAGCGACCACGATACCCGCATTCTTGAGGGCAATCATCGCAAGGAACAAACCGATACCGGCGGCAATCCCCAGGCGCAACGAGAGCGGAATGGAGTTGATGATCCACTCGCGAATTTTGAAAATACTCAGCAGGAAGAACGTCAAACCCGAGAAGAAGACGGCCCCTAGCGCCGCTTCCCAGGTATACCCCATGCCCAGCACCACACCGTAGGTGAAGAAGGCGTTCAACCCCATGCCCGGCGCTTGAGCAATGGGGTAGTTAGCCCACAGGCCCATCACGAAACAGCCGATGGCCGCCGCTAGACAGGTTGCTACAAAGACAGCGCCATAATCCATCCCCGCTTCCGACAGAATGCTCGGGTTGACGAAAATGATGTAGGCCATGGTTAAGAACGTCGTGACCCCTGCGATCACTTCCGTCTTGAGGTTGGTCTTCTGCTCTGTGAGCTTGAAGTAGTTGTCCAGAAGTTTCATGTAGTTTTTATCCTTCGCGCTTACGCCGAATGCGTCCCTTGGTGCGAGAAAAGCCGCACATACTACCGAAAGGCACCGCGTGATGCGAGTGCCGTACATGCAGCCGTTGATCGAGGGCACGTTCCCTCACTTACTGTTTAGCAAACTTTAGGCCATCAGCTAACCGATCGGTCAACAAAAGCCCAAAGCAATACCCTCAAATTGCTAAAAGGACCGGCTCGCCAATACCCGCTCCACCGTTTCCACGATGACCTGTGTTTGCGGATCGATCTCGATATTGACCCAATCGCCCATCGAGCGGCTGCCCAATACCGTACGGGATAGTGTCTCGGGGATCAGATTAACACTGAACTCGACCCCCGCCCCATCCGCCGATGGCCGCACGGCACCCACGGTGAGGCTGATGCCGTCAACGCCAATGTAGCCTTTCTCAAAAACGAATTTAGCGGCCTTTTCCGGTAGTGCGAACCAGATACGGCGATTATTGGGCGCCTCTTCGATGGCGACGATCTGCGCCATACAAATGATGTGACCGGACATAGAGTGACCGCCAATCTCATCACCGAAGCGGGCCGCACGCTCTATGTTGACGCATTGCCCCGGGGTAATTGCACCAAGATTGGTCAGTCGCAGCGTTTCTCGCATCAGGTCGAAACTGACACGCTCGCCCTCGATGGCCGTCACCGTCAGGCACACACCGTTATGCGCGACGGACGCGCCAATTTCCAAACCGCTCCTAAGCTCTTCTGACAAGGCAACCACATGGGTGCGGAACTCCTCTAGCTCGCGCACTTCGACAATCTCAGCAGTACCTTGAACGATACCCGTGAACATGATCCCTTCCTTTCTTTACAGGTGAGCAGGGTGGCATAGGCCATAAAAACTTGCGTAAGCTTACTACTAATGACCCAACCTTGTGCAGCCAGGCAGCACCCACGCTTGATCGATCATGTTTTTTTGCTGCTAACACCCCGCCATACCTTTACTCAACAGCAATAAAAACCCAAAAAAACAACCAAAAAAAGAAAATAGATCTGTTTAAAAACTTAAAAACATGAAATAGAACGCTTTCCGTTGACAACGCCCCCATCGCTCTTTAGACTTTCGCCGCAAATGTAATGACGCCGATTTGTACCCAGATTGCGGGCGTCCACCTGGCCTTTGGCGGGGTGAAGTGCAGCTAAAAGGGTGTGTCCAGCGTTGATGGCCACCCGCAAGGGTGGCCTTTTTTTGTTCCCCGCCCTACGCTTGCCCCCTCGCACTCCGTCTTCGGCCTACCATTAAGGCAGACGCTATGATTGAACTTAGCAACGTTAGTAAAACTTATGGCAGCGGCGATGGTGCCGTGCATGCCCTTCAAAACGTCGATTTAACGATCCCCAAAGGCACGATTCACGGTGTCATTGGCCTTTCCGGCGCTGGCAAATCCACCCTCATCCGCTGCGTCAATCTACTCGAGCGCCCCACGAGCGGCAGCGTGGTCGTGGATGGGCAAGAGATGACCGGGCTGAGCCGCAGCGAACTGAATCATGCTCGTCATCGTATCGGCATGATTTTTCAACACTTCAACCTACTCACCACACGCACCGTTTTTGATAATGTCGCCCTCCCCTTGGAACTGATGGGTGAAAAGCGCAGCGCGATCAAAAACCGCGTTCTTCCGCTGCTCGAGATGGTCGGCCTTGCCGATAAAGCGAAGCAGTACCCCGCCCAGCTCTCCGGCGGCCAGAAACAGCGTGTTGCCATTGCCCGCGCCCTTGCCAGCAAACCGCATGTGCTGCTGTGCGATGAAGCGACCTCGGCGCTGGACCCACAGACCACTAGCTCGATTCTCGAGCTGCTGCGCGACATCAATCACCAACTGGGCATCACCATCCTGCTCATTACCCACGAAATGGAAGTGGTGAAATCGATCTGCCACCGGGTCAGCCTGATCTCTGATGGCAAGCTGGTAGAGGACGCGGAAGTGGGCGACTTCTTTACCGCGCCTGCAACGCAGCTTGGTCGCGACTTTTTGAACGACTTCTTACAACTCAGCCCCCCGAAAGAGCTACTGGAGCGCCTGGAAGAGCGCCCTAATGAACACACGCACCCGGTGGTGCGGCTAACGTTCTCGGGTGACGCCGTTTCAACACCGCTCATTTCTCGTCTGGCGCGGGAGTGCAGCGTGGACGTCAGCATCCTGCAGGCCAAAGTCGAGTCCATACAAGACCGCACGCTGGGCCTAATGATTGCCGAGCTACTGGGCAGCCATGAGCAAACCCAACAAGCCATGTCCTATTTAGAAGCGCATCAACTACAGGTGGAGGTACTTGGTCATGTCCAGCGCAATGTTTGATCTCATTTTACAGGCCACGCTGGATACCCTTTACATGGTGGCCGTATCGGGTGTGATTGCCACCCTATTGGGCCTGCCCCTGGGCGTCATGCTTTACGTGACCCGCCCGCGGCAAATCATGGCGATGCCCATTCTCAACCAGGCACTGGGCATCATCACCAACATCGGGCGTTCGATTCCGTTCATCATTTTGATGGTCGCCATCATTCCCTTCACTCGCATGTTGGTGGGCACTTCCATCGGCATCAATGCCGCGTCGGTACCGCTGACGATTGCCGCTATTCCCTTCGTGGCCCGCCTTATCGAGGGCGCGCTGAATGAGATCTCTCCGGGACTGATCGAGTCTGCGCAAGCCATGGGGGCAACACCTTGGCAAATCATTACCAAGGTACTGATTCCCGAAGCGCGCGGCGGCATCATCACGGGCCTCACCATCACGCTGGTCACCTTAGTGAGTTACTCGGCCATGGCGGGCGCCGTGGGCGGCGGCGGACTAGGCGACCTAGGCATTCGCTACGGCTACAACCGCTTCAACCCCACGATCATGCTGATCACCGTGGTGATCCTAGTCGTACTGGTACAAGGGTTTCAAAGCCTGGGCGACTACTTGGTGCGCAAAAGCGACCGTAAATAGTCATAGCCAGCCTCTTTCATTGGCATAGCTAAATATAACAAAAACGCATTAGACTTGCGTTTCTTATTCCCGCATCATTGCAACACGATGCACAACGACACTGGAGTAATGCCATGCAAAAAGTCATTATCGGCAGCCTGACCGCACTGGCTCTGGCCATCAACGTGGCCAATGCGGAAACCCGTACCATCAAAATGGGCACCGTCGCCGGCCCCGAAACCGAAGTCATGGAAGTGGCCGCGCGCATTGCCAAAGAAGAGTACGACCTGAACGTCGAAATCATCGAGTTCACCGACTACGTCACACCGAACGCGGCGCTGGCCGATGGCAGCCTGGATGCCAACGCCTACCAGCACGAGCCCTACATGCAGGCGATGGTCAATGACCGTGGCTACGATTTTGCCATTGCTGGTTACACCTTCGTGTACCCCATCGGCGCGTATTCTGAAAAGTACGACAGCATCGATGAGCTGCCGGACGGTGCCCAAATCGCGCTACCCAACGACCCTTCCAACGAAGGGCGTGCGCTCATTTTGATGCATAACGAAGGTTTGATCACGCTCAACGATCCGACCTTCCTGGAAGCCACGCCGATCGATATCGCAGAAAATCCGCGCGGCTTCCGCTTCCGTGAAATCGAAGCAGCGCAGTTGCCCCGTGTCCTGCCGGATGTCGACATGGCTTTCATCAACAACACCTTCGCCCAGCCGGCTGGCCTGAGCCTGGACGATGCGCTGATCAAGGAAGGCCCTGAGTCTCCCTACGTCAACCTGATTGCGGTTCGCGGTGGCGATGAAGATCGCGAAGAAATTCGCCAGTTGGTCGACGCCTATCAGCGTGAGGAAGTGATCGAGAAAGCCGACGAGCTGTTCAAAGGTGCGGCGGTACCAGGCTGGACTGACGAGTAACTCTCACCCGTTCATGATTCATTATCAGGCCAGCCGAAAGGCTGGCCTGATGCGTTTTTCATCAAGGAAATGGTATGTCGACCACCGATTACACCCTACTCAACCGTCAGCTAGAAGCTTTGTTAGACACTCGCGACTGGCTGACCAACAGCGCCCAAACCTGCGCTTTCATTCAGCAAGCGCTAGAGACGCTAAACTGGGTTGGCTTTTATCTGCAGCGCGAACCGCAACTGCTGTGCCTCGGGCCGTTTCAGGGCAAACCCGCCTGCCACCCCATTCCATTTAGCAAAGGTGTTTGTGGAGCAGCGGCCCGTGAACAGGCAACGCAACGTGTCGATGACGTACACGCGGTGGCCGACCACATCGCCTGCGACGCCGATTCACGTTCCGAGCTGGTCGTTCCTATCGTGAGCGATGGTGTCGTATGGGGTGTACTGGATATCGACAGCCCGCAGCACGCGCGCTTTAGCCAAGAAGATCAGGCGGGCATCGAGGCGCTGGTGGCGACTTTCATACGGCAAACAGACCTTCCTCGCTTCGTATGATGCAAGACGCCAAACGATAAAACAGGCGCACACAAAAAAGCCCCGCTCGATGAGCAGGGCTTTTTTGTGACTATCTGGTAGGACCAGGCGGATTTGAACCGCCGACCTCCACGATGTCAACGTGGCGCTCTAACCAACTGAGCTATGGTCCTAGAAATGTGCACGGATAGATTTGGTAGGACCAGGCGGATTTGAACCGCCGACCTCCACGATGTCAACGTGGCGCTCTAACCAACTGAGCTATGGTCCTGCTGTGCAACGGATGCGTATTCTACGGCTTCATGGCTGAATTGCAAGTCATTTTTGCGCCTTTGCCTACTTTAGTGCCTTACCCTACCCGCTCCCGCAAATTACATCGACACTTATCAAACCTACCGGCTAAGCTGCACATAGATCAATCATGATCGCTTACGGATAAGGAGATAGGTTTTGTTAGGGCCTTTGCTAGGATGCATCGCCGGTTTACTACTATTATCCACCCTCATCGCGCGAATAAGGCTACGTTGGTGGTGGGTGCGAAGTTTCGAGTTTCCACGACTACAAATCGCGGTGCTCGCTGGGCTCTGCGCCGCCGTTGGCGCACTCCTCTTGCCCCCCAGCCGATGGCAGACTGCCACGATAGGGTTGTCGCTACTCACCTGCATGCTCCAACTGCGCTACATCTTTCCCTGGACACGACTTTGGCCCGTACAGGTTCAATCGACCCGCAAGGCGCCGGATGAGCAGAAAATCACGTTACTGATCGCTAACGTGCTCACACCAAACCGTCAAGCGGATAAGCTGATCAGCATGATAGAGCAGCACCAGCCCGATATGGTGTTGACGCTGGAATCCGACCAGTGGTGGCAGCGTCAGTTGGATACTGCTCTCTCAAAAGCCTGGCCAAACAGCGTAAAAATTCCCCTCGACAACCTTTACGGCATGCACTTGTACTCTCGACTGACGCTCAGCGAGACGGAAGTAAAATGGTTGATTCAGGATGACATCCCCTCTATCCATACCTATGTCACCCTAGCGAGCGGCGATCAGATCCGTTTCTATGCGCTGCATCCACGCCCTCCCGCCCCCAGCGAGAGTGAAAAATCGCTTTGGCGAGACGCCGAGCTACTCTTGGTAGGCAAGGAAATTCACCAGAACCCATCGCCTACGCTCGTTGCGGGCGATCTCAACGACGTCGCTTGGTCACGCACGACACGTCGGTTTTGCCGGATCAGTGGCATGCTCGACCCGCGCCGCGGGCGAGGAATGTTTAGCACGTTTCATGCAAACTATCCGTTTCTGCGCTGGCCACTAGATCACGTATTCGTCAGTGAGCACTTCACGCTAGACAGTATGCAGCGCTTGGACGCCTTCGGATCCGACCACTTCCCGATCCTCGCGACGCTCTGTTATCGCCCCTCACGGCAAGATGAGCATGACAATCCAGAAGCGAGTCAAGAGGAGCGCCAAGAAGCCAGCGAGACCATTCAAAAGGGCAAAACGGAACGCCAAAAGACGTAGCCGCCTTGCCCTGCGTCAAGGCGCTTCGCTACTCTGGCACCCCGCCCTTCGTCAGTACCGTAGGATCGAGCAGCCGCTCCAACGTAGCTCGATCCAACTCCGTCTCTTCTTCCGCCACATCGATGATGGGCCTCCCCGCTTGGTAAGCCTTTTTGGCAATCGCAGCGGCCGCGTTGTAGCCAATCACACTGTTGAGCGCGGTGACGAGGATGGGGTTACGCGCCAGCGGGCCTTGGAGATTGTCTTCACGGACTGTGAAGGTGGCGATGGCGCGCTCACCCAGCAAGGTGGCGGTACTGCTCATCAATGTAATCGAGGTCAACAGGTTCGAGGCCACGAGTGGCAACATGACGTTGAGCTGAAAATTGCCGCTTTGTCCGGCCACCGTAATAGCAGCATCCAATCCAATCACTTGAGCGGCCGCTTGCGCCGCCGACTCAGGGATGACGGGATTGACCTTGCCGGGCATGATCGAACTTCCCGGCTGCAATGCTTCCAATTCGATTTCACCCAGCCCCGCTAGCGGCCCAGAGTTCATCCAGCGCAGATCGTTGGCGATCTTCATTACGACGCATGCCAACCCCTTCAACTGACCGGAAAGCTCTACCGCGGCATCTTGCGATGCCAAGCTGGCAAAGAAACTATCGTTAGGTACAAATGAGAGACCTGTTTGCTGGCTTAGGTCTTTGGCCATCAAGTCAGCAAATCCCTCCGGCGCATTGATACCCGTGCCTACAGCGGTGCCACCCTGGGCAAGGCGGCATAGTCGCGTCATGGCACTATCGAACCGCTCGATGGCTTGACCCACCTGGCTAGACCACGCGCCTAGCTCTTGATCCATGCGAAGCGGCATGGCGTCCATCAAGTGGGTACGGCCGGTTTTGACGATATGACTCAACTCATTGGCACGGCGGTCGATCGTTGCCTTGAGTTCGGTTAACGCAGGGCGTAGTGACTCGTTCACCGCAATAGCCGCTGACAGGTGGATCGCCGTGGGAATGACATCGTTACTGGATTGCCCCATATTGACGTGATCGTTAGGCGTGACATCGATGCCCTCTCGACTGGCCAACGTCGCTAACACCTCGTTCACATTCATATTGGTCGACGTACCCGACCCCGTTTGGAAAACGTCGATGGGAAAATGCTCATCATGCTGGCCATCGATCACCGATTGTGCGGCTTTTTCGATCGCCTGGGCACGCTCGGCATCCAATAACCCTAACTGATGATTACTGCGCGCCGCTGCCAGCTTAATACGAGCAACCGCATGAACGAAGGCCTCCGGCATCGGCGTGCCCGACACGGGAAAATTATTGATAGCACGCTGCGTTTGTGCCCCATAAAGCGCCGTGGCTGGAACCTTCAACTCGCCCATACTATCCCGCTCGATACGTGTTTCCATGTTGCACTCCTTGTGAGTCATCGGCGACACGGACTACCCACACCGCCATGTGATAACGATTCTCTGTAGCTTTTAGACTAGTGTTCGCGCCCCCTCTTGGTAAACCCACTGTTCGTTCAACCGTTTGCCCATATCAGCGCGGCACGCGCGGTCAAAAATTCATTGCGCCCGTGATGTTGCGCTGCACAAAAACACTTGCTATGCTGCAATGCAAGATAACCCATCAGTGACGGTGCGCGATCTAACCCGCCGACGCTGATCAATGAATCGTCCTGGGCTCAGCTTAGCAGCCCCAGACGCTCGTAATGGCATAGGAGAGTTAATGATGCGTACGTTCAATACCAACGAAATGACCCAGCAGTTCGACAACCTGTTCATGGCACCGGCACGTGCCTACATGAGCCTGAGCATCGACTACTCTGAAAAGCTGATAAACGCTCAGCTAGACGCCAACAAAGCGTATGTCGACACCGGCATCGCGCAAATGCGTCAGCTGATGAGTGTCAAAGATGTCGACGGCCTGCGTAGCTACATGGAAGGTCAGCAGAAAGTGGCTAAAGAACTGGCCGAGCGTGTCAAAGGCGATACCGACAAGGTCGTATCATTACAGCAGGATTTCTTGCAGAAGAGTCAGAAATTGACGGAAGAGAATGTGAAGCAGGCACAAGCGGCCGCGACTAAAATGAGCAAGACTGCCTAACGCATTCTGCGTTGATCATTTGATCAGTCTCGTCACGCCCCTGCCAGCCCACTGGCAGGGGCGTTTTACCAATCGAGCGCCGACTTTACGAAAGGGATCGTTAATTTCCGCTTTGCTGATAATGATGCCTGATCCAAGGTGTCCAGAGCTCGACAGAGCTCGCCCAACTCCCTCGGCCCACGGTGCATGATGTAGCGCCCTACGTCATCGGGCAACTGCATACCACGGACCTGGGCACGTAGCTTTAGCGCCGCCAAACGGTCATTATCGTCCAACGGGTGAAGATGGAAGGTGACTCCCCAGGCTAGTCGAGACGCCAAATCCGGCAGCACTACCTCCAAATGGCGCGGCGGCTTGTTGGCCGCGATCAACAACGCTTTGCCCGCGTCCCGCAAACGATTGAACGCGTGAAATAACGCCTCTTCCCAGCGTTTGCGCCCAATGACGTATTCCAAATCATCGATGGCTACCAGATCGAGCCGCTCGATATCCTCCAACATGAGCGGTGGAAAATGGCCTAGGTCCGCAAGTGGCAAATAGAGGGCACGCTTGTCTTGGTCGGAAGCCGCATGGCAGGCGGCTTGCAGTAAGTGACTACGGCCGCTGCCTGGGGCACCCCACACATAGAGAAACGGCTCTGAGCCAGGCGTTAGCTGATGAGCAAGGTGGTCGACCAACGACGCATTGGCGCGAGAAGCATAATAGTTATCGAACGTCGCATCGTCGCGCAGCCCCACCCCAAGCGGCAGCTGTGCCGGTAATCGGCTCATGATGACTCCCTATTGTCGTCGCCCTGCAGCGCTTCATGCTGTTTGTGCTGTTCTGGAGCGTCTAGCTGTGCGTCATAGAGTGCACTGTTTTTATAGCGATCTTTCACCTCGCGCAGCAGCACCATGATCACCGCCGCTGCGGGTAGCGCCAATAGCACGCCCGTGAGTCCGAACAAATGCCCGCCCGCGAGCACCGCAAAAATGACCGCCACCGGGTGCAAACCAATCTTATCGCCTAATAGCTTCGGTTGCAGCACGACGCTTTCGGCGACTTGACCCAAACCAAAGACAACGATGACGCCGAGCACCGCCCACCAGGTATCGAACTGAAACAGCGCCACTACCAACGCGATCGCTAGACCGACGATGAAGCCCAAAAAGGGAACGATGCTAACGAGCCCAGAAAGCGCGCCAATCAGCAACCCGAAATTCAGCCCTAACAGCGTCAATCCAGCAGCGTAAATAATGCCCAAGCACAGCATGACGAGCAGCTGGCCGCGCAAAAACGAAGCCAACACCTCATCGCAGCGGCGCGCTAAACGAAACGTATCGTCTGCCCACTGCCTAGGCACCAAATTTCCCAGGTTGTCGAGCATTCGGTCCCAATCCAGCAGCAGGTAAAACGTCACCACCGGAATGAGCGCGACATACGTCACCCAAGAGACGAACGCCATGCCCGAACGACCGATATGGCCCAATGCTTGAGCCACGTAACTACCCGCATCCCGCCAGTTGTCGATGAGAGTCTCGCGCACATTGCTAAGCTCGGTGGCAAGATCGTACCCTGTCCACTCCTGAACTTGAGGCGCCAGCACGCCCTCTACCCAACTGAGTACGCCCGGCAACGCTTCCCCTAACTGCTTGATCTGCTGAACGACGAGTGGAATGAGGACCAGCAGGCTCACCGCCAGTACGAGCATCAGCACCAAAAAAACGCTGCTCACTGCCCAGACTCGCCGCATGCCCAAACGCTGAAAGAAATCCGTCAACGGGTCAGCCAAGTAGGCCAAAATCAACCCTGCGATAAAGGGCATCAGAACGGCATCGAGAAAATACACCGTTCCCACCAGCGCAACGACCAGCGCGATCCCCCACCATGAATGCCTCATTCCCTGCTCCTTCCTGGATATACGGTCAGCGGTAGTGCTCGAATAGTAACAAAAGTTGCTCGCGACGCACCTGATAACGCGCCACATCGATGCGACTTACGTCGCTGGGTGATACAATCGCCCACCGTTATTGCTCCGGCACTGGCTATTTGCCAGCACAATCGCACTGCAGCATTGCATAGGCTTCACAGGACCTGTCATGACCGAGACTTCTTCCTCCCAGGCTACGCCCTCTCTGAGCTACAAAGACGCAGGTGTCGATATCGATGCCGGCAACGCTCTTGTCGATCGCATCAAGCACGTTGCCAAGCGCACGTCACGCCCTGAAGTGATGGGTGGTCTTGGCGGTTTTGGTGCCCTGTGCGAGCTACCTGCTGGCTATCGGCAGCCGGTGCTCGTCTCCGGCACCGACGGTGTCGGCACCAAGCTGCGCCTGGCCATGGATCTTGGCAAGCATGACACCATTGGCATCGACCTGGTAGCCATGTGTGTCAATGACCTGATCGTCGCCGGTGCCGAGCCGCTGCTATTCCTCGATTACTATGCCACAGGCAAATTGGATGTCGACATCGCTGCCGATGTCGTGACCGGTATCGGCGCTGGCTGCGAGCTGGCCGGCTGCGCACTGGTCGGCGGTGAAACGGCTGAAATGCCGGGCATGTACGAAGGCAGCGATTACGACTTGGCCGGTTTCTGCGTGGGCGTCGTGGAGAAGTCCGAGATTCTCGACGGCAGCAACGTGGCTGAAGGTGATGTGCTGCTTGGCTTGGCGTCTTCTGGTCCACACTCCAACGGCTATTCGTTGATCCGCAAAATCCTAGAAGTCAGCAATGCTTCCTTGGAGGAGAGCATCGATGGCCAGCCGCTGGGCGATGCACTGATGGCACCCACGCGTATCTACGTGAAGTCACTGCTATCGATGATGCGGGGCACCGACATCCCGGTTCATGCGCTTTCTCATATCACTGGCGGCGGCCTGCTGGAGAACATTCCCCGTGTATTGCCAGACACCCTGGCCGCACGCATCGATCTCACTAGCTGGCAGCGGCCAGAGGTATTCAACTGGCTTCAGGCCAAGGGCAACGTCAACGAGACTGAAATGCACCGTGTCCTGAACTGCGGAATTGGTATGGTCGTGGTCGTTCCCGCCGAACAAGCTGCCAACGCCAAAGCGCATCTGGAAGCACAGGGCGAGACTGTCTACACGATCGGCCAGATCGTTCAGCGCCAGAAAGAGGCGGTAGTGCTCGAGCGCGGTCAAGCAGGTTCGCAGGAATGAATAGTACGGACGACAGCAGCGACACCCTCAACGGCATGACGCCTGAGCCCATGGGCGCTCGCCGAGTGGTAGTACTGATTTCTGGCAGTGGCAGCAATCTTCAGGCACTCATCGAGGCCCAGCAGCACGACAGGTTGGGCGGTGAAATTGTCGCCGTCATTTCCAATGAACCCGATGCCTACGGGTTGAAACGCGCCCATGAAGCCGGTATCGAAGCAGTCGCGCTACCGCATCGCGAGTACGATAGTCGTGATGCTTACGATGGCGCACTGATCAAAGTGATCGAACGCCATGAGCCGGATGTCATCGTCCTTGCTGGCTTCATGCGCATTCTCACGCCACGTTTCGTACAGCGTTTTCTCGGACGGATGCTCAACATCCATCCCTCCCTACTGCCCGCGTATCAGGGTTTGAATACCCACGCGCGCGCACTGGCTGACGGCGTTTCTCATCATGGCTGTAGCGTCCACTTCGTTACCGAAGAGCTGGATGGGGGGCCGGTCGTTCTACAAGCCGAGCTACAGGTAAGCGCCGACGACACCGTCGAGACCCTTAAGGAGAAGGTGCACGCCCGGGAGCATCTGATCTTCCCCATTGCGGTGCAGTGGTTTCTTGAGGGACGCCTACAGTACGCTGCCGACGGGGCCACGATGGACGGCCACCCGCTTCCGCCGTATGGCATGCGCCTCTCCCATGCCGATGCTGCCGAAGAGCTGGACGAAGAAAGCGGCAACGCCTAAGTTTCCATTGTCAGTGCCAAAAAAGCCTTGCCACAGTGATGCGGCAAGGCTTTTTGTAGCAGGAGAAAAATGGTGTGTCAGGTACGCGGTAGTGTCACGCCACGCTGCCCCATGTACTTACCCCCCCGATCTTTATAAGAGATCTCGCACACCTCATCAGACTCCAGGAACAGCATCTGAGCGACCCCTTCATGGGCATAGATTTTTGCGGGTAGATTCGTGGTGTTGGAGAACTCCAGCGTCACGTGCCCCTCCCACTCGGGCTCCAGCGGCGTCACATTGACGATGATGCCGCAACGTGCATAGGTGGATTTACCCAGACAAATGGTCAGCACATTGCGCGGAATGCGAAAGTACTCAACCGTCCGCGCTAGGGCGAACGAGTTCGGCGGGATGATGCAAACGTCGCCCTTCACGTCGACAAAGCTTTTGTCATCGAACGCTTTGGGGTCGACGATGGCCGAATGGATATTGGTAAACACCTTGAACTCATCGGCACAGCGCACGTCGTAACCGTAGCTGGAGGTACCATAGGAGATCACCCGCTGGTCGTTCACATAGCGCACCTGCTCTGCCTCGAACGGCTCGATCATGGCATCGCTTTGCGCCATTCGGCGAATCCATTTGTCTGATTTAATGCTCATCGGTTACTTCATCACTCGCTAAAAGAAATCGTAGGGCCGTCGCTTTGGCTAGCGCTGACGGACTGCGCCACTTGGCTGGCAATCTCGGCAAAGATGCGACTCACAGCGCCATCGGGCTCGGACACCACGCTGGGCCGCCCGGAATCTGCCAATTCGCGAATCGATAGCGTCAGCGGCAAACGGCCCAACACGGTCGTGTCGTATTCGTCAGCGATACGGTCACCGCCTCCAGTGCCGAAAATCGCCGCTTCATGGCCACACTTCTCGCAGTGGTAGAGGCTCATATTCTCCACCACGCCCAGCACCGGCACGTTGACTTTGCGGAACATCTCGATGCCTTTACGGGCATCCAGCAGCGCGATGTCCTGAGGCGTCGTGACGATGACGGCGCCGGATACCGGCACTTTCTGCGCCAATGTCAGTTGGATGTCTCCCGTGCCGGGCGGCATATCGATCAACAGGAAATCCAGGTTATCCCACTGGGTTTGGGTGAGCATTTGCTGAAACGCCCCCACCACCATCGGCCCGCGCCATACCATCGCGTCGCGGGTGTTGACCATGAACGCCATCGACATCGCTTGTATGCCGTGAGCCTCCAAGGGCAGAAACTTATTGTCTGCCGCCGCCTGGGGACGTACCCCCTCTTCCACGCCCAACATTTGCGCTTGGCTAGGGCCATAAATATCGGCATCCAATACGCCAACGCGGTAGCCCTGGGCAGATAGCGCCAGCGCTAAGTTGACCGTTACGGTGGACTTACCAACGCCACCTTTGCCGGATGCCACTGCCACAATATGCTTTACACCATCCATCAATGGCACTCCCAAGGGTTGTTGATTGTGAACATGGCGTGAATGATACTCCTCAGCGCCCTATTTCTAAACCAACAAACAGAAGCGGATGCGGGGAACCCCCGCATCCGCTTGCGTCAGAGGAATGATTTTTTGGTTTAACGACTTAGCTTCCGCTCTGCTGGCTCTCTGCTTCATCCGCCTGAGCGTTTTCTCCTTCTGCCCCACTAGCGCTATCTTCCCCATCTTGCTGAGCTTGCTGCTCGCCCGTGAGGTTTGGCACGTCCCCCGAGGCTGGGTCATCGACATGGAGGCGCTCATCGAGTGTCGACAGCTCGTCTCGCCACTCGCTGAGCTGCGTTTCCAGACGCGCGAGCTGCTCTTGACGGGCTTCGATATCGTTTTCGACCTTCGCGACTTCATCGCGGCCGATGTCCAGGGCCACCATGAGGTCATCCATTTCGGTGCGCACCTGTTCGAGGCTTTGCTGCTCTTCTTCACGCAGTTGGGTAAGTGAATCCACCTCAGACTGCAGCGAATCCCGCTCGCGCATCACGCTATCGCGCTCTTCTTGGAGGGATTGCAGCTCGCTCTCCTGGGTGGCTATTTCCTCTTCGAGCGTAGCCAAACGGTCGTTGGCATCGCTTACCTGACTGTCGAGTTCACTAAGTTCGCTCTCCGCGGCACTCAAGTCCTCCACGGCTTGTTGGCGCTGCTCTTCTGCTTGCTGCCGGGCAGACTCAGCCTGCTGACGCGCCTCTTCCGCACTTTGTCGCGCCTCTTCTACCTGCTGCAGAGAAGACTGTGCTTCGTCACGCTCACTAACGACTTGATCACGCTCTTCACGTAAGCTCTGCAGCTCGCTCTCGGCGCTAGCAAGCTGCTCCTCCAGTGCCGAGACTTCCTGTTGTAGCGTCTCGCGCTGGCTCTCTAACTCTTGCAAACGGGTCTCGACACCGCTGACATCTTCTTGAGCCGACTCAAGACTAGCCGCTGCGTCTGCCTGCTGCTGCTCCAACGACGCCATTTCATCGCGCATAGCGGTCAAGTCAGCTTCCGCCTGTTCGACTTCCGATAGGCGCTGGCTTAGCTCCGTATTTTCTTGCTCGACACTCGCCAGTTGACCTTCCAAGGTCTCGACGCGCTCTTGATGGGTGCCTGAATTGGATTGCGCCATGATGGCCCAAATCACGGCAATGGCAGCAATCCCAGCGATACCCTTCACACGGTTATCCTGGAAAAGCGTTTTCATATCCGGCTTGTGAGCAGGCGTGTTCGAATCGGAGTGATTGGCTTCTGACATGCTGCGTCCCTCTTTTCGCTTGGCTGCTTATATCAGCAGCGTTAGTGACAGGTAGCAAGATGGTGATCAGGTCGTGGCTTTATGAATCTATTCGTTACTAGCATACACAGCGCAGGTCATAACGCCACCCGACGAAGCGCTCAATCGTCTATCCCCTCGTCAAACGGTGATGCTTTCCCTGGGAAAACCCAGCCGATACACCATGGTGGCGCTCAAACCACGAAAGCGTCTGATGAAGAGAGACGACGCTACCAATGATCAGCAACGCCGGCGGTTGGATCTCCCCACGCTGAAAGCTATCTGGCAAAGACGTCAATGTTCCCACATGGGTTCGCTGCTGCTGGGTCGTGCCTTGTTCGATCAACGCCAGCGGCGTGGTAGGGGGCAGGCCGTGAGCCGTCAGGGCGTTGCAAATGGAAGCTAAGTTGCTTAATCCCATGTAAAACACCAGCGTCTGGCCCGGCTGCGCCAGCGTCGCCCAATCCAGCGAAAACTCTCCTTCCTGTAAATGCCCCGTCACGAAGCGGACAGACTGCGCGTGATCACGGTGGGTCAGCGGAATACCTGCATACGCAGCGCAGCCGGACGCCGCCGTGATACCTGGAACCACTTCCACAGGGATACCCGCTGCCACCAGTGTTTCAAGCTCCTCGCCCCCACGCCCAAAAATGAACGGATCCCCCCCTTTTAGGCGAATCACCTGCTTGCCCTGTCGAGCCCAAGTCACCAACGATTGGTTGATTTCCCCCTGCGGTACGCTGTGGGAGGAGCGAGCCTTACCCACGTAATAACGCTCCGCTTCGGCGGGTAACAGCGCCAAAATTTCATCGCTTACCAAACGGTCATACAGCACTACCTGGGCGCTCAGTAGCCGCTTGTAGGCTTTCAACGTCAATAAATCTGGGTCGCCGGGCCCTGCGCCAATCAGACTGACGCGCCCAATCTGCCGTTGCGCGGACTCAAGCACGTCAGCCTCGGGAAGAGCCCCATTTGATCGTTGCGTATTCAAAGCCATCACCCGTGAAATTTTGAATCTAATGATATTTTAGAAAAGAATGAACAAGACCACGCTTACGCAGAACCCTTATTTTCGCGTCACATCCATACAAATGGAATATAAATATCAGTTTTAATGACCAAAAAGTATTAAAAACCGCTAAATTGTCAGCAATGGCTTACATATTGTTTACGTTTTTACCGCTAACCTTCACGGCTAACTTACAACAGGCATAAAAACCGGAGATTCACGCATGCCCGTGAATGACCTAGCCGCACCGTCTATCGACATACCCGCCAGTGCCGATAGTCTCGTATCCCGTATTCCTGGGGTCATTTTTCAGTTCTACCGCTCCCATAGCGGCCATATGAACTTTCCCTATCTTGAGGGGGGTGGGATGGCGTTAGCCTATGTCGACAAACAGCAGCTCGCCGAAGATGCCAGCCTGCTGCTGGAGCAACTCACCGGCCACGACCATCCCAAAGTGATGTCGGCCATCGAGCGCTCCGCGCGCTGGATGCTCCCGCTCAATACGCGTTTTCGGCTTCCCTTCCCTGAAGAGAAGCCGCACTGGATTGCGGTAAGTGCCAACCCTGAGCCCATCGCATCAGGAGTGCGATGGAATGGGCTAATGATGGACATCACCGACCAAGTCGTCGAAGAGCAGCGGCTACGTAAGCTCTGCGATACCGACCCGCTCACCAACCTGCCCAATCGGCGCAAATTGATGGGACAGCTCACCCACTTAGCTTCGATGAGCGCCCGCCACGGCACGCCGCTATCGATCATGATGATCGATATCGACCATTTCAAACAGCTCAATGACCGCTGGGGGCATCTGCAGGGCGACAACGTCCTGAAACAGTTGGCGATGATGGCCCAGTCACTACTGCGCTGCGAAGACATGCTCGCCCGGCTAGGAGGAGAAGAGTTTATGGTAGTGCTGCCGCTCACCTCGCTGCAGCAATGCCATAAGCTTGCGGACCGCTTACGCCAAACCATCGCCGATCACGATTTTGGTATCGGGCAGGGCAGCGTCACATTGAGTATTGGCGTGGCGGAGTATCACTGCGGGGAGCCTTTGGTCACTTTGATCGATCGGGCCGACCGGGCTCTCTACAGCGCCAAAGAGGTTGGTCGCGACTGCGTATGCCTTCTACCCTGAAGAGACGACTTCAACAGGAGGCATTCCCATGACATCGCTAGCAAAATCACAGTGCGAACCTTGCAGCGGAAACGCCATGCCACTCTCTCATGAGGCATGCCAAGCGCATCTCAAGGCACTTCCAGAGTGGCAGATTATCGAACACGATGGCATCATGAAGCTATCGAGACAATTCACGTTTCGTAACTTTGCCGACGCGCTAGCATTTAGCCAACGTGTTGGCGATGTCGCAGAGCAGGCGGGTCACCACCCTGTTTTGATCACCGAATGGGGCAAAACCACTGTCACTTGGTGGTCCCATGAAATAAACGGCCTGCATCTTAACGACTTCATTCTTGCCGCCAGAACCGACGAGGTAGCCGAATAAATGTTTGAGCAAATTGAGCGAGTCCCTGGAGACGCCATTCTCGGGCTGATCGAAGCTTTCAAAAAAGATACCAACCCGCAGAAAGTCGATCTGGGTGTTGGCGTATATCGCGACGCCGCTGGCAACACGCCGGTCATGCGCGCCGTCAAGGAAGCGGAAGCTCGCCTGCTCAAGAATGAATCCACCAAGACCTACATTGGCTCGCACGGCGCTCCCGCTTATGGTGAAGCCGTGCTGCCGTTGGTGCTGGGCTCGGACTCACCGGTACTCAAAGCCAACCGTGCCAGCGCTACTCAGTCGCCAGGTGGTACCGGTGCGCTGCGTCTCGCGGCCGACTTCGTCGCCAGTCAACTGCCGGGCAAAGGCATCTGGGTAAGCGATCCGACTTGGCCGAATCACCACGGCATTTTTACGTCAGCGGGGATCGAGCTGCACAAATACCCTTATGTCGACGCGGATAACCGGCTGGATTTCAACGGCATGCTAGCCGCGCTTAAGAAAATCCCTGAGGGTGATGTCGTCGTACTGCACGCCTGCTGCCACAACCCCACCGGCTTCGACCTTTCCCAGTCGCAGTGGCAAGAGGTTCTGACCGTACTGAAGGAGCGCCAGCTGCTGCCGTTGATCGACTTCGCTTACCAAGGTTTCGGGGAAGGCTTGGACGAAGACGCTTACGGCGTTCGTCTGTTGGCCGAGCATCTGGATGAGGTGATCATCACCAGTTCCTGCTCCAAAAACTTCGGTATTTACTGCGAGCGTACCGGCTGCTTGATTCTAATCGCTAAAGACGCCGAGCAAATGGAAAACGTGCGTTCCCAGGTGGCTATCGTGGCGCGTGAGAACTACTCCAACCCGCCCGCTCACGGTGGCGCGATCGTCAGCGAGATTTTGCACGATACCGAGCTTTCCGCCCTGTGGCGTGAAGAGCTGACCGAAATGCGCGACCGCATCAACACACTGCGCCGCGACTTCGTCGAGGCTTTGAAGCCTTACGGCTTAGATGAAAAGTACGCCTGTGTGGCCGAGCAGCGCGGCATGTTCTCTTACACTGGCCTGACACCGGAACAGGTCGACCGTTTGCGTGACGAGTTCGGCATTTACATGGTTCGCTCTGGTCGTGCCAACGTCGCGGGATTCTCACACGAGAATCTCCCCTACCTCGCCAAAGCGATCGCGGCAGTCAACGACTAATCCACCGCATACCACCACAACGCCCAGGCCATCGCCTGGGCGTTTTCGTTGGTCACTCACAAGAAAAGCCATAAGGTTATCAACCCCTTGGCCAAGGTTGTGTACAATTGCGCTTTCGCCGCCAGAGCCTGGGGCGCCCGCGCGGCGTCCGATACAACGCAGCGCTTGACCGATCAGTCAAACTTTCGGCACACTCAGCGTAGCCTTGTATACAACACACCATAACCAAGAGGCATCACATGGCGGCTGCTGGCACTCATTACCCGTGGTACAAAAAGGAAGATACCGACGCATTCTTTGCGCTCTTTCAGAACAATATCGCTAACTTCGTCATCATCGCGATTACGATGTTAGGCATGGGGTTTCCCACGTCGATCGTGTATGGCCAGGTGCTACCCGGCGCCGCCGTCGCAGTCATGGTCGGTAACTTTTACTACGCCTGGAGCGCCGCCAGGCTCGCACGAAAAGAGAACCGTAGCGACGTTACTGCCCTCTCCTACGGCATTTCGACCCCCGTCATGTTCGTCTTCCTGTTTGGCGTTCTATTGCCTGCCAAACAGCTCACCGGCGATGCCGAACTGGCCTGGAAAGTAGCGGTTGCCGCGTGCTTCATCAGCGGCGCGATAGAAGCGGTGATTAGTATCATTGGCCGTTGGGCGCAGTACCACCTACCCCGAGCCGCCATGCTGGGGGCCGTAGCGGGCGTAGCGCTGACCTTCATTGCCGGTGAAATGCTGTTCAAAACCTTGGAGATGCCGGTCATTGGCCTGCTGGTGCTGGGGATCATCATCGTTGGCTTGGTGGCCCGCGTTAGCATGCCCTTCAAACTACCGACATCGCTGTTCGCTATCGTGGTGGGCACCGTCATGGCCTACCTGATTGGCGATGCGGGTAGCGAGCGCTTCAGCGATGCGTTCACGCATCTCGGCTTTTACCCGCTACTCCCCAACCTCGCTTGGTTCGAGGGGCTGGGCCTTCTGTTCACCGGCATGCTGGCCGTGCTGACCGTGGTACTGCCCATCACGCTCTATAACGCCATAGAGACGATGAACAATGTCGAAGCCATGGAGGCCGCTGGCGACAAGTATGACGTGCGCGAGTGCCAGGCAGTGGATGGTGCAGGTACCATGATCGGGGCACTATTTGGTGGCGTGTTCCCAACGACGGTTTATATTGCCACGGTAGGTGCGAAATGGATGGGCGCAGGGCGCGGCTACAGCCTGCTCAACGGGGCGGTTTACGCGCTGGCGACCATGTTCGGCCTCATCGCCGCGCTGGCTGCGATCATTCCCGTCTCTGTCGTTGCGCCGATTTTAGTGTTCGTCGGCATGTCGATGATCGCAACGGCGTTCCAAGCCAACGACACGCGCTACTACCCGGCCATTGCGCTGGCCATGCTGCCCTACTTTGCCAACTACGTCATGACCCGTTTCAACCGAGGGGCGGGCGAGGTGGTAAGCGACATTTCCAGTGCCATCGTCGTCATGGGCCAAGGTGCCATGTTCATGGCCATCTTCTTAGGTGCCATGACCGTCTCGGTGATCGACCATCAGTTTCGCCGAGCAGCAGCCTTTGCCGTCATTGCCGCAGGCTTCTCGTTCGTCGGTTTGATGCATGCGCCCAAGCTCGCCTTCAACGCCGCACCGGAGTTCGTCATGGGCTATTTGGCGATGGCCTTACTGTTCGTCTACTTCTCGTTCCAAGAAGCCCCTGATAAGCGTTGATTCATTGCGAGGCTCCCGCCTGCCGGTGCGGGCGGGAGAGAATACGTTTCAACACCACCCATGCCGTCAACCCAGCCAGCAAATTGCCGATGGCTGCCCCCGCGGCTAGGCCCGTCCAGCCAAATAGCTGTGCCCCCAACCATAAACAGGGCAAGTAGCAGATGAACAGCCGCGCGCTCGACAGCAGCATGGCCCGTAGCGGCCAACCCAGCGCGTTACCCGCCGACACCACCAGCATGCACACCCCTAGTGCCGCGTAGCTGGGCAGCAGAAAACGAATCAGTAGCGCCAGCTCGTTTTGTACCTCGGGCGTTCCCGCTAGGGCCATCGCTACCCATGGCGATGCCAGCGCGAGCAGTGTGCCCAGGCTCAATTGCCACACTACGGCCACTTTCAACGCCAAACGCAGCAGCCGCTGGATTTGCCCCCAGTCGCCCGCACCGTAGCAGCGCCCCAACCAAGGAGGCAGCGACATCGTCATGGCCAGTATGACCATCAGCGACAGCGTTTCCAGACGGCTCGCCAGCCCCCATGCCGCCACTTGGGTATCCCCTAGGCCCGCTACCGCGGCAATGGCCAGCATGGCGGCCAAAGGTGGCATCAACTGGCTGACCATGGCCGGCGCCGCAATGCCAATGAAAGGCCGCCAGGAGTGTGCCGCCTCCGTGCCAATGGCGTCGGTCGTGGCCCACTGGCGTCGATGCAATTTGCGTCCCGTCAGCAGCAGCCCAACCGAAAACGCCACGGCGGTCGCCCACGCTGCTCCTGGTAGTCCCCAGCCTTCCCAACGGCCCACCCCAAAAATGAACAGTGGGTCCAGTGCTAGATTGATGAGACTACTGATGACCATCATTTTCCCAGGCATACGGGTATCGCCATGGGCGCGAAAGACGCTGTACATGAAATAAAGCACGGCTCCTAACCAAGCCGCCAAAAGCTGAGGCCCCCAGTAGGCCCGAATGTAGCTCAATGCCGTGTCATCTGCCCCCAGCATTCGAAACAGCGGCACTTCCAGCCACCACAGTATCAGAGCAAGTAGCGCAATCACGCCCCCTCCAGCCATCAGCACTAGGCAGGAGAGCCGCTTGGCTCTCGCCTGTTGCTCAGCACCCAATGCTCTAGAGATCAGCGCGGCAATGGCAATGCCCATGCCCACCTGAATACCAATGATCAGAAACGAAAGCGGAAAGGTAAACGATTGCGCCGCCAGCGGCGCAGTGCCCAGGCGTGCGATGAACGCACTATCCACAAGCTGAAAACCCAATAGCGCCAGCACCCCAATGGCCATTGGCCAGGTCTGCCGCCATAGGGTTATCGCCAACTCGCGTTGTTGCATCACTGCTGCCAAAAACGGACTCCTAAATGTCAGAAAATGGAAAGGCTAAACGCAAAAAACGCCACCACCCGCAAGGGTGGCGGCGTTCTTGAACGGTATCGCTTACTGGCGAATACCTTCGAACGTTACATAAAGTTCGACGTCATGCATGGCTTCCGGGAAATCGCTCATGTCGATGCCGAAATCGCCCAGGGTCAGCATGGTGCTACCCTCGAAGCCTGCGCGGTAGTTACCCCAGGGGTCTTCACCTTCTCCCATCAGCGTGACCGGCATTTCGATCTCTTGCGTCTCGCCGTGCAGTGTCAGCTCACCGGTGACGACACCCTCGTTGTCACCGGTGGGTTCGAAGCCGGTCGATGTGAAGGTCGCCGTGGGATATTCGCTGGCGTTGAGGAAGTCACCGCTTAGAATATGGCGGTCGCGTTCGGCATGGTTACTGTTCAGGCTGTTTACCTGCACTTCCATCTCGACGGAGGAGGATGCTAGATCGTCGGCGTCATAGGAGAACTGACCATCGAACTCTTCAAAACTACCCAGAATGTAGGAGAAACCCAGGTGGTTGATTTTAAATTGTACAAAGGCGTGCTGGCCTTCGGTGTCAATTTGATAATCGGCGGCCTGCGCTTGGCTCAGTGGAACCAGTGCTGCTGCCGCTACCGCTGCTGCCATTACGCTTTTCTTCATCATAACGTCCATCTCCTCTCTTTCCTTGTGGGCACTATCGGAGCCACGTTAGAACTCCAACAGCGTTCAAAAAAATGGTCATCCCATCACAAATTCGTCTTGCTGTAGCGCGGGCTCATCATTCGTTTTAGCGTTGCATGGCGATAGCGGTAGTGATGTATCAACGCTATCAGGGCGTGGCCGCCAGCCAACACCATTAATGCCAGCGCGCTGTACCAATGTACGTCTCCCGCCAGACTTGCTTGGTTGGGCAAGTCATACAGCACCGCAGGTACTTCAAACCAACCAAACACACTGATTCCACGGCCGTTAGCGGTGGAAATCAAATAGCCGCTAGTCAACACCAGTAATAACAGCACGTAGAGCGCTATATGGCCAAGGTGCGCAGCCATTCGCTCGAGGCGATTCCCTTCTGCTGCAGGGGTCGGCTGTATACAGCGCCATACCAGCCGTCCAGCGGTAGCCAGAAGTAGCAAAATACCTATCGAACGATGAATCCAGGGAGCTTGGTTATACCAGGGATCGTAGTAACCCAATCCCGTCATCCACCACCCTAAAATGAACAACCCTACGATCGCCAGGGCGCTCAACCAGTGAAAAAGAATACTAATGACACCCCAACCGCTGCGCGTGTTCCGCAACATCCTTGATTCCCCGTGTAAAACTGCTCGCATGTCGCTCTTATCTTATGTGTTAAGAGCATACCGTTTCACCGCTAAAAACTCTGCTGAAAAAAGCAGAATACTTCGTTCGTAAAAACCATTGCTTACGCCGCTAATGATCTCGCCCTCTAGTCATGCGCAGCCAGCGACATACCCCAACCGAACACGTTAGACGAAAGTTTAAAAATTCGAACAAATCCTGCAATTTTAATCAATTTTACTATTTGTTTAGTGCGCTTATTATTAGTGCACGTCCTGACGCACAACGTCACAGCGACCAAAACGACTTTATTATCCATAGAGAGTATGACAGATGAAAAAATTGACCCTTATTTCCGCCATCGCCGTTGCATTGTCGTCCACCGCCGCGTTCGCCGAGCAAGGCTCCGCAGAGCTTAACGAAATCGTCCACGCCAGCTCTTCGGCTAATTACAGTGTCGAGAGCGTTAACATGACGCCTGCAGACTTGACGCTCGTGAACGGTGACGCTGCCAAGAATCGCGTGGCTGAGCCCAGCTCGGAAGCGCATGCCTCCAACGACCGCGACAGCCAAATCGCGCAATCTGACTTGCCGCACCGCAATGCCTCATAAGCCTGCGCGCAACGATCGTTAGAGCAACAAAAAAACCCACCTAACGGTGGGTTTTTTGTGAGCTTACGAGGTCATGGACTTAGCGAGCTACTAGCGCATCCAAGCCACGCGCCAAATCGCGCTGTATGTCCTCTTGGCTTTCTAGCCCTACCGCGACACGGATCAGCCCAGGCGCGATGCCAGCGGCCTCTTTTTGTGCCTCGGAGAGACGGCCATGGGTCGTGGTCGCTGGGTGAGTGATAGTGGTTTTCACATCCCCCAGATTACCCGTGATGGAGAGCATACGCGTGGCATCGATGACCTGCCACGCCCCCTCTTGCCCTCCCTTCACTTCAAAGCCGAGCACTGCACCAAAACCTTGCTGCTGCTGTTTCGCCAGCGCATGCTGCGGGTGGGCTTCCAAACCGCTGTAATAAACGCGATTCACCGCCGGGTGCTGGTCGAGCCAACGCGCCAGCGTCAGGGCATTGTCGCAGTGTGCCTTCATGCGCAGCGAGAGTGTTTCCAATCCCTTTGTGAATATCCACGCGTTGAACGGGCTCATGCACGGCCCGCAGGTGCGCACGACGCCAAAGATCTCTTCCAATACGTCATGCTTCCCCACGACCGCACCACCGACTGCGCGGCCTTGTCCGTCCAAGTACTTGGTCGCGGAGTGAATGACCAAATCGGCGCCTAGCGCGATGGGCTTTTGCAACGCGGGCGTCAAAAAGCAGTTATCGATAGCCAACAGCGCACCGCTGCGCTTGGCAAGCGCTGCCAGGGCCGGAATATCGGCCACTTCGGAAAGTGGATTGGAGGGCGTTTCGGCAAACATCAGCTTGGTCGCGGGGCTGATCGCCGCTTCCCAAGCGGCCAAATTGGACAGCTCGACATAGCGGGTGGTGATACCGAACTTGCCCAAATATTTATCGAACAGACTGACCGTTGAGCCAAACAGCGAGCGGGATGCAACGATTTCATCCCCCGCCGATAGCAGCGCCAACGCCGTCGAGAGAATCGCCGACATTCCCGAGCTGGTGGCCACACAGCGCTCGCCGCCCTCGAGCGCCGCTAACCGGCGCTCGAAGGTGTGAACGGTCGGATTGGTGAAGCGCGAATACACATTACCGGGCTCTTTGCCACCAAACTTGCGTGCTGCCTCGGCCGCGCTCTCATACACGAAGCTCGACGTCGGGAATATCGGCTCAGCGTGTTCTTGCTCGAACGTACGGTGATGCCCCGCGCGAATAGCGAGCGTTTCGAGCGACCACTCATCTTGGTGGCTATCGTCGTGCATGGCAGAGCCCCTTATTCCAACCGCTGTATCGTAACGCTGCACACATCGTGTGCACATCAACCAAACCGAATGCCTACGATGACCTCGTCACCGCAGAGCATCACGCTCAATCGTCCAGATCATCGTCTTGATTATGCATATCGACCAGCGCGTGGTCACCCGCGCTCTGATCTTTCGCCGCATCATTCCGGCTCGCCTCCAAAACGGCCAGATAGGCATCGTCGATGTCGCCGGTCACGTAGTTACCATCGAACACCGAGCAGTCGAAGGCTTCCATATCAGGATTCACTTCACGGCAGGCGTCTTTCAAATCTTCCAGATCTTGATAGAAAATGCGGTCCGCACCAATCAACTGGCCGACTTCGTCCTCGGTACGCCCGTGGGCGATGAGCTCGGTGGCCGCCGGCATATCGATCCCATAGACGTTGGGGTAGCGCACGGGCGGCGCTGCCGAGGCAAAGTAGACCTTGCGGGCCCCGGCATCGCGAGCCATCTGAATGATCTGTTTACAGGTGGTGCCCCGAACGATGGAGTCGTCAACCAGCAGTACGTTCTTGCCTTTGAACTCTACATCGATCGCGTTCAATTTTTGGCGCACCGACTTCTTGCGCTGGGTCTGCCCCGGCATGATGAAGGTACGGCCAATATAGCGGTTTTTCATGAAACCTTCGCGGTAGGTCACGCCGAGATGCTGCGCCATTTCGAGTGCCGAGGTCCGCGAGGTATCGGGAATCGGGATGACCACGTCGATATCGTGGTCCGGCCATTCGTTCAGAATGCGGTCGCCCAGCTTGCGCCCCATCTGCATGCGTGTGCCATACACGTAGGCGCCGTCCAGAATCGAGTCGGGGCGCGCGAGGTAGACGTGTTCGAAAATGCACGAGCGAAGCTGAGGGCGATCCGCGCAAACCTGAGTGTGCACCTGGCCTTGCATATCGACGAAAATCGCCTCACCAGGAGCCAGATCGCGCTCGAGCTCGAAGCCGCCAACGTCCAACGCCACGGATTCAGAGGCAATCATCACCTCCTGGCCATCGGCATTTTGACGGGTACCGAAGACGACCGGACGAATGCCGTGGGGGTCGCGAAACGCCACCATGCCAAAGCCATTGATGATCGCGACCGCCGCGTAGCCGCCTTTGCAGCGCCGGTGCACTCTACGGACGGCATCGAAAATGTCTTCTGCTTCTAGATGCAAGCCCTGTTTGCCCAGCTCATGGGCAAACACGTTCAGCAGCACCTCGGAGTCGGAGCTGGTGTTGATGTGGCGAAGATCGGTCGAAAACAGCTCCTGCTTCAACTGCTCGGAGTTGGTCAGGTTACCGTTGTGCGCAAGCGCGATACCGTAGGGGGAGTTAACGTAGAAAGGCTGCGATTCGGCCTCGCTAGAAGAGCCAGCCGTGGGATAACGGACGTGACCAATGCCCAGATTACCCTTTAGGCGTGCCATGTGGCGGGTATGGAAAACGTCACGAACTAAGCCGTTACTCTTGCGCAGTAAGAAGCGTCCCTCGCTCCAAGTCATCATGCCGGCAGCGTCCTGGCCCCGATGCTGAAGTACGGTCAGGGCATCGTAGATTCCCTGATTTACCGCCTGCTTGGCCAGAAGGCCCACTATACCGCACATTCCTGTTACCTCGCTTTGATACCATGGCTTACGGACGCAAGCCCGACGTTCATCTAACGGATAAACACTGGCACCGCCCAGGGCACCAGTGAAGAGAATTCAAACACCCTTTACAGCGCGCCCGAGTCTTCGTCCGCCGATCCGGTTGACGGGAGCGTTGGCTGCGGGCGACGCAGCTCGGGTAGCGAAATATCGCGCAGCGACTCGGGAGGCGTGGGCAGTTCGCGCTCCCACTGGTCGAGCTGACTGACCGCCCAATCGCGCAGCTCGACGAACGTGGGCCTCAACGAAGCCTGCTGCCACGCCTGTAACTCTGCCAGGGGCGTCAACGTGATCAACACGGTGGCCACCAGCAGAATCACTGCCCCTCGGGCGACACCGAACGCGGCCCCTGCAAAACGATTCAGTAGGCCCATGCCTACCCACTCGACGGCCGCGTGCACCACGCGGATGACGATGCCACATAATAGGATGACGGCAAAAATCACCAGCACGAACGCCAACACTAAACGGGCATCGAAACTATCGATAAAGCCGCTCATTAGCTCGGCCACCGGCTCAGCCAGCACGCGCGCCACCATCAGCGCCACTACCCAGGCCGCCAAACCCAACGATTCACGTACGAAGCCACGCACGAACCCCGCCAGCATGGATAGCGCAAGAACCGCTAGAAACAGAGCATCGATCCAAGTCAAAGCCATGGTCAATCTCTTACTCGCACGAGCAAACCTTGAACATTGATTCGCTGCTTGATGAGCGCCATGGCTTCTTCACCATCTTCGGAGGTGGCGTAAGGACCAACGAGAACCGTGGTCAGGTTATTGTCACGCGCGCGCTGAAAGACACGAAAGCCTTCCCCACTGAGCTGATCACTAATACGTTGCGCGTTCGCGGTATCACCAAAACTACCCACCTGAACGGCCCACTCACCCTGCTGCTGGGCAGCCGGGCCCGAAGAAGCGCTACGGGTGTTACCGTTGCTGCTATTTCGGCTCTCGTTGGCAGCCACCAAAGCGGCGATCGGATCCTCTTGCGGTGGAGAGGCTGGTTCTGGCGCTGATGAAGAGGACGCCGGTTCGGACGTCCCCGGATTCGTCGACGAGGTTTCGGCGCGAACGACTTGATCGGTTTGCGGTGCACGAGGCATCTCGTCAATGGGCTCTTCGAGCGCTTCATCCGTTTCAACGGGTTCGGAGGGAGCGGGCGTCGCGATGGATTCGGGCATTTGTGGTGCGGGTACCTCTTGGCGAGCGACGTCCACGGGCTGCTCGATGACGAAGGTCGGCTGAGGGCGCTCTTCCCGAGGGGCAGGGTCACTCATCAACCAAGGGACGACAATCGCCAGTAGCGCCAGCAGTATCACGATGCCACTAATGCGTTCCGTTTTACCGTATTTCATATCCCTCTCCATCGAGCTTAACGCGCTGACAGCATGGCTTGCGGCAGCGGCATGGCCAATAACTCAGCCACCGTGAAGAAAGAGCCAGTGGCTAGCACGCGGTCTTCTGGGGCGAGCTGCTTGGCAAGCTTGGCAGCTCCCGCCGCGGGGGAGTCGGCGCAATCATACACGTGTCCGCCCAGCGACGTAATACGTTCGGCTAACTCCGCCGCCGTGCGGCCACGCTCCCCGGCAAGAGTCACACACACCCAATCGGTCACTCGGGGTAACAGCGCTTGGATGACCCCGTCGGCATCCTTATCGTTCAGCATGCCAATCAGGGCCCACTGGCGGCCGCGCTTAGGGGGTGACGGTAAGCGGCGAGCAACGTACTGAGCGGCGTGAGGATTATGGCCCACATCCAAACACCACTGCCCTACCCACTGCATCCGCCCAGACAGCGTGACCGTCCGGAGCGCTTTGCGTACGGTATCGACGTGCAGCGTGACCCCCGCCAGTGTCAACGCCTGCAGTGCCGTGGCTGCATTGTCGATCGGAAGCCCAGGATCCGGCAGACCGTCCAACGAAAGCGTCCCACCATCGGTGGCCAAACCGTGCCAACACCAGGGCGCCCCAGCAACGTCACCTGCGCTATGGCTAAACGCCGCCCCTAATACGTAGCTTTGAGCAGCGATGGCAATCGCCGAGTCGAGCACGCTTGCGGGCAGAGACTGACTACCCAGCACTGCGGGTTTGAGCGGCCGAAAGATCCCGGCCTTTTCGCGGCCAATTTGCTCGATATCCGTGCCGAGAAAGTTGGCGTGATCCAGCGCAATGGTCGTAACGATTGCCACGTCTGCATCGATGATGTTCACCGCATCCAAACGTCCACCCAAGCCAACTTCCAGCACGGCCAAGTCCAAATCGGCCTGTGCCAAACACCATAGCGCGCAAAGCGTGCCAGCTTCGAAATAGGTCAGGCTGACGGCAGGCGCTTGAAGACGCGCGGCTTCAACCTGCTGAAAACCCTCGACCAAGCGTTTATCGCTGGCTTCACGACCGTCGACGGTCACGCGCTCGTTGTAACGTAATAGATGGGGAGAGGTATAAGTACCCGTACGCAAGCCGTGTCCACGTGCCAGCGCATCGATCATGGCCAGCGTCGACCCCTTGCCGTTGGTGCCTGCCACGGTGATGGTTCGCTTGGCGATGGGGCAATCCAACAGCCCCATACGTTCGGCGACCAGCGACACCCGCTCAAGCCCCATATCGATCCCAACGGGATGCAGGGATTCCAGGTAATCAAGCCACTCCGCTAACGTATTAGGCATTGCGTGACGCGTCATCGCTCGATGCAGGACGCGCCTCTGCATTACCCGTGCTTTTGGCAGGTGCTTCAGCGGCATCGGCCAACTGCTCTTCATTCACGACCGGCTCTACCACCTCGGCGTCTGACGATTCATCGTTTACCGGGCGAGCGCTTTGATGCGTGAGCTTACGCAGTACGCCGCCTACCCGTGCGCGCATGTCGTGGCGGTGAACGATCATGTCGACCGTACCGTGCTCCAGCAAGAATTCGCTGCGCTGGAAGCCTTCCGGCAACGTCTCTCGTACGGTCTGTTCGATCACTCGGGGGCCCGCAAAACCGATCAGTGCATTCGGCTCGGCGATGTTCAAGTCGCCCAGCATCGCCAAAGAGGCCGATACGCCGCCAAATACAGGATCGGTCAATACCGAAATATAGGGAACGCCCGCCTGCTTGAGCTTCTCGAGGGCTGCCGACGTTTTTGCCATCTGCATCAGCGAGAACAACGCTTCTTGCATCCGTGCACCGCCCGATGCGGCAAAGCAGACCAGTGGAATGCCCTCTTCGAGGGCGATGGTCGCCGCGCGAACGAATTTCTCGCCCACTACGGCACCCATGGAGCCGCCCATGAAAGTGAACTCGAATGCCACGGCAACGATCGGCAAACCTTCCAGCTCGCCGCGCATCGCGACCAGCGCATCTTTCTCGCCGGTCTCTTTTTGCGCAGCGGTCAGACGGTCTTTGTACTTCTTGGAATCGCGGAATTTCAGGCGGTCGTTCGGCTCGATCTCTGCCGCGATCTCTTCGCGCCCCTGTTTATCCAGGAACCAGTCCAAGCGTTTGCGTGCCGTCAAGCGTAGGTGGTGCTCACACTTGGGGCAGACGCTGTGATGCTTCTCTAGCTCAGGTAGGTAGAGAACCGCTTCACACTTGGGACATTTACGCCAGAGGCCGTCGGGCACGCTGGCACGACGGTCTTTACGCTGGATACGCCCCATGGAGGGCACGATCTTGTCTAACCAGCTCATATCAAAAAGGCTTCCGTGTACGTCAAGGCTTGGCCACGCCAAGCCTGATGAGTGTCGTCAATCGATTCAGTGTAGACGATGAGGAACGCGCTTAGGCGTCCATGGCGGTGCGCATGTCTGCTAGCACGCTTTTCAATTGCCCGGCAATCGTTTCAGGCGCATCGACGCTATCGGCAATACGGTTTACCAATGCACTGCCTACGATGACGCCGTCGGCGACTTTTGCCACTTCGGCAGCCGTCACACCATCGCGAATACCAAACCCGACGCAAAGCGGTAGATCGGTCATATCGCGCAATGGTGCAAGGTGCTCGGCCACGTCTTCAGCGTTCAACGTAGCCGCACCGGTGACGCCTTTCAGCGAAACATAATAAAGGTAGCCCTCACCGTGGGCGCATATTGTAGCGGCACGGGCATGGGAAGTGGTAGGCGCAACCAAGAAAATCGCCGCCAAGTCACGTGCTTTCAACAGCGGGCCGAACTCGTCGGCCTCTTCGGGCGGCATATCCACCACCAGGACGCCATCCACACCGACGCTTGCCGCTTTGTCAGCAAACACGTCATAACCGATGCGCTCGATGGGATTCAGATACCCCATCAAGACGATGGGGGTCGTGGTATCGGTTTGACGAAACTCGGCCACCATCTCCAGCAGGTCCACCAAGCGAGTGCCCTGTTTGAGCGCCCGCTCGCAGGCTTTCTGAATCACTGGCCCATCGGCCATGGGGTCGGAAAACGGCACGCCCAGCTCGATCACATCGGCCCCTGCTTCCACCAGGGCATGCATGAAGCCCACGGTGTATTGCGGTGCAGGGTCGCCTGCGGTGATGTAGGGAATGAGGGCTTTACGGCCCTGCTGTTTCAACTCTGCAAAACGCTGGTCAATACGATTCATGCTCGCCCTTAAAACTCGATGCCGTCGATTTTCGCCACGGTCATGATGTCTTTATCACCGCGACCCGAGAGATTCACCACGATATGCTGGTCTGGGCGCATGGTGGGCGCCAGCACCTTGGCATGGGCCAACGCATGGGCCGATTCCAGCGCGGGCATGATGCCCTCCATGTGGGTCAGCTCGCGGAACGCTTCCAGCACTTCTTTGTCGTTCGCAGCCACGTAGTTGACCCGGCCGACGTCTTTCCACAGCGAGTGCTCGGGGCCAACGCCGGGATAATCCAGGCCCGCCGAAATGGAGTGCGTGTCCGACACCTGCCCGCCCTCGTCGGACATCAGATAGGTTCGGTTACCGTGCAGCACGCCGCGTGGCGCATTCGAGGATAGCGGTGCAGCGTGACGGCCCGTCTCGACCCCATCGCCTCCGGCCTCCACGCCATACATCGCCACGGCGTCATCCTCGACGAACGGGTAGAACAGCCCTAGCGCGTTGGAACCACCCCCGACACAGGCGATCAGCGCATCCGGCAAACGGCCAATCTGTTCCAGCGACTGACGGCGAGCTTCGCGACCTACCACGGCATTGAAGTCGCGCACCAGCTGCGGGTATGGGTGCGGGCCCGCCACGGTGCCGATGATGTAGAAGGTGTTATCAACGTTGGTGACCCAGTCGCGCAGGGCTTCGTTCATGGCGTCTTTTAGCGTCCGCGTGCCCGACTCCACCGGAATGACACGGGCACCCAGCAAGCGCATGCGGTAAACATTGAGCTTTTGACGCTGCACGTCTTCCGCCCCCATGTACACGTCACACTCCAACCCGAGTCGGGCGGCGACGGTGGCTGTCGCCACGCCGTGCTGGCCAGCGCCGGTTTCAGCAATCACCCGAGGCTTGCCGGTTTTTTTCGCCAGCAGCGCCTGACCGATGGTGTTGTTCACCTTGTGAGCACCGGTGTGATTGAGGTCTTCACGTTTCAACCAAATCTGTGCCCCGCCCAGCGAGTCAGACCAGCGCTTGGCATGATACAGCGGCGACGGACGGCCCACGTAGTAAGCTAAGTCACGATCGAATTCGGCTTGAAAATCCGGGTCGTCGCGCAGGCTGAGGTAGATCTGCTCCAGTTCTTCAAGAGCAAAGCTAAGGGTTTCTGACACGAACCGGCCGCCGTAGGGGCCAAAATGACCACGGGCATCCGGCATTCGGGTCAGGTCGCTGAACTTGGTTTCTGTTGCTGAGACAGTCACAGGCATACCTCACGAGATCGCCAGAAAAGGCAAATGAATGAATGGTGTCTGGCTCGCCCACGACCGGTGGGAAGCGCATCGAAAAGTGCGTGCGCGCAAGCACGTTTAGCGGATGTCAGCCTGCGCCACATGGCGAACGAAAGCGGCCATCGACTCGGCCTCTTTCACGCCGGGAGATGCTTCGATACCGCCCGACACATCGACCGCATACGGCGCCACATCGTTGACCGCCCTGGCAATGTTATCGGCGGTCAGTCCACCCGCGAGAATAACAGGTTTTGCCAGGGTTGCGGGGATTCTAGACCAATCGAAGGTCTCACCAGTTCCACCTGGCACACCGGGTCGATAGGCATCCAACAGCAGCGCTTGGGCACCGCCATAGATCGTCGCGGCGTCGTGTAAATCAAGCCCGTCGCGCATGCGTAACGCTTTGATCCAAGGCCGACCAAACTGCTCGCAGAACGCCGCCGACTCCTCCCCATGGAACTGGATCAAATCCAAGTGCGGCAGGCACTGCTCGATGAACTCTGCGGACTGATCGACAAAAAGCCCGACCCGCGTTACGAAGGCAGGCACCTGCGCCGCCAGCGTCTTCAGCGTTTCTGGCGTGACGCTCCGGCGGCTTTGCGGCCACATGACGAAGCCCAGCGCATCGACACCAAGCGCCACCGCCCGGTCGATATCCGCCGGACGCGTCAACCCACAGAACTTGATGCGCGTGCGCGTTACGCTAAGCGTCATGAAGATGTCTCCTGATGCTGCGGATGGGCCTGTTTGGAGAACGTGAGCCGCCGACGTGCGGCAACACGAGGGCTGTCGGGCAGCACCCGCTCGCCGGTCCACTCGCCGGTGAAGGCCAACAGGTTCGGCCCGACCGGCTCTTTGGGCAGCTCGAAACGCTCGTCATAGATGGAGTCGACGAAATGCAGGCCGCAAGCAGGCGCCGTCACATCCCCCTGGCGGCGGTTTTTCAGCGCCAGTAGGCGCGCAATATGGCCTTCGTCCTGGGCGCCGCGGCCCACGCTTGCCAGGGCACCGGCAATGTTGCGAATCATATGATGCAAAAAGGCATTGCCTTGAATGTCGATCACCACCAGCGGGCCGTAGCGCTTCACTTCCACGAAGTGCATCTGCCGCCAAGGGGTTTTCGATTGACACCCGGCGGCGCGAAAGCTGCTGAAGTCGTGTTCACCCACCAACGCTTGGGCCGCACGGTGCATTGCATCGGCATCCAGCGGGTCACGGCACCAGGTGACGTTGGCACGCTCTAGCACGGGGCGACTGATTTGGTTCAAGAAAATATAGCGATAGCGACGCGCCAGCGCGCCCAGACGGGAGTGGAAGTCATCGGATACCGGCTTCACCCAGCGTACTGCCACATCCCTGGGTAGATTGGTGTTGGCGCCAAAA
Source organism: Halomonas sp. MMH1-48 (assembly GCF_022348105.1). Classification (NCBI taxonomy): domain Bacteria; kingdom Pseudomonadati; phylum Pseudomonadota; class Gammaproteobacteria; order Oceanospirillales; family Halomonadaceae; genus Halomonas; species Halomonas sp. MMH1-48. Next base: position 58,718 of record NZ_JAKRFL010000018.1, read on the forward strand.
ATCCACGCTTTCTCGGTGCGCTGGGCCGGGGGATCGAAGTGGATGACTTGCCGGGTGGCATGAACGCCGGAGTCGGTACGCCCACTGGCGTAAATATGCACCGGTGCACCGGCCACTTTGGCCAGCGCATCCTCGATGGCCTGCTGAACGGAGGCCGCGTGCTTGAGCCGCTGAAAGCCGCAAAATCGAGAGCCATCGTACTCGACGCCCATCGCCAAGCGGCCCGCTAGCGGTTGTGTCTCATCAAAGTGGTAGAACAGCGTCATCGAGCCACGTCATTTGGAGAGTATTGAAGGTTAGCTATTATCCCGACGTCGCGGCTCGAATGCCACCTCTTCGATGTCCCAATCCTCTTCCGGCACACGGGTGGGCTGCGCCACGCGGCTCTCTTGCGACGACCTCGCGCCTGCTTGGTCGTCTGCCCCTTCCTCGCCGCCTGATGCATCGCGGGTCAGTGATGGCGGATGGTAATCGATGTAGTGCGCACGATCCTCGTCCTGTAACGGTGGCTCACCGGTCTCTTGCGTGGGCGCATCAGACGCCATCTGATCGACAGGCTCTGGGGCGTCTAGGAAAGCGGCTTCCAGCGCGGCCTCATCCTCCTCGGACACTGCCGTGAGAGGGGCGTCATCATACTGATCAGCCGCATATCGTAATTCGTCGCGCTCGTCGCCAGTGATAGCCTCGTCATAACTTGTCTCAGGGTAGGACGGCTCGCGGTATAACGGCTCATGGTCGCTCGGCTCACGAGGCTGAGGCTCAAAATCCCCATGCTCCAAATGGTCAGGCGCCCGTTCGCCAGCGTCATGACCGTGTCCATCGTCATCGGTTGCGACGCGCTCGTCAGGCCCGCCCGTTTCCTCCGACGCTGCTGATCCAGCGTGGCTCGACGGCACGGCGGAGTCGGTGCGCGGCGGCGTATAGAGGGAAGCCTCGGGCGGCACTGACGACGCCATCGGGGCCGCGTTGTCCGAAGAAGCCATCCCTGGCTCGGTACGCTTGGAGGGCGTGACATCGGCGTTGATACCCATGGGAGCGGGCGCATCCTCCCATTGCCGCTCACGGCGCTTACGTGACCAAATCAGCGCGCCCAGCAGCAGGGCCAAGGCCACGCTGGCTAGCGGCCACTGATATTGCTCCATCCGCTCGATGATACTGGGGCTGGCAGAAGCGCCCGCGGGCGTATCCGCAGCAACGGGAGGCGAGACCGCTTGAATATCGCGCGAGCTAGGCTGCGCTCCACGCGCTTCGGCCGCCGCCAGCGCTCGACGAGTCTCTTGTTGAGAGGCACTCAGCGCCTCCGTCAACGAGGCAACCTCCTGGCGCAGCGCGGCCATCTCAGCACGCATGGCTTCACGCTCATCGAGCAGAGTTTGCAACATGGCCTGGCTTTCGAGCAGTTGCTCGGCTAGATCGTTGAGGGTCAAGCCCGCCAGCTCGCCCTCTTGCACGGTCGCCACAGGTGCGCTGTCGGCCGATTCAGTGTTGGGAGCGGATGAGGCCGCCACCTCGCTTGCCGTCTCAGCCGACGGCTCGGAGGCCGGGGCATTGTTTGAGGGCGGCACGGTAGAGGGCTCGGAAGACGACTGACGCATCGATTGAATCGCTTGCGCGGCCTGGGCAGGCGAGCGAGCCATCAATTGCTCTCGACTCGGCACGTTGAGTGTCTGGCCTGCACGCATGTCGTCGACGTTGCCGGTGGGGAATGCCGTCGGATTCGCATCCACCAGCGCCACCATCATCTGTTGGACGCTAACGTCTGCAGGCTTGATACGGGCCGCCACGCCCCAAAGCGTGTCACCGCTGGCCACATAGGCGATGTCACGGGCGGCGTTGCTGGGTCGAGAAGCGGCTACGGATGGCGGCGCAGACGCAGGTGCCGATGAGACTGCCGACGATGCTCCCGCTGCGGACGCGGTGCTGGCAGTATAGTTAGGCGGATCGAAGAGAAGCGTCAGGGCTTCCGTGCGCCGCCCTTCGGGCGTAATGAGGGTGACCAGCAGATCCAACCACGGCTCATTCACCGCTTGATCGGAACGCAGTACCAGCCGAGCGCCTGAAGGCAGGCGCTGAAGCTCGGTGCGCACGCTGGCCGCAAGCGGGGACCACTCCAAACCTAGCGCGCGGAAAGCGGAGGCATCGGCTATCTCGACGCGTACGTCGTCCAATACCACATCGCTGGCATTCACGAGCGGCACGCTGGCATCTAACGGCGCCTGCAGCGTTGAGTTTACGGTGGCTTGCCCCAGCCCTACGGCCAAAGCCAACGGACTCACGGCGCTCAGCGGCAGCCACAACAACCATGCCAGCTTTTTGTTCATCTCGGCCCCTACTGCCTTCCATTCCCTGGCTCCTGGCAAGCGTCATGCCTGTTCGCCACGAGCTATGTTAGTTCGTTCTTATCATAACGTATTTACCATGACGCTAGGTTCAACGCACCTTTTTGCATAAGCCGTTTTTATGAGCCCACAAGTGAGAACGCGGCATACGACAAAAAAAGGGAAGCTGCGAACAGCTTCCCTCTTGTGGTCTAGCGCTTTGTAGCGATGCAAGTGCAGCGCCGTTTCGCGGACACTTACTGCTCGCGCAAAATTTTCAGCATGCGCTTGAGCGGTTCAGCAGCGCCCCACAGCAGCTGGTCACCCACACTGAAGGCAGAGAGGTATTCACCGCCCATTTTCAGCTTGCGTAAACGACCAACCGGCACTTGCAGCGTACCCGTCGCCGCCGCAGGCGTCAGGCCCGCAATGGTGGCGTCTTTCTCGTTGGGGATAAGCTTGACCCACTCGTTATGCTTGGCGATGCGCTCTTCGATCTCATCCAGCGGCACATCCTGCTTCAGCTTGATGGTGAACGCCTGGCTGTGCGAGCGCATGGCACCGATACGCACGCAAAGACCATCGATGGGGATCGGGTTGTTGTCGAGACCCAGGATCTTGTTGGTCTCGACGCTACCCTTCCACTCTTCGCGGCTTTGGCCGTTATCCAGCTTGGTATCGATCCACGGTAGCAGGCTGCCTGCCAGCGGCGCAGCAAAGTTGTCGGTGGGGAAGTCGCCACCGCGCATGGCAGCGGTCACTTTGCGGTCGATGTCCAGAATCGCGCTCGCCGGGTCGGCCAGCTCGCTGGAAACGCTGTCACGCAGTTGGCCCATCTGGTTGAGCAGCTCGCGCATGTGCTTGGCACCGGAGCCTGACGCCGCCTGATAGGTCATGGAGGTCATCCACTCGACCATATCGGCTTCGAACAGACCGCCCAACCCCATGAGCATCAGGCTCACGGTGCAGTTACCACCAACGAAGGTTTTTGCACCTTTGGCAAGCTGGTCGTCGATGACGTTGCGGTTCACCGGGTCGAGAACAATAGTGGCGTCATCGTCCATCCGCAGGGTGCTGGCGGCATCGATCCAGTAGCCTTTCCAGCCGTCGTTACGCAGGTCGCCGTAGACTTTCTTGGTGTAGTCACCGCCTTGGCAGGTCACGATGACGTCCAGAGCTTTCAAGTCGTCCAGCGCAAACGCATCTTTCAGCGGAGGCACGTCCACGCCGATATCGGGACCCGGCTGGCCGACTTGAGAAGTGGTGAAAAAGATCGGCTCGATGCCGTTGAAATCACCCTCTTCCTGCATGCGCTGCATCAGCACCGAGCCAACCATGCCACGCCATCCCACGAAACCGACTTTCAACATGTGAAGTCCTCCAACAAAGAATGAGACCTATATTATACACACATATCAGACACGACGTCGGCCACCCCTAAGGGCGGCCGACGCGGTCTGTTTACAAAGCAACGAGGCGAATCAATTAGTTAGCAAGCTCGCTTTATGCTAGTTAACGCTCGAACGCCGCGAGTACTGCGTCACCCATCTCGACCGTCGAGACGCGCTTCATGCCTTCAGAGGCGATATCGGCAGTGCGCAAGCCGTCGTCCAACACGCTACCGACGGCGGCTTCGATACGCTCGGCCATCGCCGTTTCATTGAGCGAGTAACGCAGCATCATCGCCACGGAGAGCATCATGGCCAGCGGGTTGGCGATGTTTTGGCCCGCGATGTCCGGCGCGCTGCCATGGCACGGTTCGTACATGCCCTGCCCGCTCTCGTTGAGCGAGGCAGACGGCAGCATGCCAATGGAGCCTGTCAGCATGGCAGCGGCATCGGAGAGAATGTCGCCGAACATGTTGCCGGTCACCACCACATCGAACTGCTTCGGCGCGCGAACCAGCTGCATGGCGGCGTTGTCCACGTACATGTGGGACAGCTCGACGTCCGGGTACTCCGGCGCCAGCCGCTCCATGACCTCACGCCACAGAATCGTCACTTCCAGCACGTTGGCCTTGTCCACCGAGCAGAGCTTCTTGCCGCGCTTCTGTGCCATCTCGAACGCGACGCGACCAATACGCTCGATCTCGCTTTCGGAGTAGACGTAGGTGTTGAAGCCAACACGCTCACCGTTGCGCTCTTCGATACCGCGCGGCTGCCCGAAGTATATGCCGCCGGTCAGTTCCCGCACGATCATGATATCCAAGCCCGCCACCAGCTCCGGCTTCAGGCTGGAAGCGCTGGCTAGCTGCGGGTAGAGCATGGCCGGGCGAAGGTTGCCGAACAGACCGAGATTCTTACGCAGCCCCAGCAGGCCTTTTTCAGGGCGTTTGGAAAGGTCTTCGAGTTTATCCCACTTGGGGCCACCCACCGCACCCAGCAGAATGGCGCTGGCAGCTTTGGCTTTTTCCAGTGTTTCGGCGGGCAGCGGCTCGCCGTGGACATCGTAAGCGGAACCGCCCACCAAGCCCTCTTCTACCTCGATATCCAAGCCCGCCTCTTGACAGGCTTCCAACAACCGCGCCGCCTGGGCTGCGATTTCCGGGCCGATGCCGTCACCGGGCAGCAGTAACACTTTATAAGTCATGCTCTATCCTTAGCACTTATAATTTAGATATTCATAGCCCATGGCAACTCTCTGCGAGGGCGCTGTGAAGCCCTCCCTGGGCGCTACTTTTGCCATCCATGGCAAAAGACCCTCGCATAGACTTGCCCTTGCCATTACTCGGTGAGTGGACGCTAAGCTGGCTGGCGGAACAGCCACGGGCGCTGCTGGCGGTGCTGAGCTTCGAAGCTGCGAATGGCGTCTTCGTCTTGCAGAGTGATGCCGATATCGTCCAAGCCGTTGAGCAAACAGTGCTTGCGGAACGCGTCTACCTCAAACTCCAGAATTTCGCCGCTGGGCGTAATCACCCGCTGATGCTCAAGGTCGATATCTAACTGATAGCCTTCGTTAGCCTCCACTTCAGCAAACAGGCGATCCACTTCTTCTTCCGCCAGGGTGATCAGCAGAATGCCGTTCTTGAAGGCGTTGTTGTAGAAGATATCGGCAAAGCTGGGGGCAACCACTACCTTGAAGCCGAAATCTTCCAGCGCCCAAGGGGCGTGTTCGCGGGAACTACCGCAACCGAAGTTACGCCGCGCCAGCAGTACCTCAGCGCCCTGGTAACGCGGCTGGTTCAAAACGAAATCCGGATTCAGCGGGCGCTTGGAGCAGTCTTGCCCCGGCTGGCCTTCATCCAAATAGCGCAGCTCGTCAAACAAGTTAACGCCAAAGCCGGTGCGCTTGATGGACTTCAAAAACTGCTTGGGAATGATCAGGTCGGTATCGACATTAGCGCGATCCAACGGCGCGACCACGCCTTCAAAACGTTCGAACTTTTTCATGGCTTAGGCCTCCTGCGCGTGGGTGGCGTCGTTGGCGGGCAAGGTGCGTACGTCGACGAAGTGACCGGCAATGGCGGCAGCCGCTGCCATGGCAGGGCTGACCAAGTGAGTACGACCGCCGTACCCCTGGCGTCCCTCGAAGTTACGGTTGGAGGTGGACGCACAGTGCTCGCCCGCGCCCAGCTTATCGGCGTTCATGGCCAAGCACATGGAGCAGCCCGGCTCGCGCCACTCGAAGCCTGCATCGATGAAGATCTTATCCAGACCTTCCGCTTCCGCTTGGCGCTTCACCAAGCCAGAGCCCGGCACCACCATGGCCAGCTTGATGGAATCGGCCACCTTGTTGCCCTTCGCCACTTTGGCGGCTTCGCGCAGGTCTTCGATGCGCGAGTTAGTGCAGGAGCCGATGAAGACTTTATCCAGTTTGATATCGGTGATCTTCTGGTTCGCCTTCAGGCCCATGTACTCCAACGCGCGTGCGTGACTGCGCTGAACGGTTTCATCCAGAGCGGCTTGCGGATCGGGTACCTGGCCTGAGATTCCGGTGACCATTTCCGGGCTGGTGCCCCAGCTCACCTGCGGTTCGATCTCTTCGGCTTTCAGCGTGACTACTTTATCGAAATGGGCATCGGCATCCGACACCAGGTTGCGCCAATCGGCCACGGCGGCTTCCCACTGCTCGGCGGTGGGCGCGAAGGGGCGTTTGGCGAGATAGTCGATGGTGGTGTCGTCCACAGCGATCAGGCCCACGCGAGCACCTGCTTCAATCGCCATGTTGCACACCGTCATGCGGCCTTCCATGGAGAGCGACTCGATGGCGCTGCCAGCAAACTCGATAGCGTAGCCTGTGCCACCAGCAGTGCCGATCTTACCGATGATCGCCAACACCACGTCTTTTGCGGTGACGCCCAGGCCCAGCTCGCCTTCGACGCGCACCTGCATATTCTTCATTTTCTGCGCCAGCAGGCACTGAGTCGCCAAGACGTGCTCAACTTCCGACGTGCCGATACCGTGGGCCAACGCGCCAAACGCGCCGTGGGTAGCGGTGTGGGAGTCACCGCATACCACGGTCATACCCGGCAGTGTGGCCCCCTGTTCAGGGCCCACCACGTGCACGATACCCTGGCGCGGGTCGTTAATCTTGAACTCTTCGATGCCGTACTCGACGCAGTTATCGTCCAGGGTTTGCACCTGAATGAGCGAGACCGGATCTTTGATACCGCTGTTGCCTTCAGCGCGCTCTTTCACCGTGGTGGGCACGTTGTGGTCCGGCGTGGCCAGGTTGGCATCCAATCGCCAGGGCTTACGGTTGGCCAAACGCAGGCCTTCGAACGCTTGCGGCGAAGTGACTTCGTGGAGCAGTTGGCGGTCGATATAGATCAGCGCCGTACCGTCGTCGCGCTGCTTCACCAAATGCTGGTTCCAGAGTTTGTCGTAAAGCGTTTGGCCTGACATGTGGCTCTCCTGGGCGGTGCCCTGCTAGTTCGTGTTGGCAGCCTCTGCGTGCTGCTTCTATGACATGCCAGGAGTGTTACGCGACTCGCGCATAAAAGCAATTCATGTTATTCATACTTTAGATTCCAAACAGGAATAGATGACCAGGAGCCGCCGTGGATACCCAAAGCCTGCAAGCCTTTCTCGCCGTGGCGGAGACCCAGAGCTTCTCCCGCGCTGCCGAACAGCTCCACCTCACACAGCCCGCCGTCAGCAAGCGCATCGCCACGCTGGAAGACCTGCTGGGCACTCGGCTTTTCGACCGCATTGGACGGCGCATCGCACTCACCGAAGCGGGCAACGTACTGCTGCCCAAGGCCCAGCGCATCCTATTTACCGTGGAAGATAGCCGCCGGGCGCTGGCGAATCTCTCTGGCCAAGTGGGCGGCAAACTGACGCTTGCCACCAGCCACCATATTGGCCTGCACCGCCTGCCGCCGCTGTTGAAGCAGTACACCCAGCATCACCCGGAAGTGGCGCTCGATTTACACTTCGTGGACTCCGAACTGGCCTATCAGGGCGTGCTGGACGGCACCCTGGAAATGGCCATCGTCACCCTCGCCCCCCATCCTGTCGAACAGCTTCACGTCGTGGAGCTATGGCGCGACCGCCTGTGCGTCGTGTGCGCCAGCGACCATCCGCTTGCCCAGCGCAGTCGCGTGTATGGCAAACCGCTGAGCCTGGCCGAGCTATGTGAGGTGAACTGCGTGTTGCCGGGGGCCAAAACCTTTACCCGCACGCTGATCGAACGGCGCTTCGAAGAAGCAGGCCTGACCCTGCCGGTGAGCATGTCCACCAACTATTTGGAAACACTCAAGATGATGTGCAGCGTCGGGCTTGGCTGGAGCCTGCTGCCGGAAAACATGATCGACAGCGAGCTGGTGGCGCTACCGGTAGACACCGCGCCCATTCACCGCCCGCTCGGCTATTTGGTGCACACCAACCGCACCCTTTCCAATGCCGCGCGCAAAATGGTCGAAGAGCTGGAGCACAGCCGCCAACCCGCCCACACGCATTAACGCTGGGCGCTTTCACCCTGGTGCATGGCCGCATTCGAGAGCACGAACGACGCGCGGCCGTCGGTTGAGCCCAACGCCGAGTCCACCATCGCCGCCGCCACCACGCGCACCTCGATCGGCCGTACCGAGCGCGGCAACCAACGCGACGCTGGCGCTAACAGCGCACTCGCCCACGTCTCCGCCAACCGCCCATCCTCTGGCCGCCCCAATAACAGCGAAGGCCGAGCAAAAAACACGCAGGGCAACCCCAGCGCCTGAATATCCTGCTCCACCTCACCTTTCACACGGTTATAAAACACCGAAGAACGCGCATTGGCCCCGTGCGCCGTCACCACGCCTAACCTACTCACCTCTGCCGTTTTACACGCCCGCGCAAACGCCAGCACCAATCCATGATCCACTCGGCGAAACGCCTCTTTACTCCCTGCCTGCTTTTTCGTGGTGCCTAGCGCTACAAACGCCACGGCCCCGGCGGGCAACAGCTCGGCAACCTCAGCTTCCAACCGTTCGAAATCCAGCAGCGCAGGCTGAAGCTTGGAGGCGATCGCGTGGGGAAATTCACGGGCAACATCCAGCTCTCGGCGGGTAATGACGATGACGCTCTTTACCTCATTGCGCCGGGAAAGCTGAGTCACGAGGTGCTGACCAATGGCGCCGGTGGCACCAAGAACGATAGCGGTAGACATGGGTGACCGTTTCCTTATGGTGTGAGTGCCACAGACTCAGCCACTTAATGACGCGAGTAGGCAACGAATGAAATGGTAGCGCGTGGTAACGAGCGATTAGTGAGGCACCCGCGAGGCCACGCCACATCGATAAATAGCATGCAAGCGCTTACCACCCCCACCAACGCCATAAGGCTCGCATCGCCCGCCAGACACTACCCAGCATAGAGGGAAACAGGTGAGGGAAAACCAATGCCAACACCGAAAAGGTGACGATACAACCGAAGAAGTAGCGACTGCTCAAAAAGCCACCCCAATACATCAGTTGGCTGTTGGCCCACACCCACAGAAGGATAGCCGTGGGCACGGAAAAGAATAGCGAAACGAATAGGCTGATGAGCCTGGATTCGATGGAGCCGCCGTGGTCATGTTGTTTTGACATTGATCGCCCATTGTCATGCACATCACAGCGCTTTCCTGATGGCGTGCCGGAAATGTATCCGCGTGACGCGTTGGATTATATGTGGGTACCCAAAAACCGAGATTTCACTTCCTCCGACGGCACCATGCAAACATCTTTCTTACCAAAAAGCGTATAACGATTCCGAGCGAATAACTTATAAACCGCATCTCTGATCGGCCTTGGCACAACCTTAAATGCATAACAGAACCGCCACGGCCCTTTTAGCTCTTTGGCGATCTCAAGGGCAGCATCAGAAAGAACGTAACACTTACCCTCTTTGATAAGCACCAAAGTATCCGTTCCCACATCGGGCACGTTGTAGCGCTGCGTTAGCTCCTGCGCCACCTCGCTTTGCATTGGGGTGAATGCAAAAACACTCTCTGGATCTCTGTTGATGATGAAATGCACTGCGCCGTTACAGAAGTTGCACACACCATCGAATATGACGATATGAGGGTTGTTCATAGGCTTCCTCATTTTTGCGCATCATACACAGTGATGTACCACTTGGGTTTGATACGCCCAAAGTCGCGTCGAATGTTAGTTTCAACGCTTTTTTTGAATCCAGAACCGTTGCCACGCCGCTTTCTCGCACAAAAACAATCAATTATAGAAAGGTCTACCCTGCTCTAGCCGCCCTTTAATTGCCATCGACGTTTTGTCGTGCAGATTCTCCCAGGGTTCGAATGGTGCTTCCTGTGAAGATACGGAAATATCAAACTCTTTTTTTAAAAGTCTGCGAACGTGGGCAGTCTCAGACCATAGCGAGGTATCTGTGGCCTCTGTGCCTATAGCATGGCCTCACGCTTCGCCTGCGCATAGCTGATACCGGCAAGAGCGGCACACGCGGCTACATCACAGCCGCTGTGTTCTTCTTAGATGACGGGTTGCATGTCGGTAACAGGCCCCCACTGTCAAGCTAGTTGGAGTGTCAGCGGCTGTTAGACTCTGAACGATGTGGGGCGTGACGAGGTTCCGATGAAGTACTCCGACGAGCGCCGGGAAGCCATCCTCAAGAAGCTGCTCCCGCC
>NZ_JAKRFL010000019.1:0-63474 GCF_022348105.1 Halomonas sp. MMH1-48
GCGAGAAGGTCAGCTTTTCAGGTACCATTTTGGAAGCGGCTGTTGGTGCTTGATGGATTGGTTAGGTTCTTGAAATCATAGCACTTTCAGCCGCTTTCTTTTATACCCTGTGAGAAATCCGGGCTAGAATAGTAAGTTAACCTTATAGTTAAAATCCTCAAAATAACCAAAATCAACATAGCAAAACAAAGATGCAGAAGCGCTTCTAGATGTTATGGGAGTGGGTGGATATTTTTTAGTTATTTGTTGCATGGTTGTTTTGAAGGCTCTCTATTAATAATAACCTCATCATTATGTGAAGCATTGATGCTGCTTCGATTATCTCATGATGTTGTTGTACTAGAGGTTAGTGTAAAAACCGACGAACTATAGGGGGCTTATGTGAACGTTAAATGTACAAAAAGGTTCAACAGGCGGCTTGCTTGGCTTATTTTCTTAGGTGCTGTGAGCAGTGTTTGGGGAGTAAGCGCTAAAAGCTCTGATTATGTATATCGCCCTAATAACCCCTCCTTCGGTGGCGATGCGTTCAATTCAGCCCACCTGATTGGCCTGGCCGAACGACAGAATAAACACAAAGAGACCGGCTCATCGGCAGCCTCTCGGTATAGCAATAGCCCTGCAGACCAGTTCGTACGTCAACTCCAGAGTCGCATGCTGAGCAGTCTTTCACAGCAAGTTAATGAAGCCATTTTTGGTGAGAACGCTGCTGAAGAGGGCCGCATTGTTTTCGGTGAGCAGGTGATTTCCTTCAGTCGTGGCCTCGAGGGCGTTCATCTTGTGATCGAGAACACCACAGATGGCAGCCAAACGGAAGTGACCGTTCCAACACTACAAGTGCAGTAATGATAAAAAGCAGCAGCGCCCAGTGAGCCGCTTGGCGGCCTTGATTATTCAGCCAAGTACGAACAGGACGTCGACATGACGAAATTGCCACTGACACCAAATCTCATGCTGGTATTGGCGCTGACCGTTGCACTTGCCGGGTGTGCCTCTCCACAACGTTTGCAGCCCTTCACTCCTGAGACTCGTACGACGCCAAGTTTGGCCACACTTCCGCTTCCACCTGAGCCCGTTGTCGCTGCTGTTTATGATTTTCCTGATATGACCGGGCAGCATCGCGAAACGGAAGCCGGGGCGCCCCACTATTCAAAGGCAGTTTCCCAAGGCGGGGCGGCAGTCCTCATTCGCGCTCTCCAGGACGCAGGCGGGGGTAGGTGGTTTAGGGTGTTAGAGCGTAACCGGCTTTCCAGTGTGCTAACTGAGCGGCAGATTATTCGAGACCAGCGGCAAAGCTTTGCGGATGCAAACGGTAACCCGCTCCCTCCGCCATCTCCGCTGCTCTATGCGGGCGTCATTTTAGAGGGCGGCATTATCGGTTACGACACCAATACGCTGACCGGCGGAGCAGGCGCACGCTTTCTCGGTATTGGCGCGAGTTCTAGATACCGTGAGGACGTGATCACTGTGTTTCTACGAGCGATTAGTAGTCAAACCGGTGAAGTATGGAGAACGGTGGTGGCCTCAAAACGCATTTATTCGGTACAAGCTCAAGGCGATGTATTTCGCTTCGTGGATGCCGATGAAATTCTCGAATTGGAAGCCGGCTTTTCTCGTAACGAACCACGTTTAGTCGCCCTGCGTGAGGCGGTTGAGCAAGCCGTCCATGCCATGATTATGGAGGGCTCTGAACGGGGGCTATGGAGTTTCGCTAACGCGGCAGAGGGGGCGGCAGCCCTGGCCGCCTATCGTGATAGGCAAGGCGAGTTGGTGCAATAAGTTCTAAGGCCCAACAGATAACGCTATGGCTAGCATGGCCATGTAAAGGTGATGGCTCGGCTCACCTCTGGCGGTCTCGCAACAGGCAGTCAACAAACCGCTGGAGCTAAAGAATTGGGCGTGACGGACCACCTTGGCGGGATGTACCCCGTCACACCCAGGCTGGTTGCGGCATAGGGCCGTAACCAAATCCAAGTCCCAAGGGACACTACAATGGTGAGGTGTATCATGAAATTTAACAAGTCACTAATGGCAGCCAGCATCGCAGCAGCCTTCACCGCGGTTTCAGGTGCGGCTTTTGCAGATGACAACCTCGCTGACATTATGCAGCAAGGTAATCTCAACACCGCAGATCAACAGCAAGACGGTAACGCAAACGTAGCGGACATTGAACAGATAGGCTCTGGTGCGGCTGCTTCCTTCAATAATACGGCTGAACAAGACCAGATAGGCGATAGTAATGATGCGTCTATCCAACAAAATAGTGATGCGACTGGCTTTTTGACAGGTGCAATCACCTCCTTCAATACGGCCACACAATCGCAAACGGGTAACGATAACGATGCGATGGTTGAGCAGAACTCCAGCGCAGAAGGGCTTCTTTCTGGGGCTCTAACTACTCTCAATACCGCCAACCAGACTCAAACGGGCGATGCCAATATGGCCAGCATTACTCAGGTGAGCGATGCAGGATGGTTCAGTGCTGATGCCACATACGGTAATACGGCTACGCAAGAACAAGTGGGCGACTGGAATGAGGCAACGGCTAACCAGGCGGGCTATGGGAACGTGTCAGAGCAGTTCCAGCAAGGTGATAGCAACGTCTCGACCGTTATGCAGTATGGGCTCGATAACTCGGCTTACGTAAGTCAGTATGGCGACGGTAATACAGCCACTGTAGGCCAAGAGGGTTCTTACCACGTGGCGACGCTCACACAAACGGGCAATGGCAACACTGGCTCTATTTCTCAGTATCAATCCAGCAATACCGCGACGATGATGCAAACGGGCAATAACAATACGGGTACTCAAGTACAGTATTAAAAGACGCAAAAAGGCGGTGGCAATATCGCATTCGCCACTACGGGAGGGGCTCATGTTCCTCCCGTAGCGTAGCGCGGAGGTTGTTGGGTGAGGAGAGTGCCGATGAGCCCCAAGACACAGATGATAGCCAGTACACTCCTTTTTATTATGGCAAGTGTCGTGGCGCAGGCCGATACCCATCTGGCATATATCGAACAGGTCGGAGACAACCATAATGCCCGGATGATACAGGCAGGCACTGGCTTGAAGGCATCGCTCTATCAAGAGGGTGATAGCAGTCGTGCACAGTTCCAACAGCTAGGCGACCATCATACGATTCTTGGTCTTGATGATGGCCCAGCTTTACAGTCTGGATATGCGAATTGGATGCTTATTGACCAAACAGGGGAGCGTAATCAAGCTTTTGTAAGTCAACAAGGCTTGGAAAACGCGATGTCGCTTACTCAGCATGGTAATGGCAACCTAACAGCGGTTGGGCAGTTTGGTAATTTCAATACAGCGGATATACAACAATATGGCAACAGCAACACTGCGAACCTGCAGCAGACGGGTAACGCAAACCAAACCAACATCATCCAAATGGGAGAGAGTAGGCTACAGCTTAGCCAAGAAGGAGGGCTGCATATTCCTGAAATCGTACAGCATGCGAGCGACGTTATCGTCCAGCAATGGTCTGCATATTAAGCGCACATACTCACGCCCAACATAACGAAAAGAGACGAACGCAGTGCCATTACCGAATCGGCAGCGCGGCGTGTGGCTGGGGCTCTGTTTAGGGCTGTTGGGATTGATCGTCATTGGCAGTATGTGGACGAGCGGCGCGGCAGCGCTGCCGCACGTGCTGGCAGCGCTGACCGTGTTGATTCCGCTCACCCTGTTTGGCGTCGTCCTAAAAAGCCCCTGGCCCGCCGTCGGGGCGCTCGCGCTGCTGCTGGTCATCGACGTGACCCTGCGCTTAGGCTGACTTGGACGCTGCCAGCGTATAGAGAAACTCCAAGCCCAGCGTTGCGGCAGCCAGCGAGGTAATGTCGCCGTGGTCGTAGGCCGGGTTCACTTCCACGAGATCCATGCCCACCAGCTCCATCCCCACCATACCGCGCATCACTTTCAGCATCAGATCGGTGGACATGCCGCCGCATACCGGCGTGCCGGTGCCCGGTGCGAAGGCGGGATCCAGGCCGTCGATATCCAACGTGACATACGCCGGGTGGTGACCCACTCGCGCACGAATCCGCTCCAGCACCGCCGCCGGGCCGTGGTCGTTCACCCAGTCGGCATCCAGCACTTCGTAGGGGTGGTTGCTCCGGTCATAGCTGGTACGAATACCGATTTGCAGCGAGTGCTCCGGCACGACCAAGCCTTCTTTGAGGGCATGGTGAAAAATGGTGCCGTGATCGAAGCGCGTGCCTTGCTCGTAGGTGTCGGTGTGGGCATCAAAGTGAATCAATGCCAGCGGGCCGTGCTCGCGGGCGTGAGCGCGCAGCAGCGGCAGGCTGATGTAGTGGTCGCCGCCCAGCGTCAACATTTTCTTGCCCGCTTTCAACCAGCGCATGGCGTGGCTTTCCAGGTTATCCACCAGGCTTTCCGGTTCACCGTAGGCGTAGTCCAGGTTACCGGCATCGCATACCCGCAGGCGATCTTCCAACGCGAAATCCCACGGCCAGCGCTTGCCTTCCCAAATCAGGTTGGCGGTGCTTTGGCGAATGGCGTTCGGCCCCATACGGGTGCCGGAGCGGCCGGAGCATGCGAGGTCGAACGGCACGCCGCTGACCACCACCTCGGCATCGGTGGCGTTCGGGTCGGTGGCTTTGGGTACGCCCATGAACGTGGAGATAACATCACCAAACAGGCTGGGCATGATCTGCGCTGGGGTCACCTAATGGGTTCTCCTATCGTCGTGTGTCTGGAAAAGGTGGTGGGCTCGAAGAAGCGCGACGATAAGGAATTTTTCGCGATGAATGAAATGAATGTTTAGAATGAAATCATTCATCATATGAATAGTGAGGCGCTATGCGGTCGCTCCGCCATTTTGACCTGAACTTGCTGCTGGTCTTCGAGATGCTCATGCGCGAGCGCCACGTCACCCGTGCCGCCGAAAAGCTCCATCTCAGCCAGCCCGCGCTCAGCCATGCGCTGAAGCGCCTGAGAGAAGCGCTCGACGATCCGCTGTTGGTGCGCACCGAGCAGGGCCTGCAGCCGACGCCCCGCGCCATGGCGCTGCTGCCGGTGGTGCAGCAGGCGCTGGCGGCGCTGCAAGCGGGCTTGGCTCCACCCGCCACGTTCGCGCCCGACACCAGCACCCGGCGCTTTACGCTGGCGACCACCGACTACTTCGAAGAGGTCATGTATCCGGCGTTTCTTAGCCAGCTGCTGGGCTATGCGCCCGGCATCAGTTTTTCCATCGAGCTGATTACGCCGGAGGTGCTGAGTGAGGCGTTAGAGCAGCGCCAGGTGGATATGGTGGTTGGCTTGGACAGCCAGTCATCGCTGCCCAATGGCGTGGTGCAAACGCCCTGGATGCACGAAGAGCTGGTGTGTCTGGCGGCCCAGCACAACCCGCACGTGGGGGACGCGCTGGCGCTGGAGGCATTTGCCCGCCAGCTCCACGTCGAGCTCGCCGACATCAGCGGCCTGCTGCCCAGCCGTATCGAAAACTGCCTGGCTCAGCACGGCCTGAGTCGTCGCGTGATTTCGAAGAACCTCAACTACATCGCCGCCGCGCGGGTCGTCGCGCTGACCGATGCGATACTGACGCTGCCGCGCCAAATGGCCGAGCGCTTCGTCGCCATGCTGCCCGTGCGCATAGTGGCCCCACCGGACGAGCTTCCCGAATTGACCATGACGCTGATCCAGCACACCCTCTACGCCAACGCGCCTGCCAATGTCTGGCTTTACCAGGAGCTCACGGCGTTTGCGAAGAATGCCAGTCGTTAATTCATGGCGCTGTTTCGATATCAATATGTTGTAGAAATACAACTCAGTTGAAGCAAAGGTTGAATGGTCACTGGCAGGCTTGGCGTTAGATCCTAAACTGCTAGCTGGCGCGTTTTTTTGCGCCGCAACGAATAAAGCAGCGCTCCATGATGCTAGCGATGACGGGCTAGGTGAGGGGCGGGCGCTGGACGCGGGACAACCAAGGGAGAAGGCGTGTGAAAATAGGCGCACCGAAAGAGAGTGCTCGGGGAGAGGCGCGGGTCGCGCTGACCCCCGATAGTGCGAAGCATCTTCAAAAGTTGGGCCATGAGTGCCTCATCGAAACAGGTGCTGGCCTGGCCGCGGGTTTTAATGACGACACTTATCGTGACGCTGGCGTGACAGTGATCGAGAGCGCCGATGCCCTCTGGCGCGACGCTGAGGTGGTGATTAAAGTTCGTGAGCCGTCGGAAAGTGAAGCCAAGCAGCTTCGCGAAGGCCAAACGCTGATCGCCTTTTTCTGGCCCGCGCAAAACGAAGCGCTGCTGGAAGCCTGCAAAGCCCAGGGGGCCACCGTGATCGCCATGGACATGGTGCCGCGTATCTCCCGGGCGCAGAAAATGGATGCTCTGTCGTCCATGGCCAACATTGCGGGCTACCGCGCGGTGATCGAGGCGGGCAATAACTTTGGCCGATTCTTCACCGGTCAGGTGACGGCGGCGGGCAAGGTGCCACCTGCGAAAGTACTGGTGATCGGTGCCGGGGTGGCGGGCTTGGCGGCGATTGGCACGGCGACGAGTCTGGGTGCCGTGGTGCGCGCCTTCGACGTGCGGCCCGAGGTCTCCGAGCAGATCGAGTCCATGGGCGCCGAGTTCCTGTTCCTCGATTTCGAAGATAGCCAGGATGGTTCCGAGAGCGGTGGCTACGCGGCACCTTCGAGCCCAGAGTTCCGCGAGAAGCAGCTGGAGTGCTTCCGCGAGCAGGCCCCGGACGTGGATATCGTCATCACCACAGCGCTGATTCCCGGTAAACCCGCGCCCAAGCTGTGGCTGGAAGACATGGTCGCGGCCATGAAGCCCGGTTCGGTGATCGTCGATTTGGCTGCCGAGAAGGGCGGTAACTGCGACCTGACTCAGCCTGACGAGCGCGTAGTGAGCGATAACGGCGTGGTGGTGATCGGCTACACCGACTTCCCCTCGCGCATGGCGACGCAAGCGTCACTGCTTTACGCCACCAACATTCGCCACATGCTCACCGATCTCACCCCCGAGAAAGACGGCGTGATCCATCACGACATGGACGACGACGTGATTCGGGGGGCCACGGTGACGCACCAAGGCGAGATCACTTTCCCACCGCCGCCGCCGAAGGTGAAAGCCATCGGCGCGGCCAAGCCGAAGAAAAAAGAGAAAGAGCCAACGCCTGAAGAGAAAAAGGCCGCCGAGCTTGCCGAGTTCAAAGCGCAAACCAAGCGTCAGGTGAGCCTGCTGGCGATAGGTGGTGCGCTGATGCTGCTGCTCGGCTGGGTCGCCCCGGCCTCGTTCATGCAGCACTTCATCGTCTTCGTGCTGGCCTGCTTCATTGGCTTCCAGGTGATTTGGAAAGTGAGCCACTCGCTACACACGCCGCTGATGGCGGTGACCAACGCGATATCCGGCATCATCATCTTGGGGGCGATTCTGCAAATTGGCTCCGGTAGCGCGGTGGTTAGCGTGCTGGCGGGTATTTCCGTACTGATCGCGTCGATCAATATCGTGGGTGGCTTCCTGGTGACACGCCGGATGCTGGCCATGTTCCAAAAATCCTAAGCGGCGGAGAGACGATATGTTAGAGCAAGGATTCGTATCTGCCGCAGCGATTGCGGCCAGCGTGCTGTTCATTTTGTCGCTGGGCGGCTTGAGTAATCAGGAAAAGGCCAAGCGCGCCGTGTGGTACGGCATCGTCGGTATGGCGGTCGCGGTGTTTTTCACCGCGTTTGGCCCCGGTATTGGCGGCTACTGGTGGCTGATTCCGATGATGCTGATTGGCGCAGCCATTGGTGCTTACGTAGCGGGCAAGGTCGAGATGACCGAAATGCCCCAGCTCGTGGCCGCGCTGCACAGTTTCGTAGGCTTGGCAGCGGTCTTCGTTGCCTGGAGCGCAGACCTGGAACGCCGCCGGGTGATGGCAGCTCGTGCCGCTGAGGCGTCGCTGGACCAGTTCTCCGCTTTTGCGGCGCTGGTGGCCACCAAGGCACCCGACGAGCTGATGTTCCTGCAAATCGAGGTGGTGCTGGGCATCTTCATTGGCGCGGTGACGTTCACCGGCTCGGTGATTGCCTTCGGCAAGCTGGCGGGCAAGGTAGACGGTAAACCCAAGCAACTGCCCGGCGGCCACATGCTGAATGCGGGTGCCGCAGTACTATCGCTGCTGCTGGCGATTCTCTACCTCAACGGCGCAGGCTTCTGGACGCTGCTGGTGATTGCGGCGCTGGCGTTCTTCATTGGGTATCACCTGATCATGGGCATCGGCGGAGCGGATATGCCGGTGGTGGTCTCCATGCTCAACAGCTACTCCGGCTGGGCGGCGGCGGCGATTGGTTTCACGCTTTCCAACGACCTGTTGATCGTGACCGGTGCGCTGGTGGGCTCCTCCGGGGCGATTCTCTCTTACATCATGTGTAAGGCGATGAATCGCAATTTCGTCAGCGTGATTCTAGGTGGTTTTGGGGGTTCTCAAGGGCCTGCCGCGGAAATCGAAGGCGAGCAGGTCTCCATCGACGCCAATGGCGTCGCTACCGCACTGAACGACGCCGATAGCATCATCATCGTACCGGGTTACGGCATGGCGGTGGCGCAGGCGCAAACCGCGGTCAGCGATCTCGTTCGCAAGCTGCGCGCGGCGGGTAAGACCGTACGTTTCGGTATCCACCCGGTGGCCGGGCGCTTGCCGGGGCATATGAACGTGCTGTTGGCGGAAGCCAAGGTGCCCTACGATATCGTGCTGGAAATGGACGAGATCAACGATGATTTCGCCACCACCGACGTGGTCATCGTCATCGGCTCCAACGACATCGTGAACCCTGCCGCCGAAGAGGACCCCAACAGCCCCATCGCGGGCATGCCGGTGCTCAAAGTGTGGGAAGCGAAGCAGGTCTTCGTCAGCAAACGTGGTCAAGGCACCGGCTATTCGGGTATCGAGAACCCGCTGTTCTTCAAGGAGAACACCCGGATGTTCTACGGTGATGCTCGCGAAAGCCTGAATGCGCTGCTACCACTGGTGGATTGAGCCTGTAAGTACGGACGTGTAGGACTCGACGAGTGAGCAGTTGCTCGTCGTTCGCCGGGGGAACCAATGGCTCCTCCGGTTTTTTCCGTCTACGTATCGCTCTCTTCGCCGGTCACTTGCCGCCAGGAGCGACGCCCCAAGTGATCATCGCTAAAACCAATCGTGATGGAGCCATCGCCATTCGGTGAAGCGTTCGTATCCTCTGGATTGCCCACGAAGAGACGTTCGATCTCCCCGTCATTCACGCTCACCAAGCGCTCGCCGGTGCCCGCTTGCAAGCCGGTGATGGCGTCACCGTTGATGGTGGCGTCGCTGTCTGGCCGTCCGTCACCGTTGAAGTCGAAAGCGGTCGAACCGCCACTGCCGCCGGTATCGGCCAGTAGCGACATGAAGAACCCGCTGCGCCCACCGCCGCAGGGGTCGGATTCATCGGGAAGCAGCGTCGAGAAGCGCACCCGCCGTGGGAGGCTGGTTGAGATCGACGGGGCGGCGATCACGCGCTCTCCAGCAGGTAGCTCCAAGCGCCATCCCACGTCGCTACTGTCAGGGGCGAAGTTGGTGCTGGCGCGGCGGTTAAAGCCACTCTGTGAGTTTTCACCCGTAATGCGTTGAAGCAGTAGATCGCTTTGAGTAATGGTCGCGCTGCGACTCACTTGGTCTCGCAGGCCAATGAGCTGCTGTATCGAAGCGTCACCAATGTCGCCGTTGCGGAAATAGCTGCCGGTGCCGAAGGAGACCACTAGCGTATCCGGCGAGCCGCTGCTCAGCGTGACGGCGGGGGCTGATGTGATGGGCTGGCTAGCGCTGCCTTGATATAGCTGGTTAACGGTGCCACTGCCGGTTAACGAGAAGCGCCACATATTGCCTGCCAAGTCGCCCGCGTAGGCAAAGCGTGCGCCGTTATAGCTCGGCCAAGCAGTGACGGTGGGGGTGGCCAATCCGTTGGGAGTATCCGTGTTGCCTACGCCCGTCTTTATTTGCTTGATCAACTCACCGGTAGCAAGGTTCACTACGAAAAGTGACGCTTGGTAGCCCATGCTGTTATAGCCGTTACCAAAAATGGCGGCCCAGGTGCCGTCGGTCAGTTGCGTGATCGTGGGTTGAGAAACCCCCGTGCCCAACTCGGGATGGCGAAACTCCCAAAGCACGTCAGCAGCGCTCATGTTGCTGGGGTTGCTCACATCGAGTGCAAACACCGTCCGCCCACCCGCGCCCATGGTGCCAACGGCCACGGCAGTCGGGCCACCAGAGATGTTCACTTCCCGCACAGCAGGTGTGCCATCCATGAAGTAGCGATGGTTATAGTCAGGCTGCATCAATGAGCGAATGGCGGGCGCCTCGCCTTGGGTCAACTCAGCGGGTAAAAAGCCAAACAGTTCCCGACCAGTCTCCGCGTTAAAGCCGTGCAGCATGCCGTCGTTGGCGGCCACCAGCAGGAGCGGCATACGCTCATCAGTCCCCTTTAAGAACACCGGGTTGGCGTTGATGATATCGCCCAGCAGCGATTGGCGTGGCCGCAGCCCCTGCACGTTTTCGCCCTGTAGCCAGCGCACTTCGGCACTGGTTAAGCCGCTGTTGTCGGCACTTAGTATAACGCCGCTCCGGGTACCGCTCTCCAGCCGTCGATAGGTCAATAACCGCCGATTGCCTGCTTGCTCGGCGAGCTCGGTTTCAGCATTCCAGCGTTCGCTACGAGTACCATCGGCTTGGATCACCGAAGCGGCTAAACGCCCTGACCAGTCGTCACTGCGAAAGCCGGCGGTATAGAGCAAGTTGCCATCTTCAAGACCAAATTCGTCGCCATTGACCGCCGCGGAGGTATTGGACTGAGAGGCGGCGATGATATTGCCCAGCACCTGCTGCATGACCTGGTTCAACGAGGCTTCATCGTTGGCAAAGTACGCGCGATCGGTACCCCCTGCGCGGGCAAGATCGCCGAGTGGGTCGTCAGAGACGTTGGGTAAATTGACGATATCCGGCGGTAGGTTAAAGCCCACCACATAGGTTCTTACCGGGTTAGGCAGCTGTGCATTGGTATCGTCGTATAGCCGTTTAATGGCCGCTTCGGCGCTGGCCAAAGCGCCGCTAACATTGTTGCCTAGTGAGTTGCCGAAGCGGTCTACCGACGGCAAACCATCGGTTAGCCAAATATTGGCATTCACTAAGCACTGCTGCGCATCGGGGTTATTGATGTTGGGAATCGCTATACCCGCACGGCGTCCCTGATTGGGGCCGAACGCGCTGCTGCTCGTGTTCAAAAAGTAGTCGCGGGCGGTATACATCGTGCCTTCGATAGGGGTCAAACCTGTCGCCAGCAGTGGCCAAGAAGGATCCGTCATGGGGTTACCGCTACCGTTCCACTCATGGCGCTGGGCACCCAGTTTTGTCTCGATGGCACTCCAATGGGCACTGTTTACCGTGCCATCGTTATTGAGCCCTCCAATGGGAACATGCAGATAGCCTAGTCCCGGTGATGACGTCGTCCGCCACTCCCATTGGTTGAGTTGTATGGAGGCTGTATGCGCCCCCCAGTTTGGTATGCCCCGTTGGCGAAGACTGTCCACCAGCGGCAGCGTAAAATTTGAGCGAACCGGATTGCTATAAGAGACACCATCACCAATAGCTGGAGAGCTTGAAAAACCTGTGGTCAGTCCACGAAAGCGTTCTGAAAGCTGATCGGATGTGGTGGTTGGGTTGGATATCCGACGCCAGTACTCAGTGACGTCATTGCGTGGTAAGCCAGACGTGAAGTTTTCCTCAAACATGTAGCCAGGTACACCAACATTGAAAAACGTGTAGATGTCGGTGTTCGGGAGCCGTGCTCTATAACGTTTGGTGCTAGCGTTCCAGGCTCCGTCGAAGCTTGGGTCGTACCAGCTTGGGTTAGCGTTGCTGGAGTACCGTGCGGCCAACGCACGTTCTGTTAATCGCCAGACGACTGTATTGCCGCTAAAAGCCGCGTCTCGGGTGAGCGAGGCGGGGTTCTGCTGGTATGCCATCAACCCAAGATTTAATTCGCCTCGGTAGCGCTCAATGAGATCACGTCCCACGCGCTTCATAATGCTGGATTTACTGAGAGGTGAACGAGCACCTGCTGGACATTGAGAGGCATTGAACGTGTTGGGTTGGCAGGCGGCTAGATTCTCCCTATCGCCTGCGTTGTTGCCTACGGCGACACGGCCATCTAGGCCTTCTTGTCCACTCTCTGAGTTATCCAGAATCAATAACACGTTAGGTGGCACACGGCTGACCACGTTCAACGGAGCAGGGGAGAGTCCCGTTTGGTCGTTTGGGATGTCGTAATCTTCATCGACGAGCTCATCGCCTCCGCCTCCTATGGGGGGCTCAGGATCAGGCTCCTCCGGCGTTGGATCAGGATCATCGTCTCCTAGATCGACCTCCTGATCCGGGTCGTAATCAGGTGGTGGCGGAGGAGAAAAACCCAGCACGGGCGCACTCGTGGCGATCAACATTACGAACACAGCGCATACAAAAAGTGTCAGGGCGGATCTTTGTATCATGGCACGATGACCTCTACTGGCTGCTGGCGAACGTAGAGGGCCTCGAGCGTGACACGGGTATCTTCACCACGGCCAAAGCCTTGAGTTTCTATCCGATAAAGCATTTCGACCGCCTCCGTCCCGTCGTTGTTGGTCAGTGATCCTAGCGGTGCCAGCGTCTGGATGCGGTAGCGTGGGTTACGGGTGAGTTCTTCCATCGCCATGTCGTGGTTACGCCATCCATTGCCAGGCGGGGCGCCGTTTTGTAGCAGCGTTTCGGCTTCGCTCAGTGCGGCCTCTGCTGCTTGAAAGGCAACACCGTAGTCGCGCTGGCTCGAGGCCATACGGTCTTGAGTGATCGCTCCTTGCATGGAAGAGAGGCTCAACATGGTGACGATGGCAAGGAAAATCAGGCTCAACACGAGCGCCATTCCTCGCTGATGCGTCAATGCGTGGCTCTGCATGCTAACGATTCCTCAAAGCGATGGTCGTCGTGAAGGCTTGATAAATCCGTCCGTTGCCGCCGGTGAAAGCGTTGTCTCCTCGAAAATTGCCGATCGCCAGCGTGGTGTCGGCATTCCGTAGATTGGGACGGTCACTTTGTACGATGAGCGTGATGCGCGCCGCCCTGACATCGGGCCACTCTGCCTCATCGATCTCGTCGGGTGGTATGTAGGCGCCGTCGAGCAGAAAGGACGTTCGCATCGCCACCACATGGCTGGCCACGACCTCATTACGAGGCGTCGTTTGGCTCACATCCAAGCGCATCAACGAGGGCACATTCGCGTTATTGGCATCTCGGCCAATGTAGTAAAGGGCGCTGTTCAAGGCACTCAGCGATACGGTTTGGCCCGCAGCATAGGTAATATCGCTCGCCTCTCCCCATTCGCTTTCGCTTGGGTCGACGTTGCCCTGCCAGCCTGCCGCCGCGCTTTTCTGCAGGGTGCGGGCGTCACTCGTGGTGTTATAGAAAATATCGCAATTCAGCAGGCCCTGAAGCAGCACCAATCGTTGATGAAAGGCGCTATCGGTCTCTCGATTCAAGGTGAGTCGTTGGCTGCTATCGATCGCGGCAATTTCCAACGACGTATCGATAAACCCCGTACGGGCAAGGAGACCGCCACGAAACGCGAGCACATGCTGCTCGTCGAGGGGGGTGACCAAGCTGGCCGTAAAATCATGGTTGTTGGGTGTGTCCCATGCTTGCAACGGTAAGGGGAGGCTGCTGGCATCGGCCATATTGCGCATATGGACGGTCGTCTGTGGTAGCGCACAGCCACCGCTATAGTCCACCTGACGTAGCTCGCGGGCCATCGTATCCAGCGCGAAGCGACCAGTGTCCTGCATGTCGGCCAGTGCGGTTTGAAAACGGTAGCTTTGCTGAGAGGAGATGAAGAGTTGGGTTGCCCCAGCCATGACCAGTAGCCCAATGACCATGGCGACTAACAGCTCCACCAGCGTAAAGCCTGCTTGAGTCGTTCGAGGTTTGCCTCTGCCCACGCTATAGCTCCGACGCTAATTGTACTTGCCGAATATCGTTGGGCGAAGTGGCGTCCTCCCATCGCACGGTGACGCTAATACGCCGATTGTCGATCTCGATGCCGCCTACGCCGCCAGGGAGCATGGTACTCACATCCGCGACCCACTCGGCTTGATCAGTCGCGGGCAATCCGCTGCCGTCGACCTCTCCGCCTAACGTGAGCGCATAGTCGGCTGCTTGCTCACGGTTGGCGCGAATGCGATCCAGCATGTCCTGGGCCATGTTGGTGGCCTGAGTCTCGAAATAGGCAGCACGGTTATGCACCAGCGACTGGGTTTGCAAGCCAAGCACACCCAATAGGCCAATCGACAGCACCAGTAGCGCAATCAATGACTCCAGCAGTGAGATACCCCGTTGTCGTGTTGGCATGGCGTGGCTCGCTAATGAATTAGTCGCAGGCTTGACGATTAGTGAGTACTCGGGAAATGCCGCTCGGCTCGATACGCACGCAGCGGCCTATCTCATTCAGCGTGACGGAGACGCGCTGGGAAGCAAAGGCTGCCGACACCAGGCGCCCTTGACTGTTGAACGTAAAACGCTCGGGCGCATTCGCAATCGTAATGTCGTCTACCTCCTGCGCCCAGCGACGTAGCACCACCTCATCGGCCTGCACTACCCAGCCGTTATCCCAACCTTCGGCCACGGGGAGTAAGTCGACGGACTGATTGCGTCGCACGGCTTCACTACGGGCAAAGCTCAGCGCAATTTTATAGTCGTTGGTGGTCGTCACGACGCGGTTTTCTTGAATGATCCTAGCAAAATTGGGTATCGCAATGGTGGCCAGCGTAGCGAATAGCGCCAGGGCCACCAAAAGTTCCAGCAGGGTAAAGCCATGTGCGGAACGTCTAGCCGTCAGCATGAGGGATTACTCTGCGCAAGCACATCAAGAGAAGTGCTGTGGCTGGCGTGTCTAGTCACGGTAATGCCCGGGTCGGCTGAATTCATTATATCGATATTTGATTTTGTGGTAGGAAAGTATAGCGTTTATAACATACGGCATGGGTGCAACAAGGCAACACGCCCTGCGGATATTCGACATACGCGTTCATTAAAGTCGCGCTATGCTCGAAAGGCGCGTCAGCATAAAGCTCTATCGACAAGAGGGAGGATATTTCCAATAGCCGAGAGCTATTACATTGGTCGTAAAATGCAAATTGTGGCTATTGCAAAGGTGCTTTAAAACTGTGGCATGTGAATAACGCACGCCGGTGCTAGTGATGGTCGCGTTTAACGTCCAGCCTAGTGCGGAGGTGCACTGCATTTGTTCCCTTGGTATCTCCAAGGCCAAGAGCAATAAGGGAGAGAGCTATGAGCGGTAAATGTCCTGTCATGCACGGCGGTAACACCTCAACCGGTACCTCTAACAAAGATTGGTGGCCGGAAGGGTTGAACCTGGATATTTTGCATCAGCAAGATCGCAAATCAGACCCGATGGACCCGGATTTCAACTACCGTGATGAAGTCCGTAAGCTCGATTTCGACGCGCTGAAAAAAGACGTTCACGCGCTGATGACCGACAGCCAAGAGTGGTGGCCCGCTGACTGGGGGCACTACGGCGGTTTGATGATCCGCATGGCTTGGCACTCCGCAGGCACCTACCGTATTGCCGACGGCCGTGGTGGCGGCGGCACCGGTGCCCAGCGTTTTGCACCGCTCAACTCTTGGCCGGATAACGTCAGCCTGGACAAAGCGCGTCGTCTGCTGTGGCCGATCAAGAAAAAGTACGGCAACAAGATCAGCTGGGCGGACCTGATGATTCTGGCCGGTACCGTGGCGTATGAGTCCATGGGCCTGCCATCTTACGGCTTCTCCTTCGGTCGCGCCGATATTTGGGAGCCCGAGAAAGACATTTACTGGGGCAATGAAAAAGAGTGGCTCGCGCCCTCTGACGAGCGCTACGGCGACGTGAATAAGCCCGAAACCATGGAAAACCCGCTGGCTGCCGTTCAGATGGGTCTCATCTATGTGAACCCGGAAGGCGTCAACGGTCAGCCGGACCCGCTGAAAACCGCTCAGCAGGTGCGTGAAACCTTCGCCCGTATGGCGATGAACGACGAAGAGACGGCGGCCCTGACCGCTGGTGGCCACACCGTCGGTAAGTGTCACGGTAATGGCGATGCCTCTGCGTTGGCCGCTGAGCCAGAAGCCTCTGACGTTGAAAACCAGGGCTTTGGCTGGGGCAACCCCCACATGCAGGGCAAGGCGAGCAACGCTGTGACCTCGGGCATCGAAGGTGCGTGGACCACCAACCCCACGAAGTTCGACATGGGCTACTTCGACCTGCTGTTCGGCTACGAGTGGGAACTGAGAAAGAGCCCCGCCGGTGCCCACCAGTGGGAACCGATCGACATCAAAGAAGAAGACAAGCCGGTCGACGCCAGCGACCCCTCGATTCGTCATAACCCGATCATGACCGATGCGGACATGGCGATGAAGATGGATCCGACCTATCGCGCCATCTGCGAAAAGTTCATGGCCGATCCGGAGTACTTCAAGAAGACTTTCGCGAAAGCTTGGTTCAAGCTGACGCATCGTGACCTGGGACCGAAAGCACGTTACATCGGCCCGGAAGTGCCGGCAGAAGACCTGATTTGGCAAGACCCGATTCCGGCAGGCAGCACCGACTACTGCGAAGAAGTCGTCAAACAGAAAATCGCGGAAAGCGGTCTGAGTATCAGCGACATGGTCTCTACCGCTTGGGACAGCGCCCGTACCTATCGTGGCTCCGACATGCGCGGTGGTGCCAACGGTGCCCGTATCCGTTTAGCGCCGCAAAAGGATTGGCAGGGCAACGAGCCGGAGCGCCTGGCCAAGGTACTGAGCGTCTACGAGCAGATCTCTGCCGATACCGGCGCTAGCGTGGCGGACGTGATCGTACTGGCCGGTAGCGTCGGTATCGAGAAAGCTGCGAAAGCAGCGGGTTATGACGTGCGCGTGCCCTTCTTGAAAGGCCGTGGCGACGCGACCGCCGAGATGACCGACGCGGACTCCTTCGCGCCACTGGAGCCGCTGGCCGATGGCTTCCGCAACTGGCAGAAGAAAGAGTACGTGGTGAAGCCTGAAGAGATGCTGCTGGATCGTGCGCAGCTGATGGGCTTGACGGGGCCGGAAATGACCGTGCTGCTGGGCGGTATGCGCGTACTGGGCACCAACTATGGTGGCACCAAGCACGGCGTTTTCACCGACCGCGAAGGTCAGTTGACCAACGACTTCTTCGTCAACCTGACCGATATGGGCAACACGTGGAAGCCGGTGGGTAGCAACGCTTACGAGATCCGTGATCGCAAGACCGGGGCCGTGAAGTGGACCGCCTCGCGCGTGGACCTGGTGTTCGGTTCCAACTCGCTGCTGCGCTCATACGCAGAAGTGTATGCCCAGGACGATAACGGTGAGAAGTTCGTCAAAGACTTCGTCGCCGCCTGGACCAAAGTGATGAATGCCGATCGTTTCGACGTCGCGTCGTAAGTCAACAATCGTGAGTCGTACTCTCTAAGGCACCCAATCGAGGCACCCAGTCGGGTGCCTTTTTTGTATGCGTACTTAGGCATCGCTGGTTCGTCAGCTTTGCTACAGTAGCGTTTGCTTCCCTTTGATGTAACAACACGAGATCGACGATGACACGCAGTAAATGGATATGGCTCGTATGGGCCGTTGTCTTATCGAGCTATGTAGTGCCTTACACGCTGTTGAGCGACGTGTCGCGGTGGTACGGCAGCTTTTTGTTCTGGACCGTGGCGGGGTTGGTCATCATCGCCCTGAATGTGTTGATCACTCAAGGTTTCAAGGAACATAGTGATGACTGAGACGCTCATTTGGGGAGGCATTGCGCTTTACCTGTTGATTGCTCTCGGCATTGCGGTGCTGTCGCGTCGTCCCCCGACGAAAGGACACACGGAAAGCATGTCCGGTTACTTTTTGGGCAACCGGCAAATGAACGGGTTCGTCTCGGCGCTGAGCTACAGTGCCACGACCTACAGTGCCTTTATGATGGTGGGGTTGGCAGGCCTTACCTATGCGGGTGGCGTGGGCGCGCTCGGTTTTGAAATCATCTACTTTGCCGGTGTCTCACTGGTGGCGATTTTCGGCCCTAAATTCTGGGCGGTCGGCAAGAAGTTCGGCTACGTGACGCCCAGCGAGATGCTCGGCCACCGCTACAACAGCAAACAGGTGGCCATGGCCGTTTCCGTTGCTAGCTGTATCTTTCTGATTCCTTACTCAGCGGTTCAGCTCGCGGGCGTCGGCTACCTGCTTCAGGGGATGTCGGGAGGCACCATCACGTTTACCACCGGGGTTGCGCTGGCCACGGTAGTCGCCATTTTCTTCTCTTATATCGCGGGGATTCGTTCGGTCATGTGGACCGACTCGCTGCAGGCCATCATGATGATCGTGGCATCCACGCTGGTGGCGCTGTTGGTGATTCATAGCTTGGGCGGTTTTGGTTCGCTCTTCGAGACACTGGCGACCGAGCATCCGCAGTCACTGACGGTGCCCGGCCCGGGCCTATTCAGCTTCGTCACCTTTTTGGGGCTTACCATTCCCTGGTTCTTCTTTAGCCTCTCCAATCCGCAGGTGAGCCAACGTCTGTTCATGCCGTCGTCGCTGCGTTCGATGCGCCACATGCTTATCGGCTTTTTGGTGTTCGGTTTTATCTATACCTTGGTCTCTGTGCTGTGGGGATTCTCCGCCTTGGCCGCTTTCCCAAGTCTAGAACGCGCCGATTTAGCCACGCCTACGCTACTGGGCTCAGAGTTCGTGCCGCCCGTCTTGGGCGTGATCGTGATGATCGGCATCATGGCGGCGGCCGTTTCCACCATCGACTCGATCATGCTGACGCTGGCCTCCATGGTCTCACGCGATGTTTACGCCAACCTCAAGCCGAACGTGAGTGAAAAGCGCCAACTCCAAGTCGGAAAGCTCGTCATACCGGTCATTGCACTCATGGCGCTCGCCTTCGCTGAGCTACAGCTCGATCTCATTGCAGTGCTATCGGTGGCCGCCTCCTCGGGCTTGGTGGCCATGGTGCCTGCACTGATCGGTGCTTTCTATTGGAAACGAGGAACAGGCGCCGGAGCATTGGCCTGCGTGGTGGGCACCAGCGCCTTTGTGCTGCTGATGTATGCCACCGGCAATTCACTGCTGGGCCTGCCTGCCGGTGTATGGGGCATTGTGGTCGCGAGTGTGCTGTTTGTGGGCGTTAGCCTTGCGACCCAGCCTCATCCAGCCTCTACCGATGCCTTTTTTGCCGCCATCGAGGAAGAGCTGGGTCACAAGCGCCGCTCTGCCAGTAATTCAACGACCAAGCAGTCGACTCCTTAGGCCCCTAGCGCTAAAAGCCCCTGTCTACTGGGGCTTTTCAGCCTACTTCCACCGCAACAGCTGCTTGCGATACGCCGCCTGCGCATGGGTCGCACTGATCGGCTGCAAACGCACCTTGGTACCCGGCAAACACTGGGCGAGGCGGGCGCAGGCTATGGGGGTCAAAGCACCCAGGCGCGGGTAGCCGCCGATGGTTTGGCGGTCGTTCATCAGGATGATCGGCTGGCCGTCGGGAGGAATCTGCACGGCCCCTAGCGGAATCCCTTCAGAAACGATGCCGTCTAGGCGGCTGTTCAGCGCTTTGCCGGTGAGCCGAATGCCCATGCGGTCGGCACGTTGATCCACGGTCCATGGCTGGTTGAAGGCGTCAAACAGGCTGCGCCCGGCAAAGTGGGCGGCCTGGGAGCCCAGCACCATGTCCAGCACGGTGTCTTCTGCATCAGGCAGAGGGATCTGGGTGCCTTGGGGTAACTGACGCGGCGTGGCGCTGCTGCCTTTCCAGGTGAGCTGATCGCCGGTTTTGAGCGGCTTGCCATCTTCGTGCAGACCGCCGATGTGTTCTCTTGCCGTGCAGGCTTGGCTGCCCAGCACGGTTGGCGCATCCAGCCCGCCCGGGAAGGCGAGGTACGCGCGTAGGCCCTTTTTCGGCTGGCGAAAGACCAGCGTTTGGCCCGCTTGCATCATAAAGCTGGCGTTGGGCGCCAGCGGTTGGTCGTCCAGTGTGGCGGCAAGGTCGGCACCTGCCAGGGCGAGGCGCACGTCGCTATTGGCTACCAGCGTCAGGTTGCCGCCCATGACGATTTCCAGCGCGGCGCTCTCCAGCGAGTTGCCCAAAAGCCAGTTGGCCCAGCGGAAGGCGATCCAGTCGGCGGCACCGCCTTGCGTCACGCCTAAGTGGCCGACGCCGAAGCGGCCCGCATCTTGAATCAGTGCCAGCGGTCCGGCTTGCTTGACGGTCAGGGTAGGACGGCTCATGAGCGCTCCTCCAGCGGGGTGGTGTCGCCCCCGGCCGCTTCGAATTCGGATTGGGATATCGCCTTGAAGCGCACTTTATCGCCCGGGCGCAGCAGCGGCTCGCCGCGTTTGGCGTGTTCGAACAGCGGCACGGCGGTTCTACCCAGAATGTTCCAGCCGCCCGGTGAAAGCAGCGGGTAGATGGCCGTTTGTCGGTCGGCAATGCCGACGCTGCCCGCCGCGACACGGCGGCGGGGCGTTTTCAAACGCGGCGCGGCAATCGCCTCATCCACCAAGCCCATAAAGCCGTAGCCAGGGGCAAAGCCCAGTGCAAACACGCAGTAGTCGTGACTGCAGTGTCGCTCGATCAACGCCTCGACGCTGAGACCGGCGCGCTTTGCCACGGTGGGCAATTCGGGGCCAACGCTCTCGTCGTACCATACGGGAATTTCGTGGAGCTGGCCCTGCTGGGAGTCGGCAGGGGCTAAATTGCGTAGGGCACTGCGTACGAGGGTCGTGGCCTGGGCAAAGGTGAGCTTTTGGCAGTCGTAATGCACCAGCAGGGTGGTGTATGACGGGATCAGGTCGATGAGCGCGTGATCGAAAGCGCGCCGCAGCGCCTCGTCGGCGGCCATGATCCACGCCATATTGGTTTCATCGATGGCGTCGAACAAGCGCACCGTTAGGGCGTCCATCGCCGCTGTTTCTAAGCGCAGTTTCACGCGGACTCCAACGCCGTAAAGGCCTCGCGAATGGCGCGCACGGCGGCCACGGATTCGGGATTGTCGCCATGCACGCAGAGCGTATCGCAGGGTAGCAGCAGGGCGCTGCCATCGCGGGCGGTGAGGGTTTCCCCTTTGGCCAAGGCGACGGCTTGGGCGACGATGGTGGCTTGGTCGTGGTGCACGGCCCCCGGCAGGCGGCGTGAGGCTAAGTGGCCGGTGGCCTCATACGCGCGGTCCGCGAAGGTTTCAAACCAGAGGGTGATGCCCATTTTTTCCGCTAGCTGACGATGCGGCGCTGGATCGGCGGTGGCCATCACCATCAGCGGCAGGCGGTCATCGAACGCCTTCACGGCGCGCATGGCGCCTTCCAGTAGCGCCACATCGGCTGCCATGTCGTTGTACATTGCCCCGTGGGGTTTGACGTAGCTCAGTGCGGTGCCTTCTGCTTGGCAAATGCCTGCCAGGGCGCCGATTTGGTAGAGCATCATGTCTTCCACTTCGGCAGGCGAGCAGGCCATGGAGCGGCGGCCAAAGCCCATTAAATCGGGGTAACCGGGATGGGCACCGATTTTTACGCCGTGCTGAACAGCAAGCTTCACTGTCTTGCGCATCACATGGGGGTCGGATGCGTGGTAGCCGCAGGCAATGTTGGCACAGTCAACGTGGGGCATGACCTCAGCGTCCAAGCCAATCGACCAGTTACCGAAACTTTCGCCCATATCGCAGTTAAGCAGCGGAATCGCCATAACGTCTCCTGCCGGGTTGTGTGTTGTTAGTAATTGATATCGCTATTCATTAGCCAAATGAGACAGTCTATTTGCTCATAGTGATGACGTGTTAGTGAGCCTATTTATGGTGTTGTTAGCGCAAAAATAATATATGGAGAGCGCGTTCCAAGTGCCAATCGTTTTTAGCGATATTGAGTATCGGCTGTTCCTATCATGCTGTTATTTAGTGGAAAAATAGTTGACGCTAGAGCGTGATACGATTATCAACTATTGAAAGCGACTCAAAAAAGATTACAAAAGAGACGCCCTGATCCGCCGGATGTCGCGCGTTTGCGCTACCTATAACAATGGCTAGGAAAGGGTGATGTCTGAGGAGTGCCACATGCGGTTGCCAGCCCCGCGACAGCTTGCCTGTGCCCAGCACGGCAGGTTGCATATACATCTGCATAGCGACGCTTCACCTGGATTACCAACGGTGGGCGGCATGGTGAATGCGCCTACTGGGGTGCTTTGCCCGAGTGCGTTTTTGACAGGCTGGTGAGACGATGCTGGATTTTAAGGAACTCGATGCCTTTGTGTGGGCGGTGAAACTTGGCTCTTTTCGTAAAGCGGCCGCCAGGTTACACATCACTCAACCCTCGGTGTCGGAGCGTATTTCTCGCTTAGAGAGCACGGTGGGCGAGCTGCTGCTCGAACGCTCGGCGCGACCGATTCAACCCACCATGCGTGGCCGAGAGTTCTTTCTCCATGCCGAACGCATGCTGGCTCAGCGCGATGAAGCCCTGAAACTGTTCGACAGCGAAGAGGATTTTTCGGCGCCGCTACGTCTGGGCACCATCGAAACCATCGCCCATAGCTGGTTTCCGCGCTTCATGCAGCGCCTCACCGAGCGCTATCCCAAGCTCATCATCGAACTGACCGTCGACTACTCGCCCGCGCTCAATGAGCGTTTGACCGGCAATGAGCTGGATATCCTGTTGGCCATGAACGGCTATCTGCCCCCGGAGCAGATCGACCAAGAGACGCTCAGCCCTTACGAGATGGGCATGTTCGTCTCGCCACGCCACGCCCAGCGGCTTAGCGAACGCCCCCACGCCTGGTGCACCACGCTGCCGTTCATTTCTTTTGGCAAGCTGGCGCGCCCTTATGAGGAGCTGGTGAGCTACCTCGCCGCCCAGGGGGTGGCGCAGCCACGTATTCATAGCGTGAGCACGCTGATGACCATTGTTCGCTTGACGACCGAGGGATTAGGCATCGGCGCGCTGCCGGTCGCTACCGTGCTGGACGAGTGGCGACGGGGCGAGCTGTATCGTCTGGCGCTCCCCGCGCCGTTACCCGCCATGCACTATGATGTGATTTGGCGCAGCGCCAATCATCCGCGCTTTTGTCGCGGCGTGGGCCGATTGGCCCAAGAGTGCGCGCGTGAGTATGCCACTGAAAAGCATAACGAGATTACTAACACGTGTTTTACCGGGCGTTGGGTGACCCCTAACGCCGCCTCCTCCACCCCTGTGCAGCACCTCCATCCCTATGAATAAGAGGACTTTACCTATGCGTACTCGCATTGCGACCCCCCTGCTTCTTGCCACGGCGTGCAGCCTTGCCGCCGCCGCCACGGCTCAGGCCGCCGAGTGGACCATGGCCACGCCCTACGGGGATGCCAGCTTCCACACCCAAAACACCAAGCAGTTCGCGGAAGATGTGGCGGAAGCCACGGACGGCGAGCTCACCATTACCGTTCATAGCGGTGGCTCGCTAGTATCCCACGGGGAGATCAAGCCCTCCGTGCGTCGCGGCACCATCGACGCCGGTGAGGTGTTCCTCTCCATTCTCTCTAACGACGACCCGATTTTCGAAGTCGATACGCTGCCTGGCGTGGCCGGTAGCTACGATGACGCCTACGCGCTGTGGGAAGCGACCAAGCCGATGATTACCGAGCTGTTCGCCTATGAAGGGCTGATTCCGCTGTATGCCGTTGCCTGGCCTGCACAGGGCATCTACACGGCGGAACCGCTCACGGATCCGGCACAGTTCGAGGGGCTGCGCGTGCGTGCGCCGAACATCAACACCCAGCGCTTCGTCGATAACCTAGGCGGTAGCCCCACCGAAACCGAAGAGTCGGATATCCCCACGGCCTTTAGCACCGGCCGCGTCGACGCGATGATTACGTCGAGCTCTACCGGCAACTCCATGGCCGCTTGGGACTACGTCACCGACTACACCGATGCCAACTTGTGGCTGCCGAAGAACATCGTTTTCATCAGCCAGCGTAGCTTCGATCGTCTTGACGAAGCGACTCAAGAAGCGCTGATGGAAGCGGCGGCCCGTGCCGAAGAGCGCGGCTGGCAAATGAGCCGTGAGAACAATGACGAGAGCCTCTCGGCGCTGCAAGAGAACGGCATCAGCGTGTCCGAACCCAACGCTGAGGTAGCTGCTGCACTGCAGGCGGCCGGTGACGAGCTGTTCGCCGATTGGCAGTCCCGCGCCGATGACGAAGCCAAAGCGGCACTGGAAGCCTACCGCGCTCAGCGTGGCAACTAACCCTTCGTTGCCACGGTAACGCCTGGGGCAGCCCGCGGGCTGCCCCTTTCCCTACGCGCTCTGTGAGACTGCGAACATGACGTTTAAATTCGACAAACTCTACCGCCTGGGTGCCTGGGGCGCAGCAGCGTGCATGGTGGCCATTTGTGCGCTCATTGCGCTGCAAGTCACTTTCCGTTTGGTGGATGCTCTGTTGGTGCTGGTGGGCCTTAGTCGACTCGGCATCAGTATCACCGGCGTCTCGGAAATGGCCGCCTATTTATTGGTCGGCGCGACGTTTCTGGGTCTGGCTTACACCTTCGTGCATCACGCCCATATACGGGTCACGCTGCTCATTTCGCGCCTGCCGTCGGCGGTGCGCGTGTGGTTCGAGGTGTTTGGTCTGCTGATTGCGCTGGTCATCAGCGTGCTGCTGACCTATGGCTTGATCGGCTTGGCGAGGGAGAGCCTGGAATACAACGATGTGTCGTCGGGCTTCTTGTCGATTCCTCTGTGGATCCCGCAAGTGGTGCTGGCCGTTGGCGTTGGTCTGCTGGCCCTGGCGCTGCTGGAGGCGCTATGGATGGCTGGGCGTATTGCCCTGCGAGACCCGTCAAGCTTCCGTGAAGCCATGTCCATCGACGATAACGACGCGCACTAAGCGGCGACTCGGGAGATACCCTCGTGCTACTACTCAGTTTAGCGACTATTGTGACCCTCGTGGTGCTGTTGGGCAGCGGGGTGTGGATTGCCTTTGCGCTCATCGGCACCGCATGGATTGCCCTACAATTTTTTAGCCCTTTCGATCCAGGCCCCATTTTGGCCTCTGATTTTTGGGGCGCCAGCTACGGCTGGGACTTGACGGCGCTGCCCATGTTCATCTGGATGGGCGAAATTCTGTTCCGTTCGGGGCTAGCGGACAACATGTTTCGCGGGCTGTCGCCGTGGCTCAACCGTCTGCCGGGCCGCCTGCTGCATACCAACATCATTGGCAGTGGCATGTTCGCAGCGGTATGTGGCTCGTCAGCCGCCACCTGTGCCACGGTGGGTAAAATGACCCTGCCCGAGCTCGAACGCCGCGGCTACGACAGCAACATGGCGATTGGCACGCTGGCCAGCGCGTCCACACTGGGCTTGTTGATTCCCCCCTCGATCGTGCTGATCGTGTATGGCGTGGTCACCGAGCAGTCGATCTCGCGGCTCTTCATGGCGGGCATTGGCCCCGGCCTGATGATCTTGGCCATGTTCATGACGTATTTGGTGCTCTGGGCGCTGCTCAAAGGCAACCGTGCTGGCCTGACGGGTGCCGACGAATCGGATATGAGCATCGCTGAAAAGCTGCGCAATACCTGGGCGCTGGTGCCTATTTTGCTGCTGATTGGCGGCATCATCGTATCGATTTACGGCGGGCTGGCTTCGCCAACGGAGGCGGCTGCAGTGGGCGTGGTGCTATCGATGATCATTGCCCGGTTCAATGGTCACTTCGACCGGTCGATTTTTACCGACTCGCTCTTTGCGGCAGTGCGCACGGCCTGCATGATCGCCTTCATCATTGCCGGTGCATCGTTCTTGACCTCGGCCATGGGCTTTACTCAAGTGCCCATGAAGCTTGCTCAGGCCATTGGCGAGATGGGACTATCGCCCACCATGCTGCTGGTGGCACTCACGCTGCTGCTGCTCATCATGGGCTGCTTCTTGGACGGTATTTCGCTGATTCTGCTGGTGACGGCCATTATCATGCCGGTGGTGAGCGCGGCGGGCTTCGATCTGATCTGGTTCGGCATCTATTTGGTGATCGTGGTCGAAATGTCGCAAATCACGCCGCCGGTCGGGTTTAACCTGTTCGTGATTCAGGGCTTGACCGGTAAGGATATTCTGACCATCACCAAAGCGACGCTGCCGTTCTTTTTACTGATGATGCTGGCCATTGCGCTGATGCATCTCTTCCCCAGCATTGCGCTTTACCTGCCTTACGCCATGACCGGCTAATTGGCCGAGTCATTGACCATAGACCGACACCCCGCCCCGGCCAGAGCGCTTGATGAAGTACATGCTCTGGTCGGCGGCATCGATCAGCTCGCGTTCATTACCAAAACCGCCATCGGTCAAACACGCCACGCCAATCGATACCGAGACATAGAGCGGCTCTTGTTCGATCCGCGCCATGGGCCGCTCCTGCAAGCGCCGAGTAATGCGTTCGGCAAAGCGTTTTGCGCCTTCGGCATTTTCATCCGGCAGAATCACCAGGAACTCTTCGCCACCATAGCGGCCCGCTAGATCGCCCACGCGCACCAGCGAGGCGAGCATCTTACCAAAGCGGGCCAGTACCTCGTCGCCTGCCTGATGACCGAAACGGTCGTTCAGCACTTTGAAGTGATCGAGGTCGATGAACACCACCGACATGGTTCGCTTGGTCGATAGGCAAAGGTGGAAGCGCTCTCGCAGCTGTTCCTCTAGCCACGCGCGATTGGCCAGTTGGGTCAGCGGATCGATCCGGCTGCGCTGCTCTAGCTGGGCGTAATCGTCGAGCAGCGCATCCCGCGCCTTTTGCTGAGCGTCCAGACGGGCGCTAAGCGACAGCGTATGCTCGTACAGCAGCTGCTGAGCCTCTTGTAACAGCCTAACGCTATCGATCGAGACGGGTTGGCTTAGCCCCAGAGTCTCCATCAAGGGCGGCAGAGTGTATTCGAGGTGTGCCAAAAGCCCGGCAAGGGCCCACTCGTCAGCGGTGGCCAACGTTCGAAGCTGACGCATTACGCCCGCTAATGCTTGGGCGGGATCGGCCGATAACCAAGCATCGGCAAGTGCACCCGAGACGCGCAGGCAGAGAACCGAGGGATTGTCGGTCTCGAGCCCTTCGTGGCTGCGCTGGATGGCGCGAATCAAATCGTCATGAGCGCCCCATTTCGCGAGTAACCAAGCGCCGATCAGCGCGTGGTCGCAGCCAAAGTAGCGTTTTTCGACCTGCTGGGTATGGCCATGAGAGGCCTGCTCGGTCCCGTATAGCCGCTCAGCGTCGTTGGGGTAGGCGGTTTGTAGCGCCAGGATGCCAATGTCCTGCAGTAGTGCTGCCGTAAACACGCTGCCCGCTTGGTGAGGGCAGAGCTGTTGCGCGAGATAACTCGCGGCAACGGCTGAGGTAATGGCTCGCCGCCAGAAGTGCTGGCGGCCGCGTGCCGAGTGGTCATTTTCGAACAGGCAAAAACTCAGCACCGTGGCCAGCGTGACATCCAGCCCCATACGCTGGGTGGCTTCGAAACACGTATGAGGCGGCTGGGCGGCGCGCAGATAGTGCACGCTATTGGCCACGCTCATCACCCGTGCCGTCAGGGCCGGGTCGTGCTCGATGGCGCGTGCATAATCGCTCAAGGTGGCATCCGAGGTGCGGGTGATCTCCAGCACGTTGAGCGCCACCGCCGGCAAAGACGGTAGCCGCTTGCACTGCAGCAAAGCGCTGCTGAGAAAGCTGGGAAGCTGGTTGGCCAGCGAGGTATAAAGCGTTTCGCTGACGGCAGTAGGCCCCGTCATAGTGTCTCCTCAATGCCGTGCAGCGAAGTAGGCAGTCAGTTGAATAACGATCGTTTTTTTTATCATATTGTCAGGTTGGCCGATACCGCTTGGCGCGATCGGCGTCTTCCAAAAGGTAGCTGTTTATGGTGCAAACGTCGCCGTGCTTTGTTAAAACAGTGGCAAAGCTTAGCTGCTCTATAACGACATAAGCGAGTGCAACGATGCACACACGAAAAGAAGCAGCAGAGATTTTTCGCCAGCTAGCAGAAGGGGTGGGGCGTAGCAGTCAGCCCAACTTCTTTGCCTCCCTGGTGGAACAGCTTGCTCGTTTACTGGCCGTCGATCATGCGTTGATCGCGGTCGTCACTGATGCCAATATAGCGGAAACCCTGGCCGTTTGGTCAAGCAATGGTTTACAAGCCAATATCACCTACCCCTTGGCAGGCACGCCTTGCGAGACCGTGGTTGGCCATGAACCATGCCTTTACGCCTGCGACGTACAATCCTGCTTTCCTGAAGACGATCTTTTGCGCCAGCTCGGTGCCGATAGCTACATGGGCCTGCCGCTATTTGGGCCGGATGGGGCGGCCATCGGTCTGCTAGCGGTGCTGAGCAATCGCCCCATGGCGTTCGATGGACTAGAAAACGAAGTGTTGCGAATTGCCGCCGCACAAGCGGGTGCTGAGCTGGGCAGGCGTCAAGCAGAGAACGCGCTACGCAAAAGCGAGGCCGCCGCCAAAGAGAGCGAGCGACGGCTGAACACCTTGCTCGATCACCTGCCCGGCATGGCCTACCGCTGCCTGAACGATCATGACTGGACCATGATGCTCGTCAGCCAAGGCGCCGAAGCGCTGACCGGCTATCGGCCGGAAGAGTTGGAAAACAGCCGAGTGACGACCTTTGCCAGCCTAGTGCACGCAGACGATCAAGCGCGGCTGGCGCAAGAGGTAGCGGCTGCGATTCGCCAGCGCCGTCCTTATCGCGTGACGTTTCGCATTCGGCACCGCGACGGTAGCGAGCGCTGGATGTGGGAGCAAGGGCAGGCCGTCTTTTCCAATCAAGGCGAGGTACTCTGCTTGGAAGGCTTCATTACGGATGTGACCGACCAGCAAGAGGCGCAGCGGGTACAGCAGGCGGTGGTTCAAGTGGCCTCGACCGTCACTTCTAGGGTGGGCGACGATTACTTTCAGCAACTCATTGCCACGCTGACCAAGCTGTTGGAAGCCGATGCGGGATTCATCGCTCTGTTGGACCAACCGGTGCCGCCTGCACCACAGGGCCATTCTCATCCCAGTAATCTGTTGCCTGCCACTACGGGGCATACCGTGAGTCTGGTCGTCGCTGGCCAGACCCGTAAAAACCACACCTTCTTGCTGCGCGGCACGCCCGTCGAACGCGTGGTGCTCGAACAAGAGAGCGTCGTACAGCAGGGGCAGCGGTTTAGCCTGCCGGGCGCCACGCTGAACGCGCAAGCCTGGATCGGACGCCGCTTGGATAACGCCAAAGGGGAAGCCATTGGGGTGATGATGGTGTTTTACCAAACGCCGTTAACCACCAATGCCTTTGCTACCTCCGTGCTGCAGATTCTCTCCACGGGGGCTGCCGCCGAGCTCGAGCGACGCCGCGACCACCGCCACATGCACCAGCTGGCCTACACCGACAGCACGACCGGCTTGCCCAACCGGGTGCAGTTCATGGATCTCTTGCGTGATATAGGCGAGCGGGCCGAGCAGCAGGCGTCGCCGCTGGCGCTGCTGCTGTTGGATTTGCGCCGCTTCAAAGAGGTCAACGACCTGCACGGACATCAAGTCGGTGATCAACTGCTGGCAACGGTGGCGGCGCGTTTGCGCCACTTGGATATAGCCAACTTGCACTGCGCGAGGCTATCGGGGGATGAGTTCGCGCTGCTATTACCACGCGTCGAACGCGCAGCGCTGGATGAGCTGGTCAAGCAGCTTTGCAGCTTGGTGAGACGGCCGATTCGTCTAGAGCACCGCGTCTTCAATTTGGACGTAAGCATTGGTTTTGCGCGCTACCCAGGCGATGTGGCCAACACCAGCGAGCTGTTCAACGCGGCCAGTATTGCACTACATCACGCCAAAAAGCGTGAAACCAATATCTCCCCCTACACGCAAGCCATGCGCCATACGCTGGAACGCCGCCAATGGATGACCGAGCGGCTGCACATGGCGATTTTGGAGCAGCGGCTAGAGCTCTACTTCCAGCCCCAGGTGGATTTAGACACGAAAGCGCTGACCGGTGCAGAGGCGCTGTGCCGCTGGCACGACCCAGAGTGGGGGTGGGTCAGCCCAGGGGAGTTCATCCCCCTAGCCGAGGAGCGCGGGCTGATTCGTTTACTCGGTGACTGGGTGCTGGAAGAGGCCGCGCGTCAGTTGAGCGCTTGGCAAGCAGCGGGCACACCGCTTCCGGGGCGGCTGTCGATCAATATCTCCGCGCAGCAGTTTGCCGACCCGCGACTAACGACTCATATTGCCGCACTCACCTCCAGCGTCTCGCCCAGCGCGATTGCCATTGAGCTGACCGAGAGCGATTTCATGCGCGACCCGGATCAGGCGGTCATCATTACCCAGGCCATGCGTCAGGCAGGCTATGCGCTGTTCATCGACGACTTCGGCACCGGGTACTCCTCGCTCTCTTATCTGCGCCGCTTTGCCGCCGACGCGCTAAAAATCGATATTTCGTTCGTGCGCGAAATGCTCGATAACCACCACGATCGGGCCATCGTGCAGACGATCATTGCCATGGCCAACACGCTGGACATGAAAACCCTTGCCGAAGGCGTTGAGAGTGCCGCCCAAGCGGCGCTACTGGCCGAGATGGGCTGTAATCAGGCGCAAGGTTACTTTTTCGGCAAGCCGCTGCCAGCCGATCGCTTTGCCTGTACCTGGCTGAGTCGCTAGGCGCACGTTCGTCATCTTACTGTCATCATGCGTGGCATACCCTACGCGCGCCAAACCGCGACGATAGGAGTTCCCATGCGCCTGGCCCTGTTTGACCTTGATGACACGCTCCTGGACGGAGACTGCAGCGACCGCTGGAATTTATGGATGATCGAGCAAGGATGGGTCACCGACGCGGAGCGCTTCATGACACGCGCCGAACAGATGCAGCAGGCCTACCATGCGGGCAAGCTCAAGCTAGACGAGTACCTGGCCATGACGCTGGCACCCCTGAAGGGGCGGCGAGTGGCTGAGGTGGAAAAAGAGGTCGAGCGCTTCGTCGCTACTCATTTGCAGCCGCGTATTTTCGATCAAGCGTGGCGCTGCCTAGAGAGCCATCGACAAGCGGGCGATACTTTGATTTTGATCTCTGCCTCGTCTCGCCATTTGGTGGCACCCATCGCGACAGTGCTCGGCATCGAGCATGTGCTGGCGGTGGAGCCGGAGATCACTATGTCCGAAGAGGGTCGTGTTTACACCGGGAGCAGCCAAGGCGTGCTTTCGTACCGAGGCGGCAAGGTGATCCGCTTTCAGCAGTGGCTGGCGGAGCACGCCATCACGCCGAGCCACACCACGTTCTATTCCGACTCGCGCAACGATTTACCACTGTTGCAGTACGTGGATTGCGCCGTGGCGGTCAACCCCGACCCGGTCTTGGCCGAGGTGGCTAGCGTAGAAGGGTGGCGACGCTTAGACTGGCGGGCATTCTCTTTTAGTAATGACCGCTTATCTAGCTCCGTTAATAGTGAATACTCCAGTCTTGCTAAAACATGATGGTCGTTTCATAGGTACTCTCGTTGTCAAGGCGACCACATGAGTCCAGCGGCCCTCGCCCTGGTACTGGTCTCGGTGTGTATGCATGCCGGATGGAACGTGCTGGGCAAACGCAACACGCCCTCGCTGGGGGCGTTCGTTCTGGCCTATGGCGCTGGCGGCGTCGTGATGCTGCCGCTAGTGGTACTGGGACCATCGCTGCTGGCGCTTCCAGGCGCATTCTGGGGGTGGCTGGCACTCTCGGGGCTATGTCAGATGCTCTATATGGGCGGCTTGGCCTGGGCCTATGCACGGGGGGAGGTGAGCGTGCTCTACCCCATCGCCAGGGCGCTGCCCGTCGTGCTGGTGCCGCTGGTCTCCATTGCGTTACTAGGTAGCCGCGTTCTGGATGCCTGGGACGGCCTGGGAATGGCGCTGGTGGTCTTGGGGGCGCTCTGTCTGCCGCTCAGCCACCCGGAGGCGCGCCGGGTGTCCACCTATGTCACGCCCGCCATGGGGTTCGCGCTGCTGGCGGCGGCGGGCACGGTGGGCTATTCGCTCATCGACAAGCAAGCCTTGGGCCTGATGCAGAGCGCGGGTCACAGCGGGCTCACCGCCGGAGCCGTCTTTATGGTGCTGCAAGCGGTGATGACGCTGACTTGGGCAGTGCCGCTGCTGGCGCTGCTGCCCGCTGAGCGCCGCCGCCTGCCGCTACTTCGTCAGCAAGGCCTGCCCATGTTAGTGACGACCGGGCTGATGATGACCTGCACCTACGGGCTCGTACTGATGGCCATGGCGATGACCGATGAAGTGAGCTATGTGGTCGCGCTGCGCCAGCTCTCGATTCCGGTGGGCGTGTTGATGGGCGTGCTGTGGTTGAAAGAGCCTGCCTCCACCGCTAAAACACTCGGCACCTTGGTGATGCTGGCGGGGTTGGTGATGGTGGCGCTGTAGTCGCGCCACCTTCTTGCTCTCTCAACTAGAGCGCCTGCCACACCAAGTTGATCCCCACTAAGAACATGGCGAGGATCACCAGACGGTAAAACAGCGTTTCATTGACGCGACTCTGTAGCCAAAGACCGTTACGTACGCCGATCCACGCCACGGGCACCAGCAGCAACGAGGCCCAGGCGCTGGTCATGTTGACCTCGCCTAGCCACATGTACGGGCCGAGCTTGATGGTGTTCACTACCGCATAGGTCACCGTGCAAGTGGCAATGAAGGTTTCTTTGGTGAGTTTGCGCGGCATCAGGTACATGTTCATCGGCGGCGCGCCCGCGTGGGCGATGAAGCTGGTAAAGCCGCACACGCTAGCGGCGGGCAGCGCCCAGTGGTGGGAAATGGGCTTTTTCGCCACCGGCTTGAGCAGCATGTAAGCGGCGAAAACCACCGACAGAATGCCCAGGGCCATGCGCACGCCCTGCTCGCTCAGGCTGCCAAACAGCAGCGTACCCACCGCCACGCCAATGAACAGCCCCGGCACGAAGCGCCACACTTCCGCCCGGTCGTGCTTGCCCCACCACGCCTTGACCGCAAAGACATCCATCACCAGCAGCAGCGGCAGCAGCAGCCCGGCCGCCTGGGTGGGGCTAATCGCCAGCGCCATCAGCGGTACCGAGAGCGTGCCAAAGCCACCCGCAAAGCCCCCCTTGGAGACGCCGGTGAGATACACCGAAAAAACGATCAACAGCCAGGCGATAAGGGAGTAGTCCGGGAGCATGGAGGCCTCAAAGGGTGATGAAAATAGGGTGATTGAAAACAGCTGCCACAAAAAAGCCCCGCAGGAGCGGGGCAGCACAGGATAGCATTAGATAAATGTTAGCGGGCGAATAGAAAGGAGGGGCGCCTTGTCATCGCGTTGATCACAAAATGATCACCGTCGCCAGCCCTAAGAATGACAGAAAACCCACCACATCCGTGACCGTCGTCAGAATCACCGCGCCGGAGAGGGCGGGGTCGATTTGTAAGCGTTTCAGCACCAGCGGAATGAGCACGCCGGAGAGGTTGGCGAGGCTCATGTTAATGAAGATGGCTAACGTGATGACCAGGGTAATCAGCGGGTCGCTAAACCACAGATAGGAAATGCCGCCTACCACCAGGGCCCATACCAGGCCG
This sequence comes from Halomonas sp. MMH1-48, assembly GCF_022348105.1. Lineage (NCBI taxonomy): Bacteria > Pseudomonadati > Pseudomonadota > Gammaproteobacteria > Oceanospirillales > Halomonadaceae > Halomonas > Halomonas sp. MMH1-48. Next base: position 33,622 of record NZ_JAKRFL010000019.1, read on the forward strand.
TTGCTCATGCCCACCCACAGCTCTTTGTTATAGAGCCACTGTTTGTTGTTACCCGCGATTTGGCCGAGCGCCAAGCCGCGTATGACCACGGTCAGGGTTTGGCTACCGGCAATGCCGCCCATGCTGGCGACGACAGGCATAAGGATGGCCAGGGCGACGATTTGATCCAGCACCGCTTCGAACTGGCCGATGACGAAGGCGGCGAGGAAGGCGGTGAGCAGGTTGATGCCCAGCCAAATGCCGCGGCTCTTGGCACTGCGTAGAATGGGGGTGAACACCTCTTCTTCGTCGCTCACACCCGACATGTGCTTCAACGTCATGTCGGCGTCGTCCTGGGTGATTTCCAGTACGTCGGCGGCGTTCAGCTGGCCGACCAGCAGCCCATCGCTGTTGCACACCGGCACGAAGGGCAGCTCTTTGGAGCGCAGCAGGGCCGCGGCGTCGCTGACCTTCATTTGGTCATTCAGCGAGTAGGGCGCATCGTCCATAAACGCGTCGACGCTGCTCTCCTGGGGCTGTTTGACCAAGTCGATCAGCGTCAGGGTGCCCAGCAGGCGCTTGTCCTTGTCAGTGATCATGATCTGCTGCGAGTCGTCGTCTAGCAGATGGTGTATCCGGATGTAGCGCTGCACGGCTTCCAACGACACGCCCTGCTTTACATTGACCGTCTCTGGGTCCATGTAACGGCCGACCATGTCCTCTTCATAGGTATAGAGGTTCTCGACCTGAGCGCGAATCTCTTGGTCCAGGCTGGCGTAGACGGTGGTTTTGATCTCTTCATCGGCGACATCGAGGACTTCGGCGACTTCCTGAGCATCCAAGCCCTTAACGATTTGCTCGACGTCGCTGGCGGTCAGGTCTTCGATGTAATCGGCGCGAATGTCCTCGTCGACTTCGGCAAGTACTTCGCCGAGCATCGCTTCTGGAATGTACTCCCACAGCCGGTCACGGGTTTTGGCAGGAAAAGACTCAAGGGTGCGCGCAATCGCTAAAATATCGAGCTCATTGAACAGCTCGTTCAGTGCAACCGTATCTTCCTCGTCGAGCAATTTTTGAAGATAGAGAAGCTGCTCCTCGGTGTTGGTGTATTTCTCTTCATCGCGCATAGAGTCCATCCTTTGGTCATTAATTTTTAACACAACTACTTGAAAGCGCTCGATGGCTCACTATGAATCTTATCGGCAGCCGCAGTTGAAAGCCATGCGGGCTTTTTTACCCTCATGACCAGGTCCCTCTAGTCGCCCAGGTGAAACGGGAACGTGTCAGTGCCGAGTTACAAAGGCCACGCGTACGCCATGCTGAAGCCGCTGTTGGGCAGAAACAGGTTGCGTAGGGTGGCCGATCATCTCATCGGCTGCATCGGCCCAAGTAAGAATTCCGTGGGTGAAACCCAGCGGTGCCAGCGTGCGGCTTACCCACTGGGTACCACTAAAACGCTTCGTGTCGCCCTGAGAATCGACTAATAGGCTGACCGAGTCATCGCGGTGCAGGCGCACGATATACCAGCCCACATCAATCCCATGCAGCTCAACGTCGGGCAGCGGCTTGGCCAGTTGGGCAAGCGCAGCCAGGGTTATACGAGGAGGAAGGGGCAAAACCATCATGGCACCTCATTGGCTCAATGGTGTTTATGTAGAGTCTAATGATTGTGATGGTTTTGCATAGTTTTTTGGGTGAGAAGAAACCCCTCTGCCGTCCTAAGGGCGACGCCTTTCTGAGGTTAGCGGTGCAGGATATGACATTTTTTCTGCCGAGCCTTTAACGCCTGTAGGGCATCGACCTTTAATGGCAGCTGGTTGGCCCAGAGGATGTCTTCTCGGCGATGGCCAATATCGCGCAGTATCTGATCGTCGTATTTCAGTAGTGGCACTATATGCCTGCGGAACAGCCAGCGCCGCCGACAGCGCCACCAAGCCATATCGATGACACGGATCAGTCGCATTGATGGCATGGCCGGCATGTAAAACGGCAACTGGGGTGGCTTGGGCGGTGGTGCCAAGCGGCTAGCTTTCTCCCAAGCGTGCTGGGCATGTTGGCAAGGGGTTTCAAACGTCATCGCGCACCTCCATCGTTACTTTCGCTTTATCCAAAGCGGTACCTCCCCAACGACTGGGCAGGTGTGAACTGTGATGAGTAAGTAGGAGGGTCGCGACCTCTGGCTAGAAGCTTGGCGCTTTTCCTTGGATCAATCAAACGAAAAGATTTACACTGAGGGTTAAGTTTTTCTGAAAGGTTAGCGTGATGAGCCAACTCTCTACCCTGCCACCCAGTCGGGTCGCCTTGCCGCTATTGGATAGCGAGGTGTTGCGCACCTTTGTAACGATTGCGGAAAGTGGCAGCTTTACCCGCGCCGCCCAACAGCTATGTCGCACGCCTTCCGCCTTGAGTATGCAGATTAAACGCTTGGAGGAGACGCTTGGCCAGACGCTCTTTGTACGCGAAGCGCGGCACGTACGCTTGACGACCGAGGGAGAAGTGCTGCTGGGCTATGGTCGACGGCTACTTAAACTGAATGCAGAGGCTGTGACCCAGTTTTTAGCCCCTACTATCGAAGGGCGTGTAGGGTTGGGGCTCACCGACGACGTGGTAGGTCGTATCCTGCCCACGGTGTTGGCTCAGTTTGCCCGCTCGCACCCAGCGGTGCAGGTCGATGTGGAGGTGGGGCGCAGCAAAGACCTGCTCGTCAGGCTGGACGAGGGCGAACTTGATCTCGCCCTCGTGATGGCTGGAGGGCCTGGACAGGCTGGACGAGGAGAGATCGTCCATAGTGAACCGCTGGTGTGGGCGGGCCGCGAGGATGGCGTTGCCGTACAGCGCTCGCCACTGCCGGTGACGCTGGCGCAACAGGGATGTGAGTGGCGCAGAATTACTCTCGATGCCCTCGATCAAGCGGGTATCGCGTACCGAATTGCTTACTCCTGCGACCATTGTGCCGGGCAGGAGGCCGCCATGCTGGCTGACTTGGCCGTGACGGCTTTCCCCAAAAGCCTGGTTCGCTCTCCGCTCAAGCGTCTCCACAACGAATCGCTGCCCCCACTAGGCGATTACCAGGTAGCGCTTGTGAAGCGTCCAGGTGTTGGTAGTGCCAGTGAGGTGTTAGCCGAACGGGTGACCGAAGCCTTCCGAGAAGGGTAAGTCTTGTTCTTTGCATCCAGAGGGGGCAGTAGCGTCAAGCCCAATGGCCCGAGCAGTCGGCTGCTCGGGCCGTGGCACGGATCAGCGACGCTTGGTCTGATTAGCCGTTGCGGAACAGGAAGCTGTAAGCATTGAGAGCGGGCACGCCGCCCAAGTGGGCATACAGCACTTTGGAGCCCGCCGGAAACTCCCCGTTGCGTACTTTATCAATCATCCCGTGCATGGATTTTCCCTCGTATACCGGGTCGGTGAGCACCCCTTCCAGGCGGGCGCAAAGGCGAATGGCCTCTAGCGTGCCGTCATTGGGCAGGCCGTATTCAGGGCCGCCATAGCGGGTGTCCAGGATCACGTCGTCATCGGCAATGCCGCCTTCCAGTTCGACTAGCTCGGCGGTGTGGCGAGCAATCCGCAGAAGCTGCGCACGGGTTTGCTCGGGCTTGGCCGAGGCGTCGATGCCAATCACCCGCTGGGCGCGGCCATCGGCGGCAAAGCCCACCACCATCCCGGCCTGGGTGCTGCCAGTCACCGAGCACACCACGATGTAGTCGAAGGTGAAGCCCAGCTCTTTCTCCTGCTGGCGCACCTCTTCGGCAAAGCCGACGAAGCCCAAACCGCCGTAGGGGTGTTCGGAACAGCCCGCGGGAATGGGGAATGGTTTGCCGCCCTGCTGGCGCACATCCTCCATGGCCTGCTCCCAGCTAGGGCGAATGCCGATATCGAAACCGGCGGCGTCCAGGCGAACGTCGGCCCCCATGATGCGCGACATCTCGATATTGCCGACCCGGTCATACACCGCATCGGAGTAGTTCACCCAGTTCTCCTGCACGAGGACGCACTTCATGCCCAGGTGCGCCGCGACGGCAGCCACCTGACGCGTCTGGTTGGACTGGATTCCGCCAATCGACACCAGCGTATCGCAGCCCTGCTCCAGCGCTTCGGGGATGAGGTACTCCAGTTTGCGGGTCTTGTTGCCGCCGAAAGCCAGGCCGCTGTTGCAGTCCTCGCGCTTGGCATACAGCTCGACCTTGCCGCCCAGATGGGCGCTCAGCCGTTTGAGGGGAGTGATCGGGGAGGGGCCGAACGTCAGTGGATAACGGGGGTAGCGTTCAAGGTTCATGGCAAGCTCCTGCGGTGACAGTCAATGCGATAGACAAGGATCGCTGGGTAACGGTGGTTGGAACGTTGGCGTGCTCACTGAGGTTTATAGTAGGCGTTTGCCTATCATGGCGGGTTGCGAAATGAGGGCTTTATAAACAACAATGGATTGTATAGTTGTGTTTATGGGTTTAATTAGTGCGTAAATTCGTTCTTTGAGTAAATAGTAATGTGTGCCAAGCGAGCGGGAGGGGCCTCGGAGCCCCATGACATGGGCGGTGAGCTGGATCGTATCGACAAGCGTATTCTCAAGCTGCTTCAGGAGGATGCGACGCTTTCCAATGTGGCGCTGGCCGAGCAGGTGAACCTCAGCCCTGCGGCCTGTTTGCGGCGTGTCGAAAAACTGAAGCGAGACGGGGTGATCAGCCGAATCGTGGCCCACCTGAACCCGGAACCCCTGCAAGCAGGCATGGTGGTGTTGATTGGCGTAGTGCTGGACCGCTCGACGCCAGAATCTTTCGCGGCGTTCGAGGCGGCGGCTCAAAAAGTGTCGGGCTGCATGGAGTGCCACGTGGTCACGGGGGAGTTCGACTACTTCATGCTGGTGCGCACCAGAGACAGCCAAAGCTTCAACCGGCTACACGCCGAGCAGTTACTCTACCTGCCCGGCGTGCGTCAGATTCGTTCGTTCATGGGGCTGCGGGAAGTGGTGTCGACCCACAAGGTGCCGATTTAGTCCTAAAGGCCCACGGCATGCTCGGTCGTCAATAAACCGTCGTGATTGCGTCATGCATCTTTCATCTTTAACGAATACTCTCCCTCGAAAACGACATGTAGTCGTACGGGCTAATGATGACGAGGGGAGTACCATGAGCAAGGCAATCGAAGATCACCGCCTGTTTAACCACAGCCATAACCAGCCATTTGCCGAGGTACTGGCAAAGCACGTCTCCCGGCGCGATGTGATGCGGGGCGGCCTGGGGCTGGCGGCATCGTCGATGTTGGGGTTTGGCGGCGCAGCCCAAGCGCTAGCAGGCGAGCAGGCCAAGACGCCGCTGACTCTCGCATTTGAAGCGGTGCGTGGTTCTCGCACCGATGCGGTGGTGGTACCGGAAGGCTATGTGGCCCAGGTGCTGGTGCCCTGGGGCACGCCGCTCACCCCATCCGCAGAGTGGCAGCCCGATCTACACATGACCGCCGAGCGCCAGGCCGATAGCGTTGGCATGAACCACGATGGTATGGCCGGATTCGCCTTGGATGTCGACAGCGCGTCGCGGCGTTTCGTGCTAGCGCTCAACAATGAGTATATCGAGCAGGATGCGCTATGGGCGCCTCAGGGTGGCCCTACCAATGCGGGAGGCAAACGCCCGGCGGAAGAGTCGCGCACCGAAATCAACGCCCATGGCGTCACCCTCGTGGAGGTGGAAAAAAACGCCAGCGGGCAGTGGTCTCACGTGACCGACTCGCCCTATAACCGCCGCTTCACCAGCGCCACGGTGATGGATCTTGCCGGCCCCGTGGCCGGTAGCAACTATGTGAAAACCCAATTCTCCCCTGACGGCACGCAAACCCGAGGTACTAACAACAACTGTGGTAACGGCGTGACCCCCTGGGGCACCTATATCGCCTGTGAAGAGAACTGGCCCGATATCTTCGTCAACCGTGGCGAGCGCTTCCCAGACGATGCACGCATCGGTATTCCCACCGATAAAAGCCGCTACGGTTGGGATACCTCGGCAGGCGACGCGACAGAGCAGAACGGCGAGTTCGCGCGCTTTGATATCACTCCGCGCGGTGAGCGTGCCGAAGATGACTACCGCAACGAAGCGCGTACCTTCGGCTACCAGGTCGAAGTCGACCCCTATAGCGGTGCTCGCGCGGTGAAACGCACGGCGCTGGGGCGTTTTCGTCATGAAGGGTGCTGGTTGGGCAAGTTAGAAGCGGGCAAGCCGATCGTTTACTATTCAGGCCACGATGCCCGCAACGAGTATGTCTACAAATACGTCTCTGATGCCGCCTGGGATCCCGCCGATGCCAACCGTCCCGGCGCGGAGTACGACCGTCTCGCCATCGGCAGTAAATATATGGATAACGGCACGCTATACGTGGCGCGCTTTCATGCCGATGGTAGCGGCGAGTGGCTGCCGCTCACACCGAGTGCCAATACTCAGGATGGTCGCACGCTGGCTGCCGCACTTGGCCTAGCCGAGAACGACCTGGCAGGCATCATCATCAATACCTGCGATGCGGCCGACCTCATGGGCGCAACGCCAATGGACCGCCCCGAATGGGCCACGGTGGACCCGGCCTCCGGTGAGGTATACCTGACGCTGACCAACAACTCCCAGCGCAGCGAAGAGGGCAGCGATGCGACCCTCACGAACGATGGCAGCGAGCTGGCCGAGCCGGGAGTAGGTTTCGCAACGGCGCCCGTGAACGCCGCGAACCCCCGTGCCAATAATGAAGCCGGGCATGTGATCCGTTGGCGGGAGAGCCGGTTGCCCAACGCCTTTACCTGGGAGGTCTTCGTGTTCGGCGCGGCGGCTGACGATGCGGACAATCACTCAGGTTTGAACGAGATGAACCAGTTTGCCAGCCCCGATGGCCTGTGGTTCGATGAGCGCGACGGTGGCCAAGGTATTCTGTGGATTCAAACCGACAACGGCTACGAAGGTGTTACCGAGCATACCAACGATCAGCTTTTGGCGGTGGTGCCCAACGGGCTGGACGACATTCGCGGCACCGGCCCGGTGATTAACAGCAGCAACCAACAGCAGCTCAAGCGCTTTGCGGTGGGTCCGAACGGCTGCGAAGTCACCGGTATCTTTGCCACGCCGGATAAAACCGCGCTGTTCATCAACATCCAACACCCCGGCAACTGGCCAGCAGATGGCAATGCCTTAGTGCAAGACGCCACTGCGTCAGCGAGTGGCCAGGTGCGCCCGCGTGCGGCCACCGTGGTCATCCAGAAGCGCGATGGAGGGCCGGTGGGGGTTTAACAGCCAAGCCTCAAGAAACACTCCGTGGTACGCCTATAAAAGCGTCGAGCCCCTGCAGGCTCGACGCTTTTAGCAACTACCTGCTCGCTAGACTGAATGAATGTGAGCTTGCCCCCGCCCTGGTGAAACGGTTTAGCAGTGGCGAAGCTGATCGCTTAATAGGCGACGCAGAAGCGCTGATTGGTATGGCGTGGCGTTTCCAGTTCATCGATCATGGCGATTGCGTAATCCTGCACCGAAATACGGCTCTTGCCCTCGCTATCGCTCATTAGCGTATCGCCGCCAAGCCGGAAACTACCCGTGCGCTCGCCGGGGAAAATCTCGGCGGCGGGGGAGAGAAACGTCCACGCTTGCGCCGTTTGTCCGCGCAGCGTTTCGAGGGCCGTTTTCGCGCCTTCTGCCGTGGCCCGGTACTCGGGTGGGAAGCCTGGAGCCTCTAACAAAAGCTGGCCAGGCGCTACCTCAAGGGTGGCGGCACCACCTACAAGCAGCAATCTAGGCACGGCCGCGTGTTGAGTAGCAGTCAAAATCGAATTGAAGCCTTTGATATAGTAGTCGTACACGTCCTCCTGGGCGTGGCCGCTAAAGGCGCTGATGACGGCCTCCGCACCGCGTAGCTGTTCGGCAAGTACTTCGGTATTTAACACATCGCTTTTAACGGTAGTGAGATTCTCCTGTGACGCTACCCGTTCAGGTCGGGTCACTAACGCCATCACATGATGGCCACGGGAGAGCGCTTCGGTTAAGAGAGCAGAGCCAATAAATCCACTAGCGCCAATCAGTGCAATCTTCATAACGGTTATCCTCGTGTGGGTTGGGGTTGTCGCTGCATTGTCGGACGCTTTATTGATTTGAAAAATAGCGGTTAACGTAATTTACTGTTGTCATTTTCATAACAATAGGGCGTTACATGACCACCGCTAGCGAGTTCGACCTAAACGGTTTGCCGATTTTTATCGCCCTGGTAGAGGCCGGTAGCTTTACCAAGGCGGCGGAGCGTCTAGGCTGCACGAAAACTCGGGTCAGCCTGCAAATTCGCCAGTTGGAAACGCGACTGGGAGTAACGCTATTCCTTCGCACCACGCGACGGGTTCAACTTACCCAGGCTGGCGAGGCGCTTTATCATCAATGTCAGCCGCTATTGACAGAGCTAGAGGGGGCGCTGGCCAGTGCTGTGAGTGACACCCAGCAGTTGCACGGCGAGCTACGTATCACGGCCCCTGAAGATTACGCCGCCGGGGTGTTGAGTGAAGCGGTGGTGGCGTTCAGCCGCTTGCACCCGGCGCTGCATATAGAGCTGCGTAGTGGTGACCAGATAAGCGATATGGTGCAGGAGGGTATCGACTTGGCGTTTCGTCTAGGCTGGTTAAAAGACTCCACGTTGCGTGCTCGTCGGCTAGGCGCCTTTCGGCAGCAGGTGGTGGCTGCGCCTGATTACTTGAAACGCCACGGCACGCCCTCGCATCCATCGGCGCTGCAAGCCCATGCATGGATCGCATTTACACCATTAAGAGCGCCATTGACCTGGACTTTTCAACGACGGGATGAGCGGTGTGAGGTGCAAATGAGCGCGGGGGTGGCAGCCAACTCAACGGTGAGTTTAGTCGCGCTCATGGTCGCCGGCGGTGGTGTCTCCGTATTGCCGGACATTACCGCAGCACCTGAGATAGCCGCCGGGCGTTTAGTGAGTGTGCTCGAGGAGTGGGCTCTGCCGGAAGGCGGCGTTTATGCGGTATATCCGCCCGGGCGGCACATAACCGCCAAAGCGCGCGCCTTTATGGCCTTTTTTGATGCCTGGTTACAAGAAGAGCCCTAACGAGGGGCTGCGCTTAACTCGCTGTCACTTTCATACGTTAGGTTTGTTTCCCAGCTTTCACTACTAACGGCTATTGCTGCATGAATACCGTCGGTATCACCCGCCTTGAAGGCAGCATAGATTGCTTTATGGTCCTTCAATGCTGTTTTCGGTAGCGAACGCATAGAGGTTTCCAGCGCAGCCTCAATGAGTTGCAGTAGCGTTTCCCCGACACGAATCGTCATAGGGTTATGTGTGCTGTGTAAAATAGCACGATGGAAGGCGATATCGTGCTTCGAGGTCTGAGCTCCCACACTGATAGCTTCTTCCATGGCGTCGATACTTTGCTGTATTCGCAGGTGATCCTCTGCCGTTGCACTGTGCATTGCTTGAAGTGTGTAAGCCGGTTCGAACATGCGGCGAAACTCCAGTACATCTCGCGTCATGCCTCGCGCCAGAATCATCCCGAACGCCATCGGGTCGACGAGCGGCGTGCCTGGTTCTCGGCGAATCATGGTGCCTTGACCCCGTTTGACCTCAACGATCCCTATTGCTTGCAGCATTTTGATCGCTTCACGAACGCTGGATTTGCCAATGCCCAGGGTGTGTGTCAGCTCCGTTTCTGAGGGCAGGTAATCTCCAGGATTGAGGTCACCCCGTATTAGAGCACCTTTAATGCGTTCCAGCAGTTGCAATGCAACGGAACTGCGTTCCATTGAATCACCAAACGCAGGTGCATGTGTCGAGCGAGGCTCGGGCTGGCGTTTAAAACTCATGTGGGCCTCACGTGGCTCATCGGTGTTTTCTTCATTTTATCAATACCCTAAGCCTAGCGGCTAAAGATACTCGGCTTAATATAATTAAAGGAGATATAGATATTAGCTATTATTTTGTTTGGCGGCCTTGCTAAAAGCTCGTTCTTCATTCTAGTCTGAAATCAGACATCTGATGTCTGTCTTTTTATTTTAGACATAAAAAACACGAGAACATGCATGGTCAAAAAACACATCGTGGTGTTGACCACAGGCGGCACTATTGCGAGCAAGCCCTGTGATTCAGGTCGAAGCCTGTCAGGAGGGTTAAGCGGCGAGCAGTTGCTGGATCAAGTGGCGCTGCCGTTAGGTGTCGACGCCACGGTAGAAGTGAGGTCGATCCTGCAAAAACCGAGTAACGCCGTCACACTCGCCGATCTGGCTGAACTTCATTGCGAGGGGCGGAAAGCATTGTCGCGAGCCGATGTGGACGGTCTGGTGATCACACATGGTACCGATACCCTGGAAGAGACCGCTTACTTTCTATCGCTGACGCTGCCAGCAGATAAACCCTGCGTGATTACCGGTTCCCAGCGGGCGCCACACCAGCTAGGTACCGACGCTTTTAAAAATATCTGCGATGCCATCGTGGCGGCGGCAGATTCCCAATTGAGTCAGCTGGGCTGCGTCGTGGTGTTCAACGAGACGCTGTTTACCGCGCGCCATGCTCGTAAAGTGAGCAGCTTCCAGTTGCATGGGTTTGACGCCCCTGGGGTCGGTTCGCTTGGCTATATCGATGGGCAAAGGCTCAAGCTATATCACACGGGAACGGCGATAGCGCCCCCCATCGAAGAGTGGAATACCCCGCTTCCCCGTGTCGACCTACTGCCCGCTTATCTGGATGCTTCGTCCACGCTGTTGAAAGCCTGCGTGGAGAGTGGTGCGAAAGGGATAGTGATCGATGGCTTGGGCCGGGGCCATGTACCCCCTGGTTGGATGAACGGCATACGCGCATTGGTTAGCTCGGGTGTTCCTATCGCGGTCGTGAGTAGTTGTGCTCAAGGGCCAGTGAAAACCAGCTATGAGTTTCGCGGCAGCCTGGCCGATTTGACGTCGGCTGGAGTGATCGCGCTCAACGATATCAGCGCACGCAAGGCAAGGCTTGCCCTTGCCTTACTGCTGAGTAGTACCCCACGCGAAGCGTTGGGGGATGCGATGGAACGCTTGATGGCGTGAGCGGCCTTTTAACCTGCTCAACTGCAATAACAGAAAACTAAACAGCAATTTACCATAACTAAATAAGGTGCTGGACATGAAACTAACGCTTACAAAAGCCACCCTCTCTGCGGCCATTGCCGTTGCTTCTCTTAGTGCGGCGCAACTTCATGCGGCCGACTATACCTTCAGCTTTGCCCATGTGTTGATTGAAGAAACGCCGAACGGCCAGGCGGCGCTGCGCTTCAAAGAAGAGGTAGAGGAAAAGTCCGACGGACGTATCGAGATTAACGTACTTCCTGCCGCTCAGGTGGGTGGTGACGTCGAAATCATTGAGCAGATTCAGATGGGCTTGGTCGATATCGGTATCCCGCCAACGGCCACCCTGGGTAACTTTGAGCCGCGCATGCAGATCTTGGACCTACCGTTCTTGATTGCCGATTACGACACCATGGTAAACACTCTGGATGGTGAAGTGGGCCGCGAAATTCTCGACACGCTGAACGGCCATAACATGCATGGCTTCAATTTCTGGGGAGCGGGTTTTCGCCATATCACCAATAATGATCGCCCAATCGAAACCCCCGAGGATATGAACAGTATCCGCATGCGTACCATGCAGGCACCGATCATCATCTCCACCTATGAAAACCTGGGGGCGAACGCCACCGCAATGGCCTTCACCGAAGTTTATAACGGCCTGCAGCAGGGCGTGGTGTCGGGGCAGGAAAACCCATTGGCTAACATATACACCATGCGTTTCCATGAGGTGCAGGATTATCTCTCGCTGACCAATCACGCGTATCACGCCTATGCGGCGGTCATGAACCAGGACGCCTGGGACTCGCTGCCGAAAGATCTGCAAGCGATCATGTTAGAAGCCTTCGATAACGGTCGAGATACGTCCCGCGCGCTGACGTTGCAGGACGAAGAGACCATTTTGGAAGAGATCCAGGACGAAATTGCGATCAACGAACTCACCCCAGAGCAGCGTGACGCCTTCATTGAAGCCAGCATGCCGGTACACGAAGAGTATGAAGATATCGTCACCACTGAGTTGCTACATAAAGTATACGACGCGGTGGGTATCGAATATTGATCCAGGGTGTCTGCTAAGGCCCTGCTCTTCTCTTCTTACCCCTTTCAGGGTGTGGATATCTCATGTTCGAAGCGCTCAACAAATGTCTTGATCGCTTGGAAAGTGTGGCGATGGTCGTTTTCATGTCGATTGCGACCATCCTCACCACCATCCAAGTCGTGTATCGATACGGCTTTAGCGGTTCGCTATTTTGGGCTGAAGAAGTCGTTATTTACTCCATTATCTGTATGAGTTTCGTCGGCGCCAGTATGGGGGTGCGCCATGGCACGCATATATCGGTGGATGTACTGAATGCCATTGCCTCGCCCTCTGTGAACCGTTGGTTGCATATGATCGCAGCGCTGATCGGTATCGTGTTCGCTGGCTTCATGACCTATTACGGCTTTGTGCTCTATTTCAGTACGCTGGATCGCGGGCAATTGACTGCGGCACTCCGCCTGCCAATGGCATGGTTCTATCTGCCGATTGGCGTTTCCGGAGTGCTGCTGACTCTGCGTTATTTATGGGTCATCAATGAAGTCTGGAAAAAGCCGCCGGTAAGTCTCTCCGAAGAGCTTGTGGCTGAGTCGGATAAGCTCATTTAACCCTGGAGAGCGACCATGATTACTGCCTTATTACCGATTTTTTTTGCCGTGCTACTGCTTGGGCTGCCCATCTTTGCCTCTTTGGCATTGGCGGTGTTCCTTGCCATCGAGTTCTTTGGTGCCACCAACCCCGTCATCGTACCAATGCGCATGTTTACCGGTATGAACAACTTCTCGCTGATGGCGATTCCATTCTTCATCCTGGCGGCAGAGCTAATGCGGATTGGCGGACTTTCCGACCGGCTGATCAATCTCGCCAAGGCCTTGGTAGGGTGGGTGCCAGGAGGCTTGGCAGCGGCCACGGTGCTGTCGTGTTTGTTCTTCGGGGCCATTTCAGGTTCGAGCCCGGCAACGGTGGTGGCGATTGGCTCGATCATGTTCCCGGCGCTTGTCGCTGCTGGCTACGATAAGCGTTTTGCGATTGGGTTGATCGCCACCGCCGGTACCTTGGGGCCGATCGTGCCGCCGAGTATTGCGTTGATTATCTACGGCTCAGTGACCGGTACGTCGGTGGGACGGCTATTTGCAGCGGGCCTGCTGCCTGCCATTGTGATTGCCTCGATTCTCATCGCCTACTGCATCATCTTTAGCAGCATCAAAGGCTACGAACGTGCCCCTTTTCCTTCGCTGCGGCAAATTTTAGTCGCCTTTAAAGATGCTGCCTGGGGCCTGGGACTACCAGTGATTTTGCTGGGTGGTATTTATAGCGGCGTCTTTACTCCAACCGAATCGGCAGCGGTCGCCTGCATGTACGGACTGTTCGTCGGCATGGTGGTTTATCGCACCATTGATGTCACGGAATTGATGGGGACGCTACGAAGCTCCGGTTTAATCTCTGCCACGCTGTTGCTGATTACGGCGGGAGCCTCTGCCTTTTCTTGGTTGCTCGCGATTACCGGTACGCCCAGCCAACTGGCTGGCGAGGTGTTGTCGTGGACAGACGACCCGTTTCAGGTCATGGCGCTGTTTAATGTCGTGATGATCGTTGCTGGCTTCTTCCTCGATAGCGCGTCGGCCATCATCGTTCTCTCGCCGCTATTGCAGCCTATCGCCGCGCAGGTGGGTGTAGATCCGGTGCATTTTGGGGTCATTACGCTGATCAATTTCTCGGTAGGCATGATTACCCCGCCGGTCGGGTTGAACCTGTTCGTTGCTATGGCGATATCCAAAATGTCGCTACAGGAAGTTTTCAAGGCCTGCTTACCGCTGATTGGCTTGATGTTGTTAGCGCTGATTATCATCACCTACGTCCCATGGCTAAGTACTTGGTTGCCCTCGCTGATTTATTAAAGGTGGAACCGTTAATAAGTAAGCTAGCGCTTTGAAATGAAGCAGTTTTGAGGTGCACAGAGCACCTCTGGAGGTACATAAAGCATGCAGGATTCACCCATTTTTCTACCCCTACGTGAGCAGCGCGCACGCCTGCGCGCAGGTACGCTCACCGCAACTGAACTTGCAAAGGCATCCATAGCGGCGTACCAACAACGCGGCAAACACGACCACGCCTACCTTACCTGGAACGGTGAGCAGGCACTGTCAATGGCAAACGCTGCCGATGCGGTGCTTGCCCAGGGTGGTGATGCGGGGGCGCTAATGGGCATGGCGGTATCTATCAAGGATATCTTCGCCGTGACCGGTCTGCCGACTTATGCGGGCTCTTCCCAACGCCTGCAAAAGCGCTGGGAGCGTCCCGGCCCAGTGGTGGGCGCGCTATTGAAACAGCTGCCTTCTGTGATGGGCAAAACCCACTCCGTTGAGTTTGCCTTTGGGGGCTTGGGCACCAATGCCCATTGGGGTGCACCGCGCAACCCCTGGGATGCACATCAGCACCGCACGCCTGGCGGCTCCAGCTCCGGCGCGGGGGTATCGTTAGTGGGCGGCACGGCGAGCTTGGCGTTTGGCACCGATACGGCAGGATCGGTGCGTATTCCTGCTTCGATGACGGGCGTTGCGGGGCTAAAAACCACCGCCGGGCGCTGGTCGACCGAGCAGATCGTGCCGCTTTCAAGCACGCTGGATACCCCAGGGTTGCTAGCGCGACGGGTCGATGACCTGGCCTTTGCGTTTGATGCGTTGGATGGCGCTCTTAGCGGTAAGGATGAACAAGTGCCGGCGACACCAGCGCTTGCTGGGTTGACCTTTGGGGTGCCAGAAACGTTTTTCTGGGATGACTGCAGTCCCGGGGTCGCGGAAAGCGTACGTGCTGCCATTAAACAGTTGGAAGCGGCCGGGGCGCGAATTGTCACCTTGGAATTGCCTGATATTGATGGCGCGTATGAGCTGTTTAAACTCGGTGGTGTCGCGGCAGCAGAGCTTGCCGCGTTTTTAAAAACCGAGCTACCCGAGATGATTGACGCCCTGGATCCTAACGTCGCCGCCCGCGTGAAAGCGGCCGATGACATGCCCGCGTGGGAGTACGTGCGGCGGCGCACGGTGCTGGATTCGCTCCATCAATCGGCTGCCGCTTGCATGGCCAATGTCGATGCAGTCTTGACTCCCACGGTAGCGATTACCCCACCTACCATCGAAAGCCTTGAGCATGAAGGTGCTTACTCCAAAGCCAACATGCATGCCCTACGCAACACGGTGATCGCTAACTTCTTAGGGTTGTGTGGCTTGACGCTTCCGGTGGGAAAAGATGCCGCAGGTATGCCCGTTGGCCTGCAAGTGCTGGCCGGGCCGTGGCAAGACGCCAACCTGCTAGCTATCGGCCAGGCAATTGAAAATGAGCTGGGATCAGGCATGGAGATTCTGGGGCAACCGCCAGTGGTGTGAACAAACTGATGCGGTCGAATGACACCTGCCAAGGCGGTGCTTGAAGCCCACATTATCCTGGCTAAGTTCAGGACGTAACGACAGCCACTGTAGTAGTAATAGTCAGTGACTGGCATTCTTTCGGCTGAGCCAATGTTAGAAAAATATTTCACTGGATCTCTTGAGCATCAGCGTCGCCCATACGCCGCCAAAAACACATCCACAGCGCTGGTGATCTGGCGCTGTAGTTCCTCTTCGGTAGGCGGTGGGCGTACGCCCATGCGCACCTCCTTGGTCAGCATGCCTTGCCACATACTGCATAACTGGTCGGCGGCGCGCTCTGGGGCGGGGAGGCTCAGGTGGCCTGCGCTGGCCAACCCTTCCAGCTTCTCTTGCAGCCACTGGAGCATGGCCCAGGGGCCTGCCTCGAAAAACGCCAGCAGCAGCTTGGGGTGTTGCTCTCCCTGATGGCTCATCACACGCTCGACCGCCAGCACATGGGGTTCTAGTAAGAAGCGGACCATGCTCACCCCCACATCGATCAGCGATTGGCGCACCGCGTCGTGGGTATCGGGAAGCTGTGATAATCCCTGCCGAATCGTCGCGGTTTCGCGACGAATGACACTGCCAAATAGGGCTTCTTTCGACGCAAAGTGCCCATACACCGTCACTTTGGAAACGCCTGCCTCGCGGGCCACTGCCTCCATGGTCACGGCTTCTAAACCGTTACGAAAAAATAGGCACGCCGCGGCGTCCATCATCGCATTGCGTTTGGCCATGTCCTTCGGGCGGCCGACGCTGCGTTTGGGGTCGGATAACGGCGGTTGAGCGTCTGTCATGCAATAAACCCATGCCTATTAAAAAATAGTTATTGAACGGAAGCGTACACATATTATAGTAAACGCTACCGTTCAAGAATAAACCATTTCGAGGCCAACATGGGCACGTCAAAGACTTCTTGGGGACACCGGCTGCGGGGGGCGCTGGCAGCCCTGTCGATGATCGGTGCGACGCTGGTCGTGGTGGCCCTGGTAAGCAGCCAGCACAGCAGCGCCCAGCAGGCTCGGCAGCAGGGGGCGGATAACGCCTTGCTCCAAGTCGCCACGCTGCCGCTCGAACAAGCCGAAACGCTTACCCGTGAGGTGCGATTGACCGGGCGTGTGGTGGCGCGCCAGTCGGTGTCGTTGGCCTTCGAACCGGCCGGGCGGGTGGAATCCCTGTTAGCCGACCGAGGAGATGCCGTGGAGCAGGGCGACGTGCTGGCGAGTCTCGATACCCGGCGACTGGAGAGCCGCCTGGCCGAAGTAGCGGCGCGAAGCGAAGAGGCCCGTGCCAGTCTCGCGCTAGCCCAGCGTCAGGAAGAGCGAGAAGCGCAATTGAACCAGAGCAACTTTGCGAGTCGCACGGCGCTCGATCAGGCCCGCACTGACCGTTTGACCCTGCAGGCGCGCCTCTCTGCCCTGGCCGCCGAGCGCGATAGTCTGACGGCCGATCTAGAAGACAGCACGCTCAAAGCGCCGTTTGCTGGCCGGGTGGTCGAGCGCTACATCGATGTTGGTAGCCTCGTGAGTAGCGGTACGACGGCGTTCGATTTGATCGACACGCGTCAGTTAGAGGCTCATCTCGGGCTACCCGCGCGTCTCGCGGCGACGTTTACCGTAGGCGAGTCCGTGACGCTGCAGGTGAACGGGCAAACGATCGCGGGCCAAGTACGGGCGCGGTTGCCTCAAGTGGATGGTGATAGTCGTACACAGACCCTGGTCGTGGCGATGACGGGCGACCATCGCGCCGTGCCAGGCGACTTGGCCGAACTGGATTACTCGATCAGCGAACCGGCGCGCGGTTACTGGGTGCCGCTAGCGGCGCTGCGTGCGGCCGACCGTGGCCTGTGGAACGTCTTGATTGCCGAACCGGATGAAGACGAGCGCTACCGGGTGGCGCAAGCCAGCGTCGAGCTACTGCATACCGAAGGAGATAGCGCCTTCGTGCGCGGCACCTTGGCGCCCGGCATGCATCTGATCCGCAGTGGTACTCACCGCATTACGCCAGGGCAGCAGGTCACGCTCAGTGAGGATGTCGCCCATGCGCATTGAGTGGCTGTTCAATCGCCGCCTGCTGGCGCTCATACTCGGTTTGCTCGTCGTCTCGGGGCTGTCGGCCATACAAACTCTGCCCAGGGCGGAAGACCCCCATTTGGTGGCACGCATGGCCACGGTGCTCGCGCCGTTTCCAGGCGCTACGCCGGAACAAATCGAAGCGTTGGTCGCGCGACCTATCGAGGATGAATTAAGGACCATCTCGGAAATTCACGTGTTGGAATCCACGTCGCGCCAAGGCATTGCGCTGCTGAGTGTGGAGCTGGGTGACGAGGTCACCGACGTCACGCCGGTATGGAGCCGCGTGCGCGACAAGCTCGGCGATGTCGCCCCGTCGTTGCCAGAGGGCGTGCAAACGCCTGAGCTGCTGGATGATCGCGGCTATGCGTTCAGTCTCGTCGCCGCGCTGCGCTGGACGCTAGACACGCCTCCCTCGCCGCCCGTCATGGAGCGTTACGCCGAGCGCCTGGAAGATGCGTTTCGCCAAGTGGCCGGCACCGAATATACCCACCGCTTTGGCGTCGCCGGCGAGCAGGTCGAGGTAGTGGTGGACCCCATGGAGCTCAATGCTCTCGGGCTATCCGTGGGGCAGTTGGCGGCCACCATCGAGGCCAGCGATGGGCGACGCACGGCGGGCGAAGTCGTGACCCAAGGACATCGGCTCACGGTAGGTCTGAGCGGCGAGTTCGACGCGCTGGATCGTCTGCGGGAGATCAACGTGACGACCCGGCAGGGACAGAGCGTCAAACTGGGCGAAATCGCCGAACTGCGCCGTGGTGTGCAAGACCCGCCCAACGCCGTGGCGCTGCTCGACGGTGAGCGCGCCGTCTATGTGGGCGCACGCATGGCGCCTGGTCAGCGGATCGATCTATGGGTAGCGCGGGCGCAGGAGCGACTGGCCGACTTCGCCGATGAGCTGCCGGTCGGTCTTGCCGTCGAAGAGGTCTTCGAGCAGGCCAGCTACACCAACCAGCGGCTGAGCGATGTAGCGCTCAGTCTGCTAATGGGCTTGGTATTGGTGGTCGCCATTCTATTTCTGACCATGGGGTGGCGCTCTGCCTTGACCGTGGGCTTGGCCATTCCCGCCACGGCGCTTCTGACACTGGCGCTATTCCGGCCGTTGGGCATGGAAATTCACCAAATGAGCATCATCGGCATCATTGTCGCGCTGGGACTAATGGTGGACAACGCCATCGTCATGACCAACGCCCTCCGGGAGCGCTTTTTACAAGGTGATTCTGCGCTGGCCGCGACCCGCGATGCGTTACGCCATTTAGCGGTGCCGCTGCTCGCCAGTACGCTGACGACCATTCTGGCGTTCATGCCCATCGTACTCATGCCAGGCCCGGCGGGAGAGTTCGTCGGACCGCTGGCCATGGCGGTCATGGTGGCGCTAGTGAGTTCGTACCTGGTCTCACTGTTTCTGGTGCCGGCGCTGTCACCCATGCTGCTGGCCAAGGTGGCAGCCAAACCGCCTGCCCCGCGCGACCATTCGCTGAAGCGTGCCTTTCGTGGCACGGTGCGGAGCGCGTTGCGCCACCCTGTGGCCGCCATGGTCATTACCCTCTGTGTGCCCGTGGGTGGAATCGCGTTAATGCCCACGCTAGACGTCGCATTTTTCCCGCCTGCCGATCGCGATCAGTTTCATATCGAAGTACGGCTACCCGCTGCCAGCAGCATCGCGCAAACGCAGGCCTTGGCCCATGAGATGGAACACATGGTGCGGGAGGTGCCGGGCGTGCTACGCGTCTCTGCGTTCATCGGCGAAAGCGCTCCGATGATGTACTACAACGTGCTGACGAATGAAGATAATAACCCTGCTTTCTTGCACTTGATCGTGGATACAGAATCGTTAGACGTCACCAATCGGCAGGTGCCCCCCTTGCAACAGGCGTTGGATAGACGCTTTCCACAGGCCCAAAGCGTGGTGCGCAAATACGAGCAGGGGCCGCCGTTCAAGGCTCCCATCGAGCTGCGCGTCTATGGCAATGATTTGAACGTACTCTCGTCGCTCGGGCTCGAGCTAGCAGGCCTGATGCACCAGCTTCCCCAGGTGACTCATGTGCGCGCCGGGATGCAGCGAGATTTACCCCGCCTGATGCTGGATATCGACCAAACCGCGCTGAACAATGTCGGGCTATCGCCGCAAAATCTTGCCGAGCAGGTGGGGGCGGCGCTCTCTGGTCAACCCGCGGGCGTATTACTTGAAGACACCCAGCAGCTGCCCGTGCGCGTGCGCTATGCCGACGACTGGCGTACCGACGCCGAGCAGCTGGCGGCGTTACGCCTCGTCAGTGAGCACGCCAGCGAGGGATTACCGCTCGCGGCCGTCGCCGACAGCGGCTTGGTGCCTTCGTGGAGCGTCATTACCCGCCGCAACGCCGAGCGTGTCCAGCTCGTGCAAGGCTATCTGGTAGCCGATGCGCTGCCAGCCATCTCCATGGCACAGCTCGAGACCAAGCTTCAGGCGGCCATCGATTCGGGACAGATACGTCTTCCCCCCGGTTATCGGATCGAAACCGGTGGTGAAGCCGCCGAGCGTGACGAAGCCGTCAGCCAACTGCTCGCGTCGGTGGTGCTGCTCGTCATTGCGATGTTGGCGACCGTAGTGCTGGCCTTTAACTCTTTCCGTCGTGCCGCCATCGTCTTTATCGCTGGGGCGCAGGCGATGGGCATGGGCATCGTGGCCCTACTGCTGAGCGGGCACGCGTTCGGGTTCGTGATCATCGTCGGCATCATGGGGTTGGTGGGGGTGGCGATCAACGCCACGATCATCATCATTGCTGCCTTCGATGACGATCCGGCTGCTCGGCAAGGGGATAGCGAGGCAATGTTGGCAGTGATCAGCGGGCCAACCAGCCGGCATATCGTGTCGACGACCATCACGACCTTTGCGGGGCTCATTCCGCTCATGGTCGCCGCCGGTGGGTTATGGCCTCCCTTCGCACAAACGGTGGGCTTTGGTCTACTCTTGGCCACATTAGTGTCGTTTTTCTTTACGCCAGCGCTCTATCGGCTTTGGGTCGCAAGAGCCGCGTAACGGTCGCTACTTTTCGCGTATTCATAACGTGGACTATATTGCTATTGAGTAAGCGCGCGTATCCTCCGTGTAATGGCGACGTGGCCAGTGCATCGAGGGTGCGTATTGTCGAAAGACGTTTCGCGCTTGGATATCACGGCTCGTTTCTGGGACGAAACGACCCCAACGCCGACTTTCATTGGATGAATTATGGTAGAAACATCGCAAGATCAAGAGCAAGGAGTGCCGCTGTCCATCAGCGAACCCAGCAGTCAGGCCGTCGCGATGCTTGGCAGGTGGCCCGATGGTGGTGGCATTCGGGTGCTGGATGTTAGCGAAGAGTACGTTCAATTTTGGGGGGGCGATCGCAACCGTTGGTTGGGGGCGTCCCCTAAAATCGTCCATCAAGCGGCGGCGAACGAGCAATTGTTGAGTCAGCTCGACCAAGCCTTGTCTGCCGGTGAGCTGAAGGTGGGATATTCGCTCTCCGGTCTGGATCATGAAGAGGAGGCGTTGCTCTCCAAAGCGCCACGACCGCTCATCGAGTGGCGTATCACCGCGATGTCGATGCCCGGCTATGCGTCGACCGTTCTAGTGCTAGTTCAGCGTGATATCACCCGGCGGGTGGAAAAAGAAGCCGAATTAAAGCGCCTCGCCACCACCGATATGCTGACCGGGCTGATGAATCGCTCAAGGTTCGATTACCTGCTGAAACACGAGCTAGGTCGCTTGAGCCGCTATGTGCGACCATTTTCGCTCATCATGCTCGACATCGACTATTTCAAAACGATCAACGATAGCCAAGGTCACGACGTGGGCGATCAAGTGCTGCGCGCGTTGGCAACGCTGCTGGAGACCAATTTGCGCAGCGCCGACTACTGCGCCCGCTGGGGAGGCGAGGAGTTCATCATTCTGGCACCCGAAACGCCCCGCGAGCAAGCGGCCAAGCTCGCTGAGAAGATACGTCAGCGTATCGCTAGCGCCTCTTTTCCGGGGGCCGACCGTGTCACCGTTAGCTTGGGGGTTGCCGAGGCCGCTGCGCACGATACGCCCAAGAGCATGATGAAACGGGTCGATAACGCGCTGTATCACGCCAAAGAGAGCGGACGGGATAGGGTCGCATGTTAGCCATGTTGGCCATGTTAACAAAGGGGCCTGGTGTTCTGTATAGTACATAGAACTGTGTAATTTTGATAAAAACCCCCTTAACTGGGGGTTTCTTTTTCCTGAATACTTCGCTATATGTATAGTAAATACTGTGTATTATGTGTAGGATTCAAGAATGTTTGCAACGAAGGTTACAGCTAAGGTAGTTCAGGATAAAAGTGGAGTGGCCACAGAGATCCCGGTCATTCTGACCGACCAAGGGGTTCTGGGGTCAGTCACAGATTATGTGCTTAGCCTTCACCTAAATGGCACCTCACTTTCAACAATCACTAACCATATTCAGTCGATTAGGCTCCTCATCGAGTTCATGGATGCCAACGAAGGCATGTTCGATGAACCTGAAGCGTTATTCGCGGCCTTTGTCCGACGGCTCTACAGCGGCACAATCGGTGAAGATGGATTGGACCCCTCTGGCCTTTATTGGATACCGGCCAGTAATGGCACGATACATCGACACATCAGCAATCTGACGAATTTCACCAATTGGCTCTCGGACAAAGGTCTGGGCAAGCCTCTTAATACCTTGCGGACAGCCACTCGACATGAGGAGCGCATCCAGTATGCCGCTTGGTTTAGGCGCAACCAGAACGATTTCCTCGGACACATCAAAGACAAGTCGATCAGCAATACTGTCAAGAGAGCCCGCAGCATCAAGGGCAGAACGCCTCTGGCAAGAACCAATGACGATGCCATTGCCTTCCCTACGGGAAAGTTTGAAGACTTCTACATGAAGGGCTTGGGAGGAGCCAAAGACCCGCGAGTTGCGCTGCGGGATAAGCTTATCTTGCTGCTGATGCACGCGGCCGGGTTGAGGCGTAGCGAAGCACTGTTGCTTTGGGTCACAGATGTCTTCGAGGACCCCTCCGATCCGGATCGGGCAATCGTGAGGATTTATAACGAGATAGAAGGTAAGGCACCTGAAGGATGGAAGTCCCGAAAAGGGATAAAAAACCGCAAGGCGTACCTACAAGAAAAGTATTCACGCATACCGCGTCAGGAGATGCAAAACACGCAGCATCTTGGCTGGAAATCCAAAACCCTGGATCACAAGGATGGTTACCTGGAGGCGTATTTCTTCCCGCAGGAGTTTGCTCGGATATTCATGTTGCTGTGGCGACAGTATTTGGTTGTCCGTGCATCGTTGGAGTGCCATCACCCCTATGCGTTTATCAGCTTCGACTCTCGCTATCTTGGCAATCCCTATACCTACAACGCCTTCACCCAAAGCTATGCGGCTGGATTAAGGCGAATCGGCCTCGAACCCAACAAAAGCGTAGGGCTCGATCCTCATGGCCATCGCCACAATTATGGCCGCCGATTGACAGATGCCGGGGTCGATCCACTCATTCGCAAAAAGTGCCTGCATCACGCAAGCCTGGAGTCTCAGGTTCCTTACACCATGCCCTCCAGCGTGAAAGTCTCAGAAGCGCTGTCCCAGGCAACACAACAGCTTCAGTTGGGATCGGATAAGGAAAAGACTCCCGCATCTTTCGACTGGAAGACGTTGGCAGAACACGGCTTTGAAGACCTCGATCCAAATGGCCACTTCACCGGCAAGAATCCACGGTTAGGGAAACGATAACATGACCAAGAAATCAGAAAGGAAAGGCTACACCACCGATCTGACGCTGGGGTGGGTGACTGAGGAACTGGGGCAAAACTGGCTGCAATGGCAGCAGTACGCCGCCGAATGGCTTGCAGAGCAAAACGTAGGCATTGATCTGCGATTAAGAGGCTTAAGACATTTCTTTCACTATCTGAACGCTAAAGCCCCATACGCCGCTGACGTGGCCACGATGTTCAAGGGCCATTCGGGTGGTCACAAGGTGTCCACTGAAGAGCTTGAGGCCTTTCTGGTTAACAGTGGATCAACTGCTAAAAACTATAAACACATTTCGTACGCGGTCGATTTATGCGACTACATCCTCAAGCACCATTTGAGCGCCGAGGACGATAACGGCGTTGAGCGGCCCCTGTTCCTGAATCCGTTCGAGAAAATCACGAATAACACATCAAACACCGAAACCGTCCACAGCCCGTTACCCTATCGCTATATCCAGCAAACCAGGCACATCCTCTGCCCCTATCCAATCGATGACTCCGGCAATAAAACGCCATGGGCCGGGTTTCATTTCCGAGACTGGCAGTGGGCCATCGACCATCTTCAGGCTGGCAATCTTGCGTGGATGAAAGTGCCTCCGGAGGTCATTGATCCCGATGATCCGGATTGCGTTGCCCGTACACGGATTGTGGAGAGAAACAACAAGCGAGTTGAGATCCATGAGATCTGGTCGCCTGTGATGGCGATGTTTCTATTCACCAAACTCCATCTGCCGCTTCGCTCTTACCAGGTGCGATTTTTAGACTCCGGCGAAGGCGATACCTGGCGTTACGAGCGCGGTCATTGGGTGGAAAACACCAAACACCCCTTCAAGTATGGGGCACCCAAGCGCCCCTATGAGAAAGGCGTCTTCCGGCGCATTTACGACTCGATGATGGAGAGCTATGCCACCGGGCTGTACGTCTCAACCAACAAAACCGCCGATCAAAACAAAGACGAACTTCAGCGCGGCTACACCATCCCCTGGCAGCACGAAGAACTGCTGTATTGGCTGGAAAAGCTCCGCAACTGGCAGGAAAAATACAACCCGATTAACCGACTGGTCAGTGGCACAGAGCTTAAGCGTAGCCATATTGGCGCAGCCAAATCCAAGAAGCAATTAGCCGAAATGGGCGAGTTTGCCTTTTTGTTTCGAGACCGAAATTCCGCCCTCCCGATCAGCGAAAACTCTTTCACGAATCCTTGGTATCGCTTGTTGTCGAAACTGGAAGAAGATTTGTTCCAGTCGGGCCTGAGGATGAGAGACGGGCACCGTCTGCGGTTTGTGAAAGACTACGGCGATGACTACGAGGGGCCAGAAGCGAGCAAGGCGGCAACGGAATACCCACTTCACAGCCTCCGCGTGTCGTTGATCACCTGCTACACCATGGACACCGATCTGCCGTTGCCGGTGATCTCCAAGCTTCTGGCCGGTCATACCCGGCTGTTAATGACGATCTACTACAACAAGATCACGCCCTCAGTGATGGCCGAGAAAATGAATGAGGCCGACTCCGCTCTGGTTGAGCGCGGGGAAGCGTCCCTGAAGAACTTTCTTCAGGACGCAGAGATGAGGCAGATCCAGCTTCGTACGGCGTCGCTCGGTGATCCATACAGCTCAGTCGAAACTGCGCTGGCAAACCGAAATCCAATTGGCTGGGAGGAACGGGCCACCGGTCTGTGCCTGGTCGGCGGCAACTCCGTGCGTTCGGATGAACTGTCCACCGTTGGCGGCTGCTGGAACGGCGGCCCGTTAATCAGGGATTCAACAATAGCTCAGGGCAGGGTTTATGGCCCGGTACCCCATGGCCCTGAAAACTGCCCCCGCTGTCGCTTTCACATCACCGATGCAACCTACTTGCCAGCGCTGAATTCCAAGTTCAATCAGGTCAGCTACAAAGCGCATCAGGCGGCTGAACTGTCTGCTGAGATTGAAGGCCAATTAGAGGCCCTGAAGGATGAGATGTTCATTGCCGAGGAAGAAGGCAAACCGTTTCTCAAGCACAGCGAACTTCAGGCGCTGGAGCGCCGGTACGAGAAGCAGCGCGTGGAGGCAGATGAGTACGCCAAGGACTACATCGCCATCTTCAATCTGATCAACAAAGTGGTCCAGATCGAGAATGGGCGAACTGAGGACGATGACCGTCAAAAGCTGGTCGCCGTGGGGTCTGCGGAGGACCTCAATGTCAGCATGAAATTCATCGAAACCGACTCGGAATTGCTGCACCTGTCTTTGCTCTGTGAGGACGCTGAATTCTACCCCGACCTTCACGATGACCTGCGCAAGATGCCTGCGATTGCCAAGCGTACCAACGTCTTGAGTCGAATGATGGCCCGCTCCGGGTACAAGCCCGTCTTTCTGGAAATGGACGAAAACACGCAGTTGATCGTGGGTAATGCGCTCGTTCGAAAGATGGCTAAGATCGCGGACCCAGAGGACAAGATGGAGGGTTATCGAATCGCAACAAACTACATCGAAGCGCAAGAGTTCCTGGAGAACGATGGGCTGCTGAAATCCGGATTTGAGGCAATCAAACAAATCACCCCGATCACGCTGTCGTCAGGCGCTCTGAAGCGGATTCCGACCTTGGAGGTGTCCGAATGAACATCGATGTTGATGCAATTCTGGACACCCTAAAAGACGGCAAGACCGCGAAGACGAAGGCATCTCTGGATAAGCTCCACGAAACGTTGAGTGCCTACTTCGACTCCGGTGCTCGGGACTTTTCCATCACCACCATTGGGCGCGT
Organism: Halomonas sp. MMH1-48; assembly: GCF_022348105.1. Lineage (NCBI taxonomy): Bacteria > Pseudomonadati > Pseudomonadota > Gammaproteobacteria > Oceanospirillales > Halomonadaceae > Halomonas > Halomonas sp. MMH1-48. The sequence goes on from NZ_JAKRFL010000019.1 coordinate 59,682, forward strand.
ATCCGAGGAAGATGGCGGTGTTGGCTACCAGTCGATCCGTGCCACCGCAAACAAGCATTATCGGGATCTGGTCGAAGCGTGGGCTGCCAAGGCGAAGACCACCACGAAGAAACCACCGGTAGGGCCACCCAAGAGAATGAGCCAGGATCACCAACTTCTGGAGCGCATTGAGGACGCGGCGGTGCGTGCCCTCTTTGGACAAATCATTCGTGAGCGGGATCGCTACAGAAGCGAAGCTAACATGCTGAAGAGCACAACCGAGATCGTGATTGATAAGCGCCCCACGACCTATGTGGAGCCCCAGTCTGATGCCAGCGTGGAGCTGCTGCCCTCGTTAAAGGGGATCTGTTCGGAAAACGAGATCAAGGCGTTGCAAACCGTCTGCACCGAGGAATGGTTGGAGAAACTCGGATTTAGAGCGAACGCATTGGGCCAAGTGAAAGATGAGCTGGGTACGGAAATCCTGCCTCGTGGCTTCCTGACCGGGCTCAAGAAGATCCTGGGGGAAATTGATGAGTAATGGTCAGGAAAGAGCACGTCAGAACCTGAGTGCCTTCCAGACCTGGGTGGCTACCCAAACGGATGACGACTTTAAGCAGATCGTCTTTCGGGGCCAGTTAAACCGTGGCGAAGTGGCCAAAGCCATAGGCATCGGAAAGAGCGCGTTGCGCCAGAATCCGGCCATCAAAACGGCGCTGGAGAATCTGGAGCAGAACCTGCGTGATCGGGGTGTTCTGCCAGAACTGACCGAAACCGCCCAGGCCCAGCGATCAGAACCCAAGCGCTACGATCCCAGCATTAACCAAAGAGCCATGGAATCGAGAAGGCTCTCAGTGCTAGAGCAGGAAAACATTGAGCTAAAGGCCCGAGTGGCAACCCTCGAAGCCAAGCTAAAACGTTACGGCGAACTGTCCGAAGTCCTCACTGAGTTCGGAGTCGCGCCCGATGCATGAGGATTATTTCCGTGTCACCAGCTGCCAGCATAACGGCTACAAATACACGATCTTCACGGGCATTCCCCTTAAGGCCGACAGTTACAAAATCAACTCGGGCAAATATATCGTCAGCATCCGATGCGAAAACCAGTCCCTGCCTATTAAACCGTCCGTTGGCCAGCAATGGCGGGTGTGTGGTGTAAGGACGCTGGAGACCGTTCAGGCAGGTGATTATCAGCTTCAGCAGCATTTGTATGACGCCCCAGCTGAGATGGAGTGCACGCTGCCCGAGACGGGCGAAGCGCTGATCCGCTTCATTGCCAATGAAAAGGAGTTCACCGGTATCGGTGAGGCCAAAGCACGAGCCCTCTGGGATGCTTTTGGCAGCGATCTGCACCCCATGCTCCAGTCCGACACTACTAAGCACAGAGCCCTTCTCAGAAAGGTTCTCAGCGAGGTTTCGGTAACCGCGCTTTACAACGGCTACGCCAAGTACAGAAACCTTGCGCATGCTAACTGGCTGGCCTCTCTGGGAGTGCCGCTGAGCATTCAGCAACGCATCCTGAAATACCACGATGATCGCACCGTTGCGATGCTCAAGAGCAATCCTTACGCATTGCTCGGATTCGGGATGTCTTTTCCCGATATCGATGCCATTGCTGAACAGATGGGCATGGAGAAATCGGCACCGGAGCGGCTCGCAGCTGCTTTAGAAGGCGCGATACGAAAAGAGGTAGAAAAGGGGCACACCTACGCCTCCCATCAAGCTCTCAGGCCCGAGGTTGTCAAGCTTCTGGGCGATAAAGCCCTGGTCGCAGAGGCGTTCGCCAGCGGTTATCGCAACGGCCAGTTTATTCTCAGGCCAGAAACCGGTACCTACCATCCTACCGCACAAATCATGATGGAGTCGGTCGTTGCCAAGCGGCTCAAGGCCTTGGCCGCCACCAAGGACGAAGATGAATATGTCTTCAAGTCGCTCACCGAGGCCGTTCAGGAGCTGCCCTACGACCTGACCGAGCAGCAGGTCCAAGCGGTCGAGTCGAGCCTTACAAATGCGGTGTCCTGCATCACGGGTGGTGCCGGTACGGGTAAAACCACGGTCCTTCGTACCGTGCTAAAAGCCTATACCGCACTAGGCTATCAGGTTCATGCCGTCGCTCTGTCGGGGCGAGCAGCCATGCGACTGCACGAGAGCATCGGATTCTTCACCATGACAATTGCTCGCCTGTTGCGGGAAGAGCCGATCTCGCCGTCACTGGATCAGGCGCAGCATCTCCTGGTCATCGACGAAGCCAGTATGATCGACCTGCCGACCATGTATCGGATCGTTACGCACCTCGATCCCTCGGTACGCATCATCCTGACCGGCGACCCGAACCAGCTGCCAGCCATCGGCTGTGGCAAAGTCCTCTCAGACATCGTTAAATCCGGCTCAATCGCTACGGTTGAGTTGAACATCGTCAAACGCCAAGAAGGCTCAACGGGCATCCCGGAATACTCGACTACCATCAATCGGGGCGAGGTGCCTCCATCGTTATCGGTTGGCGCAATCACGTTCCACGAGACGCCTCCGCAGCAGGTGGTCGATAAGTGCAAATCCTTGTACGCGGAGTCACCCTATAACACCCAGATCATCGGAGCCACCAAGGCTCTCGTTGGCGAGGTGAACCGTGAATGCCAAAAGCTGATCAATCCCGATGGGGAGCGCTTGCAGTTTAGGCTGCATGGCGATGACTTCTTCCTCGATATAAGAGTGGGCGATCCGATCCTCTTCACGAGGAACAACTACAACATCGGCATTCAGAATGGGTCTCTTGGCGTATTATCCTCAACAGAGCGCGACACCCAGGACGGCCAGGAAACATTTGGCGTCGTGACACTGGATACCGGCGAAGCCATTTCAATTACGGATGAAGTCTTCGATTGCATGGAGCTTGGCTACGGAATCACGCTCCATAAAGCTCAAGGAAGCCAGTTCCCGAGAATCATCGTGGCAGTCCAGAAGGGTCGCATCTCAGACCGTGCGTGGCTTTACACGGCGATTACCCGTGCCGAAACCGAGATACACATTGTCGGGCAGGCTAGTGATTTTGCGTCCATCGTAAAATCGGTAAGCAATGCCACCAGGCGGGCGAGTTTCTTGAGGAAGTTGCTGGAAGAAAGGGATTCGGGGGTTAGCCCTTAACGGCACACCCCCTCATCGCCGGTCGCGGCCATCGGGACCTCTCCCTGTACCGCAACTTCATCTTAAACGATCATCGCTGGTCGTCAAATACCTCGAAATCAGCTCATAAACAAAAGCGAACATTCGCGCACCTCGGTTCAATAAATCTGCCTATCTTTTCGTAGTGTCCGCAGTGACGGGGTAGAACCCCAAGAGGTCGATTGGTTCAGAAGCTAACCCTTTTGGCCTCTTGTCCCAATACCTCCATCATGTAACGAAGCAATGAGCGGGCACGCGATGTTGTCCGGCTGTGCGTGGCATTGACTGACCATTTCGCTCAGAGCCTTCTCAATTTTGACCAGCCTTTCGATCTTTTCGCGCACATCCTTCAGCTTGTGCTCGGCGAGCGCACTGGCTTCTTCACAGTGGGTGCCATCTTCCAGCCGCAGGAGGTCGCTTATCTCGTCGAGACTGAAACCCAGCTGCTGCGCCGTTTTAACAAATGTCAGCCGATCAATATCGGCGGAGCCGTAGCGTCGAATACCACCTGGAGGCCGTTTGGGTTCCGTTATGAGACCTCTCCGCTGGTAATAGCGGATCGTCTCGACATTTACATTGGCCGCCTTGGCCAAGCCGCCAATAGTCAGTGAATTGGCTTTATCCAACATGATGCTTGACTCCGTACTTAACTACG
>NZ_JAKRFL010000002.1:0-336154 GCF_022348105.1 Halomonas sp. MMH1-48
CGGCGGGAGCAGCTTCTTGAGGATGGCTTCCCGGCGCTCGTCGGAGTACTTCATCGGAACCTCGTCACGCCCCACATCGTTCAGAGTCTAACAGCCGCTGACACTCCAACTAGCTTGACAGTGGGGGCATGGCTAATGCCTGTTTAACAGAAACTTCTGCGGGTGAGCCATGAAAGACAGAAGTAAACTCTTCCAAAGAAGGAAAAATATATTCATATTCTTTTTGCAAGTCTGACAATCTATTTATAGATATAATTTTAGCAGTAGACTCAATATCTTCTAGGACTATTTCAGACCTACCATGCCCAGACGCTCTTAAGAAAGCCTCATTCAGTAAAACAATTATATCTCTTGGTCGATACAACGTTAATTTTAGTGCTATGCGAAAACCCTCACCTCCTTTTAATTCTCTTGCTGCATACTTATTCCAAACCCTTACATTATTCTCTACAGTAGGTTCAAAAGCCACACGCAAACGATTACATACCAAATTAAAAAGGCTGTACTCATCCCAATGCAACCTATGAGTTTGCCCTTCTATATTCCTTGTAAAATCAGGATCCAACTTCGATATTGCACGATAGATATTATCTCTCACAAAGGCAAAAGCTATCACCTTTCCGTTAATTTTATTCTTAATATCAATTACAGCTTGAACAAAACCATCAACAATTGCGACACCTAAATTATCTGGACTGTAACCTTCATCCAATTTATCTGCAAAAATGGCGTAACTTATATTTGACGTTTCAAGAGCCTCCGTCAAAACCTCCTCAATGAGTTCTAGCTCAAGAGCATCTGATAAATCAGCGATTCTTGACTGTGGAGTATCGGAATCCTTTAGAACAGACTTAAGCTTTGAGCGTATTTTGGAAGCAAGCCCCTTTCTTTTTGCACCCCACTCTTTCACATGCTCCCTAATAGGGCCAACATCTAGACTTTTTTGAAGTTTATAATGTGAAGCAATATCCGACACCACTTCCATATAAATAGCATAACGCCAAGCCATTTTTGTACCAGCCTTGACGTGCAAATAGTTATCTCCAAAAAGATTAAATATATCTCTGAGGCCTATAACTTGCTCTTCTTCTGGAGCGATACTAATGACTCTATACCTAGGCTTATTACGCCAGTGCTGAGATAGTTTATGCGCTAAAGCACTTTTGCCCGTACCTCTTCTCCCTACTATTATTGGCCTATCACAAGATTCAATAAGAGATTTATAGTCGGCGGACTCCCAAAAAGCTGTATTAAGCATTTTAATATCTTGCTCAGCTCTTACGTCACCAAGAACATTACCTTTTATCATTGACAGTCCTTAAAATGAGCTTTAAACAATAACGCTTCAATCATTATCTATCAGCTTAGTAAACAAGATAACAAACAAAAAAGCCACCCGAAATTCGGATGGCTTCAAAACTAATTTAAAGCTTACAAAATCACTCCCACTCAATAGTAGCAGGCGGCTTACTGCTCACATCATAGGTCACCCGAGACACCCCTTCCAACTCATTGATAATGCGGTTGGACACCTTCTCCAGCAGCTCGTAGGGCAGGTGCGCCCAACGGGCGGTCATGAAGTCGATGGTTTCGACGGCGCGGAGCGCGATGACCCATTCGTAGCGGCGGCCGTCGCCTACTACGCCAACGGATTTCACCGGCAGGAACACGGCGAAGGCTTGGCTGGTTTTTTCGTACCAACCGGCGGCGCGCAGTTCTTCGATGTAGATGGCATCCGCATCGCGCAGAATGTCGGCGTAGTCTTTCTTCACTTCACCGAGAATCCGCACGCCCAGGCCGGGGCCGGGGAACGGGTGGCGGTAGACCATGTCGTAGGGCAGGCCGAGTTCCAGGCCGAGTTTGCGCACTTCGTCCTTGAACAGTTCGCGCAGCGGCTCCACCAGCTTGAGCTTCATGGTTTCCGGCAGGCCACCCACGTTGTGGTGCGATTTGATCACATGCGCCTTACCGGTTTTGGAGGCGGCGGATTCGATCACGTCGGGGTAGATGGTGCCCTGGGCCAGGAACTCCACGCCTTCAATTTTGCTGGCTTCTTCATCGAACACGTCGATGAAGGTGTTGCCGATGATTTTGCGCTTGGCTTCCGGGTCTTTCTCGCCTTCCAGCTTGCTGAGGAACAGCTCTTCGGCGTCTACACGAATCACCTTCACGCCCATGTGCTTGGCGAAGGTTTCCATCACTTGGTCGCCTTCGTTCTTACGCAGCAGGCCGTTATCGACGAACACGCAGGTCAACTGGTCGCCAATCGCTTTGTGCAGCAGCGCGGCCACAACAGAAGAGTCGACGCCGCCGGAAAGGCCCAGCAGTACGTGGCGGTCGCCCACTTGCTCGCGTACGCGCTGTACTTGGTCTTCGATGATTTGCGCAGGCGTCCAAAGCTTTTCGGCTTTACAGATATCCAGCACGAAGTGCTCAAGAATCCGCTGGCCTTGCAGGGTGTGGGTCACTTCCGGGTGGAACTGTACGCCGTAGAACTGCTTCTCTTCCCAGGCCATGGCGGCAATCGGGCAGCTCGGGGTAGAGGCAGTCACGGTGAAGGTGTCGGGGGCTTTGGCGACTTTGTCACCGTGGCTCATCCATACATCCAGCAGCGCGTTGCCGGTCTCGGCGTCGACGTGGTCTTTGATGTCTTTGAACAGCGCGCTTTCAGCGTCCAGGCGAATCTGGGCGTAGCCAAACTCACGCTGGTTAGAGCCTTCCACCTTGCCGCCCAGCTGCTCGGCCATGGTTTGCATGCCGTAGCAGATACCAAATACCGGCAGGCCCATTTCAAACACGCACTGCGGGGCGCGGGGAGAATCCAGCTCAGTGACGGATTCCGGGCCACCGGCCAGGATGATGCCGTTGGGGTTGTATTCGCGAATCTCTTCTTCGGTGATGTCGAAGGCGCGGATTTCAGAGAATACGCCGATTTCGCGAACCCGGCGGGCGATCAGCTGGGTGTACTGGGAGCCGAAGTCGAGAATCAGGATCTTATGGGCGTGAATGTCACTCATGGCGGAGCCTCTATAACGCGGAACGGGCCGCATTGGCTAAAAAGCAAGCGGCGGGGCAATGCCCGCCGCCGTGTAACTTAATGCGCTGGTTAGCTCACCCGGTAGTTGGGGGCTTCTTTGGTGATCTGCACGTCGTGAACGTGGGACTCGTTAAAGCCAGCGCCGGTGATTTGTACGAATTCCGGCTTGGTGCGCATTTCTTGAATATCGCGGCAGCCGGTGTAACCCATGGAGGCGCGCAGGCCGCCCATCAGCTGGTGGACGATGGCGCCCATCATGCCTTTATAGGGCACGCGACCTTCGATGCCTTCCGGTACCAGTTTTTCGGCACCGGCATCTTTGTCTTGGAAGTAGCGGTCGGCGCTGCCTTGGTTCTGGGACATCGCGCCCATGGACCCCATGCCGCGGTAGGCTTTGTAGGTACGGCCTTGGTAAAGCTCGACTTCACCCGGCGCTTCTTCGGTACCGGCCAGCAGGCCACCCACCATCACCGCACTGGCGCCAGCGGCAATGGCTTTCGCCAGGTCGCCAGAGAAGCGTACGCCGCCATCGGCAATCAGCGGAATGTCGAATTCTTTCAGCGCTTCGGCCACGTTGGAAACGGCGGTGATTTGCGGTACGCCAACGCCTGCCACAATGCGGGTGGTGCAGATGGAGCCGGGGCCGATGCCGACTTTCACCGCATCTGCGCCTGCTTCCGCCAGGGCTTTGGCAGCGGCGGCGGTGGCGATGTTGCCGCCGATCACTTGAATCTGCGGGAAGTGCTCTTTGATCCAGCGAACACGATCGATCACGCCTTGAGAGTGGCCGTGGGCGGTATCGACGATGATCACGTCAACGCCTGCTTCGGCCAGTGCCGCGACACGGTCCGGGGTTTCCGGACCGGTACCGACGGCGGCACCTACCAATAGGCGGCCATCGCTGTCTTTGGCGGCCATCGGGTAAGTGCGGGCTTTTTCGATGTCTTGGAAAGTCACTAGGCCGCGCAGGTGGAAGGCGTCATCGACAATCAGCATTTTCTCGATGCGGTGTTCGCGCATCTTGGCTTTGCTGACTTCGAGTTCGGTGCCTTCCGGTACGGTGACCAGACGCTCACGGGGGGTCATGATGTCGGCCACGCTGTCGCCGTGGTTCGGCTGGAAGCGCATGTCACGCTCGGTCACGATGCCGACTAGTGTTTCGCCTTCCACCACCGGGAAGCCGGAGAAGCCGTATTCGCGGGCCATGGCCAGCAGGTCTTCCAGCTTGGCTTTGGGGCTCACGGTGACCGGGTCTTTGACGATGACGCTTTCGTGCTTCTTCACCTTACGCACTTCAGCAGCCTGTTGCGCCATGGTCATGTTCTTATGGATGATGCCAATGCCGCCTTCCTGCGCCATGGCAATGGCGAGACGCGCTTCGGTCACGGTGTCCATTGCAGCGGAAAGCAGGGGAATGTTCAGGAAGAGATTGCGGGTCAGGCGGGTTTTCAGGCTGACATCCTTGGGCAGAACGTCGGAGAAGCCAGGAACGAGAAGTACGTCATCGAACGTAAGCGCTTCTTGGGCCATACGTAGCATAGCGGCAACACCCATTGAGAAGTGGGAAGATGGGGCGTGGAAAGTTAATCGCCCATTATAACGTTTCGAGGGCCGCTCCAGCAACGCGGAGAGGCGGTTAGGCTTATACCAATTGCTAATGACGGTCAGCGTCAGCCGGGAATATGCGGTGAAGGGAAGCCTTATGAGCCGCGTTTGAGGTATCGTGACATCTACGAGAGAACCACCAAGGTCAACGATGGAACCAACGAGCACGGCACCCGCCCCCCAAGCGCTCTCCGTGAGCCAACTCAACCAGCGCGCCAAGCAAACCCTGGAGCGCGACGTGGGGGACGTGTGGGTAGAGGGCGAGCTTTCCAACGTCTCGCGTCCGGCCTCGGGGCATATCTACTTCACCCTGAAAGACGACCGGGCGCAGATTCGCTGCGCGCTGTTCCGTCAGCGGGCGCGCTTCGTGGCCGCGCCCATGCGCGATGGCGACCAGGTGAAGCTACGCGGACGCGTCTCGCTGTTCGAGCCACGGGGCGACTACCAGCTCATTGCCGAGGCGGTCCAGACCGCTGGCCTCGGCGAGCTGCTGGCGGCCTTCGAGCGTTTGAAAGCGCAGTTGGAAGGCGAAGGCGTGTTCGCCAATGCGCGCCCCCTGCCCTTGCCACCGCGCAAGATTTTGATTTTAAGCTCTGCTACCGGCGCGGCCATTCGCGACGTGCTGGCGGTGCTGGCCGCCCGCTGGCCGCTGGCGGACGTGACGCTAATTCCCGTACCGGTTCAGGGGGCCGATGCCGCCCCGGCGATGATCTCGGCACTCGGCCTGCTCAACCGGCAGGCGCGGTTAGACCCTGAGCAGGATGTGGTGCTGATCACCCGCGGCGGGGGCAGTCTGGAAGATCTCTGGGCGTTCAATAACGAGCACTTGGCGCGGGCGATTTTTCACTCCCGGCTGCCGGTGATGTCGGCGGTGGGCCATGAGGTGGATGTCACCCTGGCGGATTATGCCGCCGATAGGCGCGCGCCCACGCCTTCCGCTGCCGCCGAGCGTCTCGTACCCGACCAACACGCCTTGAAGCGCCAGCTCACCCAGGCAGAGCAGCGCTTACAGCGCGCCATGCAGGCCCGGTTAGAGCGAGATAGCCAGCGGCTAGACACCCTACGCGCTCGCCTTCGTCACCCCGGCGAACAGCTCGCCCGCCAGCGCCAGTACCTCACCGCGCTGCAGCAGCGGTTACACCGCGCCATACAACACACCCTCACCCAGCAAAAGGCGCAAACGGCCCAACTTACTCGCCGCCTTGCCAGCCAAGATATGAAAAGGCTGCACCGCGCCGACAGCGAACGGGTAAGCAGCCTACAGCGCCGCTTGGCCAATGCGATGCAGCGCCTGCTGGAGACGCGTCAAGCACGCCTACATAGCGCCGCCCGAGAACTCAACGCCGTCAGTCCGCTGGCCGTACTCGGGCGCGGCTATGCCATCGCTCAAGATGCCCAAGGCCAAGTCGTCCGTCGCGCCGACGACACCCAGCCTGGCCAGCGCCTCACGCTGCGTCTGGGCGAAGGACGCCTCAGCGTCGACGTAAAACGGCGCTACAAGAAGTAGCGCCGTGAACCAGGGACGAGCCAACGCAGCCGTTACGGCAGCGGTGGCTTACGCGTCTCGGACGTTTGCGTGGCGGTATTCGCCCCCGGTGTAGTGGGGCTGCTAGCAGGATGGGTAGCCGTGTTCGTACCCGCGCCCTGCGTGTTGCCTGACGCCGTGCTCGACCCCGCTAATCCCGGCTCGTTATGCTGGGTGGGGTTATCCTCGTTCTGGTGCCCCTCGTGGCGTTGCTCATGGGCGTGCTGCTTCACGGATTCTGCCGTGTCGTGAATTGCCTGCTGCGCTTTGTCCACTTGCGCCTCGCCCATCTTGGTCGCTTGGTCCATGGCATGATCACGATACTCACCCAGGGTTTCGTTCTCTTTGCGTGTCGTAGCGCTCAGGCTGGCCAGCGCCGCCCCCAGAGCAAACCCTAACGCTCCCACGACCAGTGGGTGCTCTTGAATGAAATCCGAAGAGCGGTCGCTGACATGATGAGCGCGCTCTTTCATGTGATCGATCCGCTGATGCGTGCCCTGCTGGGCGTGGGACATGGAATCGTGCATACGTCCTCCCATTTGGTGAGCTTTGTCGCTGAACTGCTGCGCGGCCCCTTTCGTGCTATGACCAATATGTCGGGCGCGCTCTTTGATGCCGTGGTCTGGTCCGTGTGAATCGCTGCGCGGGTCGTGCTGCCCGGCACTTGCACGCTGAGGCGACATCACTTCATCAGGAGGCGGTGGCGTGGCATGTACGTCAGTGGCATCGACGTGCGCAGAGCCACGCGGATGGGAGCGATGCGGTTGGCGCTGGCTAAGCATCAGCCAACCCAGGCCCGCGCCGGTAAGCAGCGTAGGCACGGGGTTCTGCTTGACGGTCGTGCCCAGGTTGGCAAAGAACTCATTGGCACCGCCGTGGCGCAGGTAATCATACGTGCTGTGCAGCCACTGTTCTGGCGAAAAGCGCTCTTCGATCTGATGCAGCGTGGCATCCAGCCGCTCGCGAGATTGATGAATCTCTTGCTCGATTTGGTCCGGATCGCGCTCTGTTTGGCGATGTGAACGTTCATCCTGGCTCATTTCACCTCCTCCTTGACGTGCTGCTGATGCTGCTTGGCCAGCGTTTTATCGCTGCGCAGGCTCTGCATGGTGCGGTTTGGCATGAGCCCCTGGGCGCGTAGTTTTTTGAGCCCTGCCTTGAGCATCACCACGCCCATCAGCGTGACCACGGCGCCTACCACTACGGCGCCCAGCCAAGGGCGAGTGCCCGGTGGCAGTACCTCGTTCAACAACATCACGAGCGCCGCCAACAGCGTCAACAAGCCAGCGAAGAGCACCGCACCGGCCGTCGCCACGGCGCCTACGCCTGCCATGGCCTGGTGAGTCTTCTCTGACATTTCGGCCTTGGCGAGCGCCGCTTCGCCGCGCACCAGGGCAGAGACTTCGTTGAGTAATGTGGATAGCAGCGTGCCTATCGAACTGCTTTTATGGCTTTCCGATTCCATTCTTGCTCTCCCGCTTCCTGCATGAAAAATGGTATGGGTGTCTGATGAACACAGGGGTTCAAAGCGTTTGGTCGGGCGCCTTGGATTCGGTTGACACATCGGACGACGATGCCTTGGCGGGGGAGCTGCGCAGAAAACGCGTGACTAAAAAGCCTGCAGCAATCGCGCCACCAATGAACATGGCGGGCTCACGGCGGCCATACGCTTCCGCTGAACGACACAGCGTGTGAAGGTCTTTATCGCGTAGCCGCTGGGAAAACCGCTCGGTATGGTCGGCAAGCTTCCTGGCCTGCTCGGAACAGAAGGGTTGCTCTTGGCGGTCGAACTCGTCAGCAGCGCGCTGCAATACCGAGCCGAAGGTGTGAGTGTGCTGCGCGACACTATCGCGCTGTCGGTCGAACGCGCTCTCGGCCTGTTCGCGGGCGGCCTCTTTCAACTCATCGGCGCTTTGCTGGCCTTTCTGCTTGAGCGTTTCGTGATCGTGATGGGGTCCTTGATCGTTCATGGTGACGTTCTCCGTGTCAGTGAAACTTCACCAGAACTATAGCGAGCCTGGGGCCCCTTTCCATGTCCATACCGCCGAATTAACCCAGCGCGACCCGGCCAGCAACAAAGGTTAAGTCAATAATGGTTAAAGCCATCTGGCTGGCTGCCCCCATAAAAAAAGACGCTGTTGAAAGCGCCTTTTTCAGTAACGGGATTGGGCTTATTTCTTATCCGACTCGTCATCGCTATCCGGGTTGACGTGGTGCGTATCGGGCATGGGGTTCGCATCGTCATGATGGTCGTCGCGCTGGTCTTTCTTTTGATCGTCTTTATCCGGAGACATAGTCCCTCCTACTCCTTGGTGGTCGAGCTTGGTGATCGAGAAAGTGGCTGTCTACATATGACTCTGGACAGGCCTCACTCACTATAGCCGCTGACACGTTGATTGCCATGCAGCACGGCAGGTCTCACAAAGCTGATCCAGCACCCAAAAAAACATAAAAAGCCATTTAAAACATAGAATTAAAAAAACCATAGCCGCCATATCCGTGTAGATGAGCAGTTTAAATAGCTTTTATTAATTCTGGCTATACATCGCCGCTGCTGTCGCTGCGTCGTTTGCCCTTCTCTTCGCCGTTGGTCTACGTTGAAAGCTCCCCGTCGACAGCCAGCCACCCAGGAGACGGGCCGCCCTGTCGACAGTTCGAAGCGATTCGTGCACACAAAGGAGTGACCGCACATGAGCGAACAGCAGCAGCCCCCACAGCATCAGGACAAGCAACCCGGCGACGAGTACGCCATGCGTCCGGAGCCGGAGTACATTCGCGAGAGCTATCGCGGCACCGACAAACTGCGCGATAAAGTGGCGATCATCACCGGCGGTGATAGCGGTATTGGCCGCGCCGTGGCCGTGCATTTTGCCCGTGAAGGGGCGGATAGCGTGATCGTGCACCTCAAAGAGACCAAAGATGCCGAAGAAACCAAGCGGCTCGTAGAGGCGGAAGGCCGCCGTTGCCTAGTGCTGAAAGGCGACGTGGCCGAGCCTAGCTTCTGCCGAGAGATCGTCGACCGTACCCAACAAGCGTTTGGCAAGATCAACATCGTGATCAATAATGCCGCCGAGCAGTACGACTGGGACGACATCACCGAGATCCCCGACGACCAACTGATGCGGACCTTTCAAACCAATATCTTCAGCCACTTCTACTTGACCAAAGCGGCGCTGCCCCACTTGAGCGAGGGCGATACGATCATTGCCACCTCGTCGATCAATGCCTTCAAAGGCAACGACACGCTGATTGACTACACCGCCACCAAAGGGGCCATTCAAGGCTTGGTGCGCTCTTTGGCGATGTCGCTGATGGAGCGTGGCATTCGTGTGAACGCCGTGGCCCCCGGTCCCATCTGGACGCCGCTGATACCCGCGAGCTTCGAGGACGATAAAGTGGCGGAATTTGGCAACCAAGTGCCGATGAAGCGCCCGGGCCAACCCAGCGAAATCGGCCCGGCGTACGTCTACTTGGCCAGCGAAGAGTCGTCGTATATGAGCGGCCAAACCATGCACTTGAACGGCGGCGTAATTCTCAATACCTGAGTAGCATTCCGGGGCGGCGTAGCCGCCCCAGCTACTCACCACTCACCTTTTTCCACTCACTCACTTTCATCCCGCCAGATTTTTCACCAGCACCTTGGACTTACGGGCGTGGTTGTAGGCCTCGCGTTTGAGGGGCGGCAGGTCGTCCAGGCTGGCGGCGCGGAAGCCGCGCTCGACGAACCAGTGGGCCGTATGCGTAGTGAGCACGAACATGTCGGAAAGCCCCCGCTGACGGGCGCGTCGTTCAAGGGCTTCGACTAGGCGCTCGCCGCGCTCGCCGCCCCGGTAGTTGCCGTGAACGGCCACACAGGCTAACTCACCCACGGTGGTGTCGGGGAAGACGTGCAGCGCCGCACAGCCGATCACCATACCGTCGCGTTCGATCACCATGTAATCGTCGATCTCGTGCTCCAGCCGCTCGCGGGAACGCGCGACCAGCATGCCACGCCGCTCTAACGGCTCCAGTAACTCGAGCAGACCTGCCACGTCGTTTAGGGTGGCGGGGCGAAGCTGCTCGTAGCGATGCTGGGTGATCATGGTGCCCACGCCGTCGCGGGTGAACAGCTCGCCCAGCAGCGCATCGTGGTTACGCCAGGAAAGTAGGTGGGTGCGCGCCACCCCTTCACGGGCAGCGGTGCAGGCAGCGTTGAGATGGCGTGCCAGCTCGCTGCCGGGCACGGCCTGCTGCAAGCGCGGTTCGGCTTCGAAAGGTGAAAGCTGGCGTAGAAGCGCGCCCTGCTCGTCCTCCAGACCGTCCGACTCGCCCAGCAGAATCAGCTTGTCTGCCTTGAGCGCCACGGCGGCGTGCTGGGCCACTTCAGAGGCGTCCAGATCGAACACTTCTCCAGTGCTGGAGAACCCCAGCGGCGGTAGCAGCACCAGCGAGCCTTTATCCAGCAGCCCTTCGATGGCGCTGGCGCGCACCCGGCGCACTTCGCCGCTATGGTCGAAGTCTACGCCTTCACGCACGCCCAGCGGCTTGGCGGTGACGAGGTTACCGGAAATCACGCTAAGCTCGACACCGTGCAGCGGCGTGCTGGGCAGGCCCAGCGAGAGCCGCGCTTCCAACCAGAGCCGCTGGTGAGCGGCCACCTGCTCCACATGAGCCATCACGGCGCGGTCGGCGACCCAGCGGCCATCGATGCGGGTAGGCTCGACACCGGCGGCCGTCAGCGCCTCGTGCACCTGGGGGCGAATGCCAAACACCACCACCAAGCGCACGCCCAAGGTGTGCAGCAGCGCCAAATCCTGAATGAGCTGCTCCCCTCGGCCAGACGCCATGGCTTCGCCTTCGATCAAGATGACAAAGGTTCGCCCCCGATGGGCATTGATGTACGGGGAGGCGTTACGAAACCAATCTACGAAGGGGAAACGAGTGTCCAAGGGCCGCTCTCCGGCAGCAGGTGAATGAAAGTGACGCTAGTTACTTTAACAGAGCACCAAAAACAGCGGCACCTTCTATTGCAACGATCTGATAAGAAGATCATCTGCAAAGAAGGTGCCGCTGTAGGTCAAACAGTGTCGTCTTGGCGTGCCGAACGTTTAACCAAACATGCCTTTGAACATGAAGAAGAACAGAATGGCCAAGCCCGCGCCAGCCGGCAGCGTGATCAACCAGGACATGGCAATGGTGCCAATCACGCGCAGGTTCAACGCCGCCATCCCGCGCGCCAAGCCGACGCCGAGAATGGCCCCAACCAAGGTGTGGGTCGTCGAAATCGGCAGGCCGGTACCCGAGGCGAGCACGACCGTGGTGGCCGCTGCCAGCGTCGCCGCAAAACCGCGGCTCGGGGTCAGTTCGGTAATGCCGGTACCGACCGTGGCGATCACTTTATGGCCGTAGGTCACCAAACCCACGACGATACCGCCGCCCCCCAACACCAATACCCACCAGGGCACCAGCGCGGACGCTTCGATTTCACCACCGGTTTGCACCACGCTGATGACCGCTGCCAGCGGCCCCACGGCGTTGGCCACGTCGTTAGAGCCGTGGGCAAACGCCATGGCGCAGGCGGTAAAGATCATCAGCACGCCAAACGCGCGCTCAACGTTGGCGTAGCCAAAGTGGTCGTTGGCGCTCTTTTCGAACTTGATACGGCGAAGCATCAGCATGCCGATGCCCATGATGACCAAGCCGATCATGATCGATAGCAGCAGGCTCTGGTTGAAGGTGAGATCGAGCCCCACGTGGGAGAGACCTTTGGTCAAGGTCACCATGGCAACGATGAACCCTACCAAGAACACGTAGCCCGGCACGTAGCGCTTGGCGGCCGTGAACGGGTTATTGTTCTCGAAGATCAGGTGGTGCACCGATTTGAACAGCACGAAGCCGATGGTACCGGCCAGCAGCGGGGAAACGACCCAGCTGGCAGCAATCGTGGTCACCGCGCTCCAATCGACGGTAGACGCCCCCAGACCGGCGACCGCAAAGCCTACGATCGCACCGACGATGGAGTGCGTGGTGGAGACGGGCCAACCTTTCACCGAGGCCACCAGCAGCCACGTACCGGCGGCCAACAGCGCCGCCAACATGCCGTACACCAAAAGTTGCGGGTCTTCTTGCAGCAGTTCGGGGTCGATGATCCCTTTACGGATGGTGTTGGTCACCTCGCCACCCGCCAGCCACGCGCCCAGGAACTCGAAGATCACCGCAATGATGATCGCCTGTTTGATGGTGATCGCTTTCGACCCCACCGAAGTGCCCATGGCGTTGGCCACGTCGTTGGCCCCCACGCCCCAGGCCATGAAGAAGCCGAACAAACAGGCCAGAATGATGAAGATGTCACCGTGCTGAGCAATAATCTGCATGAGTATCCCTTAGCGTGCGGTCAAAATCTGCAGGCGGCTGCCCACGCGCTCTGCGCGGTCAGAGACTTCACCGACCCACTCGATGATCTTGTAGAGAAAGATCACGTCCACCGGCGGCAGTTGGCTCTCCAACTCGAACAGTTGACGACGGATCGCCACCTGCTGGCTGTCGGCCTGATGTTCGAGGGTGTGGAGTTCGCGGATCATGTTCTGCATGACGTCGGAAACATTGCGACCAAAGCCGGACTCCAGCAGGTCTTTCAACTCTTCCAATGCTTGGCGCGCTTGGGCCACACACGCCACACTGGTACGCATGTAGTCACGCATCGGCTCGGCCAACACGTCGGGCACGCGCATTTTACGGCCCAGCATGATGCCGGTAATGTCGCGGACTTTGTTGGCGATCTTGTCCTGCACACTGATCAGATCGAGCAGGTCAGAGCGCGAAACGGGCAGGAACATGGTGTTGGGCAAGTTCAGCCGCAGCTCTGTCTTCAGGGTGTCGGCGTCGTGCTCTAAGCGCGTCACGTTCTCGCGCAGTTCTGCCGCCGTATCCCAATCACCGGTCAACGTGGCCTCGAAGAACGGGAGCAGTTGATCGGCACATTCATTGGCCTTGACGATGTGGGCCAGCAGCGGCTGGAATGGCGAGCGGCCAAACATCGCGGAAAAAGGGTTGGAGGTTACCATATAGCCTTTAGCCTGTTTTCGGGGAGCCTGGAAATGGCGGGCGCCAGTATAAAGAGTGCGCCCGCCGCCGTCATGAAAAGTTCATAATGTCATCAAAAATTAACCAAAATGTCACAATATCGAGGTGGCGATTGTCATGAAAGAGTCAACCAAAACGCCAGCTCCTACGGAAGTGGAGCTCAAGCTGGCCCTGCCCAGCGGTCAGTCGGGTGCGCTGTGCCATCATCCGTTACTGGTCGCGACGCCACCGCAACAGCAGCAGCTCGCCAACACCTACTTCGATACCCCCACAGGCGACTTGGCCGCCGCACGGGTGGCGGTGCGCCTTCGCACCATTGATCAGCAAGTGCTGCAAACCGTCAAAACGGCCGGCCAGGGCGGTGGCGGACTCTCCAGCCGACAGGAGTGGGAGTGGCAAGTTCCCTCCGCCGCTCTCGACCAGGCGGCGCTGGCAGAGCTGCCTCCGTTTCAAGGGGCGCTTGGCGATTGCATCGCAGCGCTGCGCCCGACGCTCAGCACCGATTTCACCCGGAAAAGCTGGCAGTTAGTGTGGCAAGACAGCGACATCGAACTGGTGCTGGACGAAGGAGAGATCGTCTGCGGCAGCGCGCGAGCGCCGATTCGCGAAGTGGAGCTGGAACTGAAAGCCGGTGCCCCGGCAGCGCTCTGGACGCTCGCCGTCGAGTTGGCGAGCCAAATAGCGCTGCGCCCCTCCGATACCAGCAAGGCAGCGCGGGGCAATGCCCTAGGCCACCAGCACTGGCCGCTGCCCGCCGCCAAGCGCCCTGCCGAGTGGCTGCACCGCGCCACCGTCGCGCTGGACGCCTATCATGATAGCGGCGACGCTGCGCATCTAAACGCCGCACGTCAGGCGCTGGATACGTTGGCCCAGCACCCCCAGCTCGATAGTGCAGCGCGCAGCGAGGCAGAAGCACTGCCCAACGCGCTGAATGCCCAAGGCATGCCGTCGACGACCTACGGCGTTGCTGCGTTAAATCTGGCCCGTCGCTTGGCCCACGAAACCGCGCTACGCTAACCACACTGCCCGATTGATGAAGCCGACTTCAGGATGATGCAATGAGCTTTCCCCTTACGCCCGGTGCCGACGGACTTCGCGCCCGGCTGTTTCACATTATTTTCGAATCCGATACGCCGGGGGCCAAGGCGTTCGACATTGCGCTCATCGTCGCCATCCTGCTGAGCGTGACGGTGATCTTGCTGGGCAGTATCGAGATCTATGCCGAACGTTACGGGCAGCTCTTCTTCTACGTAGAGTGGGCCTTTACGCTACTGTTCAGCCTGGAGCTGCTGGTCCGTCTTTACTGTTTGGAGCGCCCGACGGTCTACCTCAAGAGCTTTTATGGCATCGTCGATGTCGTGGCCATCATTCCCACTTGGCTGGTGCTGCTGGTGCCGGGCGCCCATGGGCTGGTGATCGTGCGAATTCTGCGCGTGCTGCGGATTTTTCGCATTTTACGGCTGATGGAATTCGTCGGCGAAGGTCGCCTACTGCTGGATGCGCTCAAACGCAGTCTGCGCCAGATTCTGCTCTTTTTTAGCAGCATTCTCATGGTCGTCACGCTGTTTGCCGCGCTGATGTACACCATCGAATCGCCCGAGGCGGGCTTTACCAGCATTCCCATGTCGATCTACTGGGCCATCGTGAGCATGACCACGGTGGGCTATGGTGACATCGTGCCCGCCACCCCCCTAGGGAAAGCCATCACCGTCATCCTGATGCTGATTGGCTACTCGATCATCGCCGTGCCCACCGGCGTGTTCTCGGCCCAAGTCATTCGTTCGATTCGTGAAGACCGCTACTCGGAAGAGGCCTGTCCTGGCTGCGGCCACGACCGTCATGAAAAGCGCGCCCGCTACTGCCTACGCTGCGGCACTTGGCTGGATGAAGATAGCGAAGACCCACGCAAGAAAGCGCAGAAAAAAGAGGACGACACTGACGATGACACACCAAGCGATTCGTAGCGCTCATGCCAGGAAACGGGGGCGCCATGCGCCCCCGTCGTCCGACACGTTTAGTATCCGTCTTGAAACGGGGTGATGTCGCCACGCCCTTCCCGCACGATTTTTGGCGGCAGTTCGCGCAGGTCGATCACGCTGGTGGGGTCGAGGTGGCAAGCACCGCCGTCGATAATCAAATCCAGATGAGCCCCATAGCGGTCGCGGATCTCCTCGGGGTCGCTCATCGGCAGCGCCTCACCCACAGGAATGAGCGTCACACTCATCAGCGGCTCACCCAGCGCGTCGAGCAGCGCGTGGGTAATCCGGTGGTCGGGCACCCGTACGCCGATGGAGCGGCGCTTGGGATGCAGCAATAGGCGCGGCACCTCGGTGGTGGCATCGAGAATGTAGGTGTAAGGGCCCGGGGTATGGGCCTTTAGCAGTCTAAATACGGCGTTATCCACCTTGGCGTAAGTACCTATTTCGGACAGGTCCGAACACACCAGGGTAAAGTTGTGCTTGTCATCCAGCGAGCGCAGCCATTTGATTTTCTCGATGGCTTTTTTTTCGCCTAGATGGCAACCCAGCGCATAGCCCGAGTCCGTGGGGTACGCCACCACGCCGCCTTTGCGAATGATCTCGGTGGCTTGATCGATCAGCCGCTTTTGCGGGTTTTCCGGATGTATCTGAAAGTACTGGCTCATCGATGACTCCTAGTCGGCAGAGGTGAGAGTGTTCTCTTCAGCGTAGCTGATTCAACCGCTTAACACCCACGGACCAGCATGCCACTGGGGGCATCGCGCAGATGAGCCAAGCGAGGATGCTGCCAAATCGGCGGCGCGGCGGTACGGGGTACCGGGCTCATGCTGCCTGGGGCGGCATGGCTGCCGGGAAAGTGGAAGTCGCTACCCAGTGAGGCGTATAGCTCGCGTTCGACGAGCTGGCGCGCAAGGTCGCGGGTGGTGTCCGGGTTTTGCTGTCCGCTCACTAGCTCCACCCCTTGGCCTCCGGCGTCCATGAAGCTATCCATTAGCAGACCGCGTTTCCGCCGAGTAAGCCCGTAGCGTAGCGGATGAGCCAGCACGGCCACCCCGCCAGACGCCACGACCCAACCCACCACTTCGCTGATCTCCGGCCAGTGGGCTTTGACATCGCCCTTCTTTCCGCTGCCTAGATAACGTTTGAACGCGCCGGCCCAGTCGGCCACCACGCCTTCCGCCACCAGCGCCCGGGCAAAATCGGGCCGCCCGAGCGGCCGATCGCTGCCCGCCTGGGCGCGGGCTTTTTCCAGCGCATTGGGCAGCCCCATCTTTTCTAATCTTGCGGCGATCACGTCGGCACGCTGGATGCGCGCCTCGCGCTGGCGCTCCAACCCCTCGACCATCGGCCCCTGCAAGCCGCCTGGCATCAGCGCGACCACATGGATGCCGATGCCCTGCCAGCGAGTGGATAACTCGCACCCAGGCACTAGGCAGAGCCCCTGCTGCTGGGCGGCGATGCTCGCTTCCGCCACCCCCGCCATAGTGTCGTGGTCGGTCAAGGAGAGGTGGGTGACACCGCGTTCGGCACACAGCGCGACCAGCTCGGTAGGCGAGAGCGCACCATCGGAAGCGGTCGAGTGCATGTGCAAATCCACCGTGTAACGCTGGTCGGCATCGAAGGCGGCGGGCAGTGCCGTCGCAAGAGCATTAGGAAGTAGTGGCATTAGCATGACGCCGTGTGGCGAGTTTGTCAGAATAGGCGTGTACAACACGAACAGGCTCGCCATGGTGCGCGCTAACCGGGGTGCGGTCAATGTATTGACCTTGGCGACAACGTCGCCACGTCCCCTGCCTTCAAGGAGTTATCCCCATGCTTTATGCCATTATCAGCGAAGACGTTGCCAACAGCCTAGAACGCCGCCTGGCGGCTCGCCCTGACCACCTTGCGCGTCTGGAAGCACTGCGCGACGAGGGGCGGCTCATTTTGGCAGGCCCACATCCCGCCATCGATGCCGATAACCCCGGCGATGCAGGCTTTAGCGGCAGCTTGGTCGTGGCGGAATTCGACAGTTTAGAAGAGGCGCAGGCATGGGCAGACGCCGATCCTTACATCATCGCAGGGGTCTATGCCAAGGTAATCGTTAAGCCATTCAAAAAAGTTTTGCCTTGACGCTTTGGGGCGAGTATGAAGGGTCCGTCCGCTTTTTCACAGAGCCTGTGGAAAACTCTGTGAAAACCCGGCGGACGCTTTTCTATAAGCCAGAGATAGCGCCCCGATGGACAAATTGATCATTTTTTAACCAACCATTCATTACCCACGGATGCCCGCGTGACACAACGCCCTGCTCAAGCTCCCACCCTGCCGCCACTGGCGGCATTGAGCGCCCCACAGCTCACTTGGAACGACACATCACCCCACTCGGACGCCTTCGACGACGTCTATTTTTCCCGTGAGGATGGCCGTGCCGAAACCGAGCACGTGTTTTTGGGAGCGAACCGGCTACCCGAGCGCTTTGCGACGTGGCAGGCATCGCGGGCGTTCGTGATCGGCGAAACGGGCTTTGGCACTGGCCTCAATATGCTCTGTGCGTGGGCCTGTTTCGAGCAGCACGCCCCAGCCGACGCACGGCTGCACCTGTTATCCACAGAAAAATTTCCGTTGAGCCGAGAAGCATTGACGCGCGCGCTCAGCGCCTGGCCCTCGTTGGCGAGTTATTCACAGGCGCTATGTGCCCTCTGGCCAGACGCGGTCAGCGGTATTCACCGCTTACATTTAAGCGAGCGTGTCACCCTCGATCTTCACTTTGGCGACACCACCGAACGGCTCAACCTGCTGGACGGCCAAGTGGATGCCTGGTTTCTCGATGGCTTTGCACCGTCGAAAAACCCGGATATGTGGCAACCCGAGTTGTTCGAGGCCATGGCCGCCCGGTCTCGCCCGGGGGCGACGTTTGCCACCTTTACCTGCGCGGGCATCGTCAAGCGCGGCCTGAAAGCGGCGGGCTTTCACTGGCAGAAAGTACCGGGGTTTGGCCGCAAGCGAGAGATGCTGGCTGGTGGCATTGAAACACCCCCAACCGATGCGCGGCGCAGCGCAACGCCCTGGTTCATGCCCCCCACTCACCGCGACGCGCACCATGTGGTGGTGATCGGCGCGGGCCTAGCGGGAAGCAGCGTGGCGGCGGCGTTGGCCAAGCGCGGCAAACGGGTGACAGTCATCGAGCGCGACGCACCAGGCGCAGGCGGCTCCGGCAACCGCCAGGGGGCGCTCTATGTGAAGCTGGCGGTAGATACCAACCTGCAGAGCCGGTTCTATTTAGCGGGGCTTCTGTATAGCCAGCGCCAGTTTGGACAGCTGGCGTCGGCTCATCCACAGGAGCCGCCGCTTTGGCAGCCGTGCGGCGTCGTGCAGCTGGCGCTCAGCGATAAAGAGGCAACGCGCCAACGCCGCTTCATGGCCCATCACCCGCTGCCCGCCTCCGTCGTGTCGGAACACACCGACACCACACTCAGCGAGCTGGCGGGCGTGCCGGTCTCGGCCTCCCAGGGGCTCTACTACCCACAAGCGGGATGGGCACGGCCAAAACGGCTTTGCGAGCAGTGGTTGCAACACCCCCGCATTACCGTGCAGCAGGGCGACGTCACCGGGCTGGCACAGACATCGGGACAGACACCGAGATGGCAGGTCGCGCTGGCCAATGGAGAGAGGCTACAGGCCGACCACGTGGTGATCGCCACGGCGTCGCTGGCCAATCGGTTTACCCAAACCGCCGAATTGCCGCTGCAGCAGGTTCGGGGCCAGGTCAGCGAGCTAACGCTGCCAGAAGGCACCCAGACGCCGGATAAAGTAGTGTGCGCGGGAGGCTATGTGTCGCCGCCCATCGAGAACGTACTGACCTTTGGTGCGAGCTTCGTTCCCAACGACGCGACGAGCCACGTCATCGACGAAGAGCACCAGCGCAATATCGACGAACTGCGCCAGGCGCTACCAGAGTGGGTGGCCGCGCTTGAGGCCTCCGGCGTTTCATTACGCCCAGAGTCGCTGGAAGGCCGGGCTGCGGTGCGGGCGGCCAGCCCCGATAAAACCCCATACGCGGGGCCGGTGCCCAACGCGGCGGCATGGCAGAGGGACTATGCCGTGCTGCGCAAGGATGCCTCGAAAGTGCCGTCCATCCCCGGTGAACACTACCCAGGGCTGTGGATATCCACCGCGCATGGCTCCCGAGGACTGGCCAGCGCGCCGCTATGTGCGGAAGTCATTGCATCGCGCCTTTGCGATGAGCCTCTACCCGTCGAGCAGCCGCTGGTGGACCATCTTCATCCAGGGCGGCGGCTGATCACCGCGCTGGTGCGGGCTCAGTAGTCGCCCTCTTCCTCGTCATCTGCCAGCTCTCGCCCAAACGAGCGCCACTGGGCGAGAGTCATCACCTCGGTCATCTCGAGCTCTAGGTCGTGGGCAATGATCAGCTCGTGACGGTCAAGCTGCTGCTTGAGTTCGGCGACCCAGCCGCTCATGCCTTCGCCGGTATCGGTGGTGTCATACCCTTGGCGGGTGACGAAGGCTTCCAATAGCGCGGTGAGGGTGTCCGGCGGCAGCATGCGCGCCGGGACTTCGATAAAACGGCTCATTCACTCTGCTCCCAGGCGGCCAAGCGCTCGATGAACGTGGCTTCGTCGATCACCTCGACCCCCAGCTGTTCGGCTTTGGCGAGTTTGCTACCCGCTGCCTCGCCCGCCACGAGGCAGGTCGTTTTCTTGGAGACACTGCCCGCCACTTTGGCGCCTAACGCTTGAAGCCGCGCTTTGCCTTCGTCGCGGGTCATGCTGTCCATCGTGCCGGTCAGCACCCAAGTCTGCCCCTCCAGCGGCGTGGGACCTTGCGTCACCTCGGCCTCTTGCCAGGTCACGCCCGCTTCGATCAACGCTTGCAGCGTCTCCAAGTTATGGGGCTGGCGGAAAAAGGTGTGGATATGCGCAGCCACCACGGGGCCCACGTCATTGACGGCCTCCAGCGCCGCCAGATCGGCCTCTTGTAACGCTTGCAGCGTACCGAAGTGGTTGGCCACATTGGCCGCCGTGGCCTCGCCCACCTCACGGATGCCCAGCGCGTAGATGAACCGCGCCAGCGTGGTCTGCTTGGCTTTTTCCAGTGCATTGACCAGGTTGGTGGCGGACTTTTCGCCCATGCGCGGCAGGCTCTTCAACGGATCGACGCCAAGGTGGAACAGATCGGCCGGGGTTTTCACCCACGCCTGATCCACCAGCTGTTCGATCAGCTTCTCCCCCAGGCCGTCGATATCCAGCGCTTTACGGCTGGCGAAGTGTTTTAGCGCCTCTTTACGCTGGGCGGCGCAGTACAGCCCACCGGAGCAACGGGCCACGGCTTCGCCTTCGATACGTTCGATATCCGAACCGCACACAGGGCAGTGATCTGGAAAAACGATCGCCCGGGCGTCCGCCGGACGCTTCTCTTCATCCACGCGCACGACCTGAGGAATGACGTCGCCCGCGCGGCGAATCGCGACCGTGTCGCCAATCATCACGCCCAGGCGACTAATCTCATCGGCATTGTGCAGCGTGGCATTCGAGACCGTCACCCCGGCAACGGTGACCGGCTCCAACCGGGCGACCGGCGTAATGGCGCCGGTGCGTCCCACCTGAAACTCCACGTCGTTTAGGGTCGTGACCTCTTCCTGAGCGGGGAATTTGAACGCCACCGCCCAACGCGGCGCGCGGGCAACGAAGCCCAGCTCCCGCTGATGGCGCAGGTCGTCGACCTTGATCACCACGCCGTCGATGTCGTAGCCCAGCTGATCGCGCTTAGCACCGAGCTGCTCGCAGTAGTCCGCGACGGCGTCGGGGCCTTGCAGCGTGGTGAGCTCTGTACTGGTGCGAAAACCCAAGGTGGATAAACGGGACATCAGCGTACTGTGGGTGGTGTCGCCCAAGTCGGGCTCCAAGCGGGCGGCTTGGTACGCGTGAAACTCCAACGGGCGGGTCGCCGTAATGCGCGGATCGAGCTGGCGCAGGCTACCGGCGGCGGCGTTACGCGGGTTGGCAAACACCTTACTGCCCTCCTCTCTGGCCCGCTCGTTGAGGGCTTCGAACCCGGCATGGCGCATGATCACTTCGCCGCGCACTTCCAGTAACTCAGGCACCTGCTGGCCCATGAGTTTGAGCGGTACCGAGCGCAGCGTGCGCAGGTTGGAGGTGATGCCCTCCCCGGTGCGGCCATCGCCCCGCGTCGCGCCGCTGACCAGTACGCCCTGCTCATACACCAGCGACACCGCCGCACCATCCAACTTAGGTTCGCAGCTAAACGCGATCTCACTGGCTTGGCACTCCAAACGCTCCGCAACGCGCTCGGCAAAGGCCGCGATGTCATCACGGCTAAAGGCGTTATCCAACGACAGCATGGGTATGGCGTGGGCGACTTCGGGGAAGCCCTCTGCCGGGGCGGCACCGACTCGTTGAGTGGGCGAGTCGGGGGAGATCAGCTCGGGGTGCTCGCTCTCTATCTGTTTCAAGCGCTGCAGTTTACGGTCATAGTCCGCATCGGTGAGCGTGGGTTCGTCCAGCACGTAATAACGGTGATTGGCATCATCGAGATCGGCGCGCAGCCGGCTGATCTCTTCCAACAGAGTGGGGTCAGGCTGACTCATTCAGAGATTCCGAAGACAGATAAACGGGTATTCAGTAACAAAAACACCCGCCTTCCAGAAGAAGGCGGGTGTCAGCGCAGTGTGGCGGTTAACGCGCCTGCAGTTGGCGATGCAAACGGTGACGACGTTC
This sequence comes from Halomonas sp. MMH1-48, assembly GCF_022348105.1. Lineage (NCBI taxonomy): Bacteria > Pseudomonadati > Pseudomonadota > Gammaproteobacteria > Oceanospirillales > Halomonadaceae > Halomonas > Halomonas sp. MMH1-48. The sequence goes on from NZ_JAKRFL010000002.1 coordinate 21,943, forward strand.
GAATTCATGCACCCGCTGACGGGCAAACTCGATGGTTTGTGCCGTCATCACGCTACGGTTTTCGTCTTTCAATTCACCGCCCATATGGCGAACGACGACCATGGCGGTCTCTACCATCGCCTCGAAGGCGGCAGAGCTATCCACCGCGCCGGGTAGCGGCATCAGGAACGTAATACCGGGTGTCACGAACTCGTCCATCTCTTCGATGGGGAACGTGCCGGGCTTGAGCACGTTAACCATGGAGAACTGCAGCTCGCTGTCCGGGCTTTCCGTTTCGAAACGGTGAAATACGCCCATGGTACGGCTATAGCGCAGCCCGCATGCCATGATGAGTTCGAGCAGCTTACCGCCATCGAACCCGTCCGGGTCACGGGAAAGAACGCTGATCACCACCATCTCGTCGGCATTGGCCAACGTCTCTTTGGCGTGCTCGCCGTTCACATCGTGACGTAGCGCTTTTTCCAAGGTCGGATGGGCGCGAACCACGTTATCTTGTGCAGCGTAGGTCGCTTCCAGCTCGTCATCGACGCCTTGGTAATGCTCATCGTAATGTCGTGCGCTGTCCTCATATTCATCCCATACGGGCGCCGACTGTGGGGCCTCCTGTTGGGCGGCTGCTTCATAGGCAGCGGCCTCCCGGGCTTGAGCCTTCTCTTGTGCGATACGTGCTTTTTCCGCTTCAGCAGCCTGCTTGGCTTCACGGCGCTGTTCGGCTTCCAGCGCTTTACGCTCGGCCTTCTGCTTGGCTAATGCTTCGGCGCGTTTGGCTTTCTCGGCCTTTTTGATCGCTCTCTCTTTACGGCGCTCGATGATGCGGCGTTTGAACGAGCGTCCAATACCTTCGAAATCGACCAAGCGGTACTCGTCGATTTCGTCGTCGTCCAGCTCACGGTCGCCAACGGTCTCATCACGCAGTTGCCGACGTTTGGGGGCGTCAGCGGCGTGCTTGGCAAAAACGGCGTCCTCTGGCTCAGCGCGCAGCACCGGTTCAGGAGTCGGTGTCGGCTCATCGTCCGCGGCTTCTTTCGCTGCGGGCGCTTCGGCTGTCTTAGGTATGTCAGGCTGGGTGGCTGGCAGCTCATCGGCCGGTGCCGTTACAGCGGGCTCTTCGGCCGAAGCGCTCATGGCAGGTGCGCTGCTGGAGGCCTTGACGGGGTCAGGCGTTGCGGTTGCCGCAGGCGTTGGCTGAGTCGCCGCAGGCATTGGCTGGGTCGGCTCTGCATCGACAGCCACAGACGGTGCGGGTGCCGTTACCTCTGCGTCGTCTTTGGCAAACACACTCGGCTCGCGACGGAGGTCTGGTTTCACTTCTTGAGTTGCCGCATGCCGTTCGGCAGGCGCGGGGGCAGCAGGCTCGGGACGAGACGTGGTTTTACTAGAGGGTTTACTGAACGAACGACGGAAATCCGACAGCACTTTGGAAGGGCCAGGGTGCTCTTGGCGTTTGAGTTTGGGCTTTTGCCCCAGCCCGCTATAGTCGGCGGGTTTGACGACCCGAGCACCGCCATTGGGCAGTTCCCAATTGATCTCGGCTTCTTTCGCCTCGTCGTCTAACTCTTCCAACTTCGCGGTAGGCAAATCTTTTACCGCTTGGTCTAGCCGGGGCACACGACGCTGACGCTGGAGCCTACGCACGCCGTCAACAACGATCAGCGAAACCAGAGCCAGTCCTAGAATGATTAACCACTCTCTTAATTCCATGTCGAGCATTCCATGGGTCATCTAACCGGTTACTAAGCGCAGTGCTTACACTACGCCAGAATATGGGAACCTTCTTATAAAACGATATTTAGCACCAAGCATAGCGCGGTTACTACGAAAAGAGCCAACTTTTGCTGATTTTCACACGTTTGCGCCGCTATGAGCGTTTTTTAGGCGAATTTTTCGACCTTATCAACCAGCAAAAGTGCCCAGCGCGTTATTTCATCTCTTTAAACAGTGTTTGAACACACCCTGCAAGGGGAAGCCACTACCTGCTTCAATCACTCTATTTAAACGTTATGCTAGTGAATGTTATTCACTATCGCTAGTTTCTTATTAATCCTTTGCGCTTTCGACGGCAGGCTGGGCAGACTTAACGTAACAGTAACGCTTCCATGCGGGCGCCTACTCCCACCTCGAGCCGCCCAGGCTCATTGTCAGCAACCTACTGTTATTAAAAGACTTAATGCTCAACGACCTGATTGACGCTAGGTATTATCACACGCTCACTAGCAGCGCTCGGCACATGACACGAGCAAATAAGGAAACTCTTGGGAAGCCGCGCCCAATATCGTCTCGAACCATGCCCCCTACTCGACCAGTTCTGCCGCTTCATCGATCCCCACGGACACCAGCCGTGAGACACCTGGCTCTTGCATGGTGACCCCCATCAGGCGCTCGGCGGCTTCCATGGCGATCTTGTTATGAGTGATGTAGATGAACTGCACGCTTTCCGACATCTCTTTAACGAGCTTGGCGTAGCGGCCCACGTTGGCGTCATCCAGTGGCGCATCGACTTCGTCCAGCATACAAAACGGGGCTGGATTGAGCTGGAAGATGGCAAACACCAGCGACAGCGCGGTCAGTGCTTTCTCGCCCCCTGACAGCAAGTGAATGGTGCTGTTCTTCTTGCCCGGCGGGCGAGCCATGATGGCCACGCCGGTTTCCAATAAATCGTCACCGGTGAGCGTCAACCACGCCGCCCCACCGCCAAATACGCGAGGAAAGAGGGTTTGCAACCCGTTGTTCACCTGATCGAACGTTTCCCGGAAACGCACGCGGGTTTCTTGGTCGATCCGTTTGATCGCCCGCTCCAGCGTGTCGAGCGCTTCGGAAAGCTCAGCATGCTGGGCTTCGAGGTAATTACGCCGCTCGGCCTGCTGGTCGTACTCCTCGATCGCGGCGAGGTTGATCGCCCCCAGTCGGCGGATCTTTTCCGAGGTGCTCTCCAAGCGCTCTTGCCACGCTGGCTCACTGGCATCGCTGGGCAGCGTAGCGGCGAGCGCGTCGGCATCGTGCCCCAGTTCCGCTAACTGCTCGTCTTGGGTGGCGGCTTTGAGCGCCAGCGCCTGCACCTCCATACGGCGCTGCTGTAGCTGTTCGCGGCTCTGCTCCAAATTGCGCTCGTGCTGCTGGCGGGCTAGTTCGTCGTTGCGCAGCTGTTCGGCCAAGGTTTGAGCCTGCTGGCGCGTCTCGTTGAGCCGCCGCTCCTGCTGTTCGCGCTGGTGCAGCAGCTCTTCGAGCTCTTCGGTTGCCAGCTCATCGGGCTCGACCAGCATTTCGCGAGACTCTTCCAACTCGGCAATACGCAGCGAGAGGCGCTCTTCGGTATCGCTTGAACGGGCTTGCTGAGCGCGCAGGCTTTCACGCTCGGCTTTTAAGCGCTCGCGCTCCAGTGCCAACGCCTGCTGACGCGCCTTGAGCAGGGCATGCTGCTGGTTGAGCTGCTCACGTTGCTCACGCTGACGTTGGCGCTGCTCGGCGCTGGTCTCTCGCGCTTGCGCGGCTTCCTCCAACTGCTCCATGGCCGTGTGCCAACGGGCGCGCTGCTCTTCTAAAGTAAGCGTTAACTCCGCCTCGTCCTCTTGCAGTTGCGATAACTCGTCGTCGAGCTCCGTCGCGCGGCTGGATAAATGCTCCAGGCGCTGGGCAAGCCGCTGCTCCTGCACCGCTAGCTGTTGGCGGGTAGCGGCATGGTCGCGCTCCTGCTCCGCCTGCTGCTCACGGGTCAGTTCCAACGTGTCGATCGTTTCACTAGCGACATCGCACTGCTCATCTAGCAAGACCAGCGCGGCTTCTGCTCGTTCGCGCTCGGTGGACAGCTCCTCGAAGCGACGACGAGTGACCAGTAGCGCATCGACGCCTTCGCCATTGGATTGCTGATGCAGCCAGCCACGCCCGCGCCATACGCCGTCTTGGCTGACCACACTCTCACCGGGGGCAAGCGTAGGCAGCAACGCTTCGGCCGCGTCAGCAGTATCGACGTAGTGAATACTCGCCAACCACTCCGTCAGCGCGCCCGCGCCTTTCACCAAATCGCTGAGGCGATGGCCTGCGCCCGCCGTGGCCGTATAAGGCGGTGCTTGATCGATCAAGCACCACGCCGTCGCCAGCGCTTCGGGCAGCGCGTTTAGCTGATGGGCGGCTACCAGTCGGGCGTTTAACCAAGGGGCAAGCAACCAGGAAATGACCCGTTCCCAGCCTTGGCTAACCGCGATGGCTTCACCCAAGCGGGGCGCATCGGCGAGGCCATGAGCGGCCAGCGTGTCGCTTAGCTGGGGGTCGTGATCGGCTAAGGCGGCATCCATTAGTGCCTGCAGTGAGGCGAGTTCGCCCTGCTGCTGGCTTAATGCAGCGCGCTGCGCATCACGCTCGGCCACGGCGTGCTGATAGGCGCGTTTGGCATCGCTATAGCGCTGCTGCCACTGCTCACGCTCGACTTGAAACGTGTTGGCACGCTGGTCGGCGTCTTCCAAACGTGCTTGGTTATCAGCATGCTCTTGTTGTAGCGCCGTCATATCGGCCAGCTCGTCGCGCTGCTGGCGGCGGCGTTGCCCTTCTACCTGCAGGCGAGCAATACGTTGCTCTAAATCGCGCAGTTGATCTTGGCTACGGTCGGCGTCACGGCTGGCTTCGCGCCAACGGTTTTCGGCGTCGGCCCACTGCTGTTCGGCGGCCTCTAACGCTGGCGTTGCGTCGGCCAGGGTTTGCTCGAGCATCTCGAGCTGCTCTTCCAACGCTTCGTGCTCGGGCAGCAACTCTTCAAAGCGCTCGTCGATCACCGCGAGCCGCTCTTGGTCGCCCTCGCTGACCTGGCGCTGCTCGTCGAGATCCCTGCGGGCGGTGGCAATGTCGTTGGCCAGCTGTGCTTCGCGGCTGCGGCGGTGGGCTTGATCCTGCTCTAAGCGGGCAATGCGCGTGGTGGTTTCATAAAACTGCTGCTGGTGGCGGTCCAGCACGTCGGCCAGCTCATCATGCTGCTCGCGGGCTTGCTCCAGGCGGGTTTCGCACTGACGAACGCCAAACACGTCTTTCTCGACGGCAATTTCCAGCTCGCGCACGCGGCTCTCTTGGTGAGACTGCTCGGCCCGCAGGGTACGGCCGCGCAGCAGCGCCAGCTCGCCTTTCAAGCGATACTCCTGCTGCTTGAGCTCTTGGTAGCGCTTGGCGGCTTCCGCTTGGCGCTTGAGACGTTCGAGCTGCTTGTCCAGCTCTTCGCGAATATCGTCCAGGCGCTCCAGGTTCTCCTGAGTACGTCGCATGCGGTTTTCGGTTTCCCGACGACGCTCTTTGTACTTGGAGATCCCCGCGGCTTCTTCGAGGGTGGCACGCAGGTCGTCCGGTCGCGCTTCGATCAACCGCGAGATCATCCCCTGGCCGATGATGGCGTAGGAGCGCGGACCCAGACCAGTCCCCATGAACAGGTCGGCGATATCCCGGCGACGACACTTCTGGCCGTTGAAGAAGTAGTTGGACTGGCCATCCCGGGTGACTAGGCGCTTGACGGCAATTTCAGCGTACTGGGCGTACAAACCGCCCATACCGCCCTCACGGTTATCGAACTTCAACTCGATGGACGCCTGTCCGACCGGCTTGCGCCCGGTAGAACCATTGAAAATGACGTCGGCCATCGACTCGCCACGCAGGGTTTTGGCAGAGGACTCCCCCATCACCCAGCGTACGGCGTCAATGATATTGGATTTACCACAGCCGTTGGGCCCAACGATGGCCGTCATGTTGCCATCGAAGGGCACGGTGACTGGATCGACAAAGGACTTGAACCCAACGAGACGTATAGAGGTTAAGCGCATTGCGACCCTTAGCAGCGGTAGCTTACGTGGTGGTTATTCAAAAACACGGTTGATAACGACATTGGCGGTATCGTCTTCGCGAATGGGGCCGACGCTAACGCTCTCCACGTCGCCAAACAGATCCCCAGGCTGCGGCGTGGCCTGCCCAGATTCCGAGACACGCACCACCAGGCGCGCTTCACGCACCTGGGAGATTTGCGCTTGCGGCGACATGGCAGCGGCGTCGTCCAGCACAACGGTCATCGGCAGCTCAGAGACCCGAGCGCGGGTCACCGCCAGCGGCGGCAGCTCGCCGTCGATGTCCCGCGCGGTAATGAACACCGTCGCATCGTCGCTGACACGGTCTGCCAGTGCCTCATCCAACGAGACGCTCACCCGTACGCCTTGGCCCTGAGCGGCGGCAGCTGACTCCGGTGCGACGCCCATGCGCTCTTGGGCCACACGGATACCATCACGCAGGGAAGCAGCCGTCTCTGGGTCTGAAATATTGGCAACGGCACGGCGCCAACGGTCGACGGCCGTTTCATAATCACCATTATCGAAGGCGTGAATGCCCAGAAGTCCCAACACGGTGGGCTGACGGGGGTCTAGCTCAAGCGTTTCATCGACCAGCGCCTGTACCTCGGGCGTTAACTCCCGCTCGGCCATGAAGAAGCGGAGCTGCGCCAACTGAGCGAGCAGCGGCGGAATGCGACCTTCGATGGCGATCAAGCGCTCCAGCGCATCGACCGCTTTGTCAGGCTGACCGGTATCCCGGTAGAGTGGAAACAGCGAACTCCACACGTTGGGATTGTGGGGCTGGCGCTCCGCTTCGGCTTCCATCCTCTCCAGGAACATCATCAGCGAGCCTTCCGGATCGTTTCTGACCTCCTGCTGGATAGCGTACAGCGTCAGGTCACCTTCCGCGCCGTTTTGCTGGTACCAAAACGTGCTCGCCCCGACCACGGCCACCATGACCAGCGGCACCACCAGCCGTCCAGCGCTCGCAGCTTTCAGCGGCCGCTTGGCCTGAGTGGCGGTGTCTTCCAGCAGGCTGCGCTCTAGCTCTAGGCGATCTTCATTAAAACGAGCGTCGTCGATGTCGCCACGCTCGCGTGCCGCTTCCAGGGACGCCATGCGCCGCTGGAAAATCGCCACGTTCTGCTCAGCAGACGTATCGTTGGCTTCAAAGTGATCTAGCTGGTCGCGCAGAACGCGGGCACCGCGCATGGGGGCAATCAGCAGCCATAGCGCAGGCAATAACAGTAGTGCAATCGCTATCCAGAGCGGTGTCATGAAGACCTCTCGCGGTTGATCAGAGCATCCAAGCGGGCGCGCTCTTCGGCGCTCAACGCTTTCGCAGACGCATTCCGTCGAGCACGCACCATCAGTACGACCACGAGCGTGCCGAGGACGAACAGACCGATGGGCAGCCCCCACAGCAGGTAGGTGCGGTTTTCCAGGCGCGGGTTGTAGAGGATGTACTCCCCAAAACGCTGCACCATGTGATTGATGATTTCGATATCGGACTGACCATCTTGAAGCAGCTGATAGACCCGCTCGCGCATGTCACCGGAGATCGGCGCATCCGAGTCGTTGATGGCCTGATTTTCACACAGCGGGCAGCGCATCGAAGACGTCAGATCGCGATAGCGCTGCTCCATGACCGGATCATCGAATTCGCGAATCTCGATGCCGGCCGCCACGACACTACTCGACAGTACCAGCAACATCACGGCGAACACCCAACGCATTAACGCCATTTTTCTACCTCCGGCAGGATGCGCTCACGAACGTCTTCAGGTGACACGTAGCCTTTATGGTGGTATCGGATCACGCCTGCGGCATCCACCAAAAACGTCTCAGGCGCGCCATAAACACCGAGGTCGAAACCCAGGCTGCCCTCGGGGTCGAACACGTTGACCTCGAACGGGTCACCGAACTCGCTCAAAAACTCTAGCCCCTTTTCACGGGTGTCCCGGTAGTTGATGCCGACCATACGAATGCCGTGATCGGCGAGCTCTAAAAGCTGGGGCATCTCCTGCTTACATGCAGGGCACCACTCACCCCAGACATTGACCAGCGTGACCTCCCCCATCATCAGCGTTTGATCCACTTGGCGATCAGCATCGCGTAGCGTGGTGGCTTCGAATACGGGAAACTCACGTGCCATCAGCGCAGAGTCACGCTGCGACGGATCGCGCCCCAACCCTTGGTACAGAAACAGCGCGATACCGAGAAAGCCAATCGGCAGGAGTAAAAGCAGCAGGCGTCGTGTCATACCATAGCCTCCTGAGACGACGAACGATCCGTCCGAGCGGGAGCTGTCTGGCGACTCGCGGCACGACGATAGCGTTTATCCACAACGGCTAGAACGCCGCCAAAGGCCATGAGGAGGCCACCCAGCCACAGCCAGCGCACGAACGGTTTGTACTGGACGCGCATGGCGTAGCTGCCATCGCCCAAGTCTTCGCCCATGGCGACATAGAGGTCGCGGAACAAACCAGGGCGCAGCGCAACTTGGGTCATGGGCATGCCGGTGGCGAGGTAAAGGCGCTTCTCGGGGCGCATCACGAAGCTGCGTCCCTCGTCCCCGCGCTGTACCTGAATGATCGAAGTATCGGCCAGGAAGTTGGGGCCACGTCGGTTGGTGAGTTCCGTCATGGTGAACTGATAGCCCGCCACTTCCACGGTGGTGCCCGGCGACATGCGCACGTTGCGTTCGATGTTGTAGTTCGAGACCACGGCAACGCCTAGAATGGTCACCGCGATGCCCACGTGGCCCAGCACCATACCCCAGTAAGAGAGCGAAAGCTTGCGCAGCCCGGCGACGAACGAGCTGGCGTGACGGGTCTTGTCGAAGAGGTCGCGCACCATGGGCAGCACGATCCATAGCGCCGACACGATTCCCAATGACACCCATAAATTCCATTCGCCGCCATAGATCAACGGCAGGATAATGCCTAACACGAGAGCCGCAGCGGCGGCTAACCCCAGCTTACGCCATAGCTCACGGCCACTCATGCTTTTCCAGCGCGCCACTGGACCCAGCCCCATGAAGACACACATCACAACGGTGAGTGGTACGAATAGTGCATTGAAGTAAGGGGGACCTACGCTGATTTTACCCAGCCCCAAAGAGTCCAGAATCAGCGGGTATACGGTGCCCAGCAGCACCGTGACGGTCATGATGACCAGCAGGATGTTGTTGATCAGCAGCAGGGAGTCCCGCGAAAGCCAGTTGAACCCCACTTTATGGCTGACGCGCGGTGCACGCAGTGCAAACACCAGCAGCGATAGCGTGACGGTGATCGCCAGCAGCATCAGGATGAAGAAGCCACGCGAGGGATCGTTGGCAAAGGCGTGAACCGACGTCAGTACCCCCGAGCGCACCAGGAAGGTGCCCATCAGCGATAGCGAGAACGTCGAGATCGCCAATAACACCGTCCAACTCTTGAACGAGCCGCGCTTTTCGGTCACCGCCAGCGAGTGCACCAGCGCCGTGCCGGTAAGCCAAGGCAGCAGCGAGGCGTTCTCTACTGGATCCCAGAACCACCAGCCGCCCCAACCCAGTTCGTAATAGGCCCACCAGCTACCTAGCGCGATCCCGACCGTCAAAAATGCCCAGGCCACGTTGGTCCAGGGCCGTGCCCAGCGGGTCCAGGCAGCGTCCAGGCGCCCGCCCAACAGCGCAGCGATGGCGAAGGCAAACACTACCGAGAAACCTACGTAACCCATATAGAGCATCGGCGGGTGCACGATCAGGCCAAAGTCCTGTAGCAGCGGATTCAAGTCGGCACCATCTTGCGGCATGTTCGGCAGCAAGCGCTCGAAGGGGTTGGAGGTCATCAAAATGAAGAGCAAGAAGCCCACACACACCATGCCCATGATGCCCTGCACCCTGGCCACCATGTCGCGGGGCAAGTCGCCCGAGAAGACCGATGCCGCGAATCCCCAACCCGCCAGCATCAAGCTCCATAGCAGCACCGAGCCTTCATGGTTACCCCACACGGCGCTGAATTTGTAGTACCAGGGCAGCAGAGAGTTGGAGTTGTTAGCGACATTAGCCACGCTGAAATCGTCCAGCATGTAGCTGGCGGTCAAGCAGAGGTAGGCAATGGTCACAAACAGGAATTGGCCGATGGCCATGGGACGACCATAGGCCATCCACAGCGGGCGACGCGTGGCAGCCCCGGCAAGCGGCATCACCGCCTGAACCACCGCCATGAGTAGCGCGATAACCAGGGCAAAGTGGCCGATTTCAGGAATGATCTTAATCAACATGGGTGCTCCGAATTAGCATCAGGCTTTATCGCACAGCGTGCGTGCAGTCGTTAATAGTCGCTTCCTTCTGGGGAGCCTTCCTGCTCTAGGCGCTTGCCCACTTCGGCAGCTTTCGCTTGAAAGTCTGCCGGGGAGTAGCCTGCTTCTTCCAATGCCTGCGCCACTTCGGGCGGCATGTAGTTTTCATCGTGGCGTGCCAACACCTTATCGGCGTAGAGTCGGCCATCGGCCTGCAGTTCGCCAACCACCACCACGCCCTGCCCTTCACGGAATAGGTCCGGCAGAATACCGCTGTAGTAGACCTCTAGATCATCCACGTAGTCAGTCACTACGAACTCAACATCGAGGCTTTCCGGGTCGCGGGACACAGAGCCCTCTTTGACCATGCCCCCCGCGCGAATTTGGCGCTCCATGGGGGCGTCGCCCTGAGCAATTTGTACCGGGCTGAAGAAGAGGTTGATATTGGCGCGCAGCGCATACAGGGTGAGCCCCACCGCAATAGCGGTGAGCGACAGCAGTCCCAAGATGACAAACAGTTTCTGTTTACGTTTAGGCGTCATGGTGAACGTCCTTCTGAGCAGAGGTAACTGGCTCTTGCAAAGACTGCGCATACGACGACTGGCGCTGGGCGTTTTCCCGACGCACCCGGCGCTTGACCGCGTGAAGTAGCTGGCGGCGCTCCTGGCGGGCATGCCACACGATGACCAGCATCAATAGCGCAGTGACTCCCCAGGCAGCCCACACGTAAACCGCGTGACCGCCCATGGCAAAAAATTCGTTCAGCGAGGAAAAGGCCATCAGTTCGTCTCCTCGACAAGCTCGCGCACCCAGCGCTTGTTGGCTTCACGACGCAGAATTTCGCTACGCGTGCGCATCAGCGTGAGCGCAATGAAAAAACTGTAAAAGCCCAACACCATGATGAGCAGCGGCGCCCACATATCCATGGTCATGGCAGCGCGGCCGGTAATCGTAAAGGTGGCGGGCTGGTGCAGCGTGTACCACCAATCCACGGAGTATTTGATGATCGGAATATTGATGACACCGACCATAGCCAGCACCGACGCAGCACGAGAGCCGCTATCGCGGCTGCTAAAGGCGCCACGCAGCGCAATCACGCCCAGATAAAGAAACAGCAGTATCAGCATGGACGTAAGACGTGCGTCCCACATCCACCAGGTTCCCCAGGTCGGTACGCCCCATACTGCGCCCGAAAAAAGGGCCACGAATGTCATCGCGGCGCCCAGCGGCGCCATCACGGTAGCGGCCATATCCGCCACTTTGATTTTCCAGACCATGAACACAAGCCCAGAGACGGCCATGGAGACGAAAATGGACTGGGCTAGAAACGCGGCGGGAACGTGGACATAAATGATGCGAAAGCTATTACCCTGCTGATAATCCGCAGGCGCAAAGACGAGCCCCCAAACGGTGCCGACCAGCAGCAACAGCGTTGCCGCTACCCAAAAAAGCGGTTGCAGTTTGGCGCTAATGGCATAGAACCATTTGGGTGATCTTAGTTTGTTGATAAAGGCCCACATGGTGTTCCCGTCCTCTAACCGTTGATGCTGATGCGCAGCGATGCCGCAATGGCCCAGGGTGCCAGCATCAGTGCTAGCGCCAGCAGTGCCCCTAGAATCGCCAGATGAGCGGCCATTCCATCGCCAAAAATAGCGGCTTGTACGGCACCTGCGCCGAAAATCAGTACTGGAATATAGAGCGGCAGCACCAGCAGCGAGAGCAGCACACCGCCCCGCGCCAGCCCCACCGTCAATGCCGCCCCGATGGCGCCAATCAGACTCAAGCTGGCCGTACCGAGCGCCAACGACAGCGACAGCACGGCGTAGCTTCCTGCGGGAAGCGACAGCATGATGCCCAAGAGTGGCGCCATGAGCGCCAGTGGCAGCCCGGTCAGCAGCCAATGCACCGCCACTTTTGCCAACCCCAGCGCCGCCAGCGGCTGGGGAGCCAGTAGTAATTGCTCGAGGCTGCCATCGTCATAGTCACTGCGAAACAGGCTATCCAGCGAGAGCAGTGCAGCTAGCAGCGCAGCTACCCATAAAAGCCCCGGCGCAATGCTTGCCAGCAGCGCTGGATCCGGTGAAATCCCAATGGGGAATAGGGTAATCACCAGTGCAAAGAACACCAGCGGATTGAGCACCTCGCCACGACGGCGCAGCATCAGGGTGAGGTCGCGCTTGAGCGTGGCCTTGATGGCCACCAGCAGACCGCCCTGGGGGGCATGCATGGCCACCTCGGGGGGGCTCAATGGAGCGTGTGAACGTTGCAACGCTGTCTCCTTCTTACCCCAGCTGAATACGCCTGAGCACGGGTGACTCGGCCAGCGCATGGTGCGTGGTCACCAACACACAGCCGCCAGACTGCGCATGGGCCACCAACTGCGCCTCCAGCGCCGCCACCCCTTGACGATCGATGGCAGTGAAAGGCTCGTCGAGCACCCACAGCGCACGCTGAGTGAGGGTCAAACGCGCCAGCGCCACACGCCGCTGTTGCCCGGCAGACAGCTGACCGGCAGGCACGTCCTCGAAACCGGTAAGCCCAACGGCGGCCAGCGCTGCCTCCCGTGCAGGCTCGCTGCCCACTTCTCCGCTAAGCGCTTGATACCAAGCTAAATTCTCCAGCGGCGAGAGACCCGCCTTCACACCGGGGGCATGACCTAAATAGAGCAAATTGGCGAGAAAATGTTCACGGGCTTGGCGCATGGGCGCGCCATTCCAGAAAAGCTCGCCACGGTAATCGGTTAATTGCCCTGAGAGTATTTTTAGCAGCGTCGTTTTGCCGCTGCCGTTTGGGCCCTCGATGCGCACGATCTCACCCGATTGGATATCGAGATCGAGCCCTTCAAACAGCCAACGGTCGTCGCGTTCACAGGCCAATTGTCGGGCTTGCAGGCACAGGCTCAAAAGACACTCCAGGCGCATTGATTTTGGGTCGAACTCTACACGGAAAGGCCCTTCCTCGCCAGTCGGGCTCTGCGGTCTTGGGTCGCAGCGTGCCCCAAACCAATGCTTGCTTAAGCACCTCATGGAGGCGTCCTGCAAAAGACAGGACTAGCACTGTATGCAAAAACAGGCTTATACTGTAAACACTGTATGAATAGACACCACAGAATAAAACAACAGGTATCGCCTCAATCAAACGCCTCGACAACGGGCGCTGCATGGGAGAACACACTATGACGATCTGCCTACCCTCTAGGGTAACGTCTCAGGTTCCTTCTTACGTACCCTCTCAGACGCTGTCTCAACCGGTAGCGCCATCGACGCCTACCCCACTAGCGTCTCGCAGCGCCTCATCACATGCGCGCCAAGCGTGCACACCCCCTCGCGTCACACGTCGCAACACCTACGCCCTGCGTATTCGCGGCGACCGCATGCGCGACTGCAACCTCTTCGACGGCGATGTCATCATCATTCACCGTCACCAGCATGACGCCCATCAAGAGACCGCCGTTGCGACGATCAACCAGCGCGAAGTGACGCTTAAGCAGCTCTCCATTAGCCGCTTGGGCATCCATTTATGGCCGGAAGATGCAGCCATACCGGACCTATTCCTGCATAATTGTGACATTCAGGTGCTGGGCATGGTAATGGGCGTGGCCCAACACACCACGGAAACCCAGCATCACTAATTGGTCACCCACCCTGCCGGGAGCCCTCGTTGCGTTTTCGAGTCCCTGATTTAGCCCTTGGTATATGGCACACCGCCGACATCGACGTCGAGAAAAGCCAATTTTTGGCTTGGCTGTGCCATGCCCCCACCCCTGACGCTTTCGACACGCTGCTTCAAGCGGCCAAAGCTGCTCACCCAAACGCTAGCCATCACTGTACGGCCTTCATTGCTGGCCCTCCTGGCGAGCAAACCCATATTGGCTTTTCTGATGATGGCGAACCGGGCGGCACCGCCGGACGCCCCATGTTCCAGGCACTTCAGGGCAGCCAGATCGGCGAAATCGGCTGCGTGGTGATTCGCTACTTTGGCGGCACCAAGTTAGGCACTGGCGGGCTGGCCCGCGCCTATGCTCAGGCCGTCAAAGCCGGCTTGGAAACGCTGCCCACCCGGGAAGTCATCGAGCGGGACAGCTATCGGTTGAAGGTCAGCTTCGCCCACGAAGCGCAAGCGCGCGCATGGTGCGACGAGCAGGCGCTGCCCGTGCAGCAGGCAGACTACGATGGCGACGGCGTGCGCCTGACCATCGGCTGGCCGCGGGATGTCGAGTTGGATATCAGCGGCCTAGAAAACCGCCTCAAAACCGCCGTCGAACCGCGGCGGGCATGAAAAAACGCGGCTTACACGAGCCCTGCTCGATAAGCCACGTTTCAGATGGGCAGCGCTCTAACGGTCGCTTAGCCTAGGTACTTGATCATCACACCAGCGGCGACCGCCGAGCCGATCACCCCGGCCACGTTGGGCCCCATGGCGTGCATCAGCAGGAAGTTGTGCGGGTTCGCTTCCAGTCCGACTTTATTCGCCACGCGCGCGGCCATCGGCACGGCCGACACCCCTGCCGCCCCAATCAACGGGTTGATGGGCATTTTGCTAACCACGTTCATTAGCTTGGCCATCAACACCCCGGCAGCAGTCCCAATGCCGAAGGCCACGATTCCCAGCCCCAGAATCCCTAGGGTTTCGAACGCTAGGAAGCTATCGGCCATTAGCTTAGACCCCACCGACAGGCCGAGAATGATCGTCACGATATTGATCAGCGCATTTTGCGCCGTATCGGAAAGACGCTCCACTACGCCACACTCGCGCATCAGGTTACCGAAACAGAACATGCCCAGTAGTGGTGCTGCATCCGGCAGAAACAGCGCCACAGCAATCAACAGCATCAGCGGGAAGACCACTTTTTCGAGCTTAGAGACCGGACGCAGCTGCGTCATGGTGATCTTGCGCTCTTTTTCAGTGGTCAGAAGGCGCATGATCGGCGGTTGGATCAATGGCACCAGGGCCATGTAAGCATACGCCGCGACGGCAATCGCCCCTAGTAACTCAGGTGCCAGCACGCTGGAGACGTAGATCGACGTCGGGCCATCTGCACCGCCGATAATACCAATCGCTGCCGCCTGATTGAGCGAGAAATCCATGATGCCCATGGAGGTCAGCAGCACCGCCCCAAACAGCGTGGCAAAGATACCGAACTGCGCCGCCGCCCCTAAAAACAGCGTACGCGGATTGGCCAGCAGCGGGCCGAAATCGGTCATCGCCCCTACGCCCATGAAGATCAGCAGCGGCGCGATACCAGAGCCAATGGCAACCTTGTAGAAGTTATACAGCATGCCGTCGCTGTAGCCGACGCTCACCGCAATATCTTTCGCGGCGCGCAGTTGATCCGGCGCCGCCGAATCGTGGGCAATCGCCTTGAGGGTGTCCCGCCAGCCCTCGACACCGGCCAAGGGGTCGAGTGTAGCTCCCAACGCGGTAGCCATTTGCTGAAGCACGGCGGGCTTGGCGACTTCGATCGCTTGATCCAGCGCCGAAATCGCAAGGCCCGCCTCGGGAATGTTGGCGAGAATGCCACCAAACCCAATCGGTACGAGCAGCAACGGCTCGAACTTCTTGTGAATCGCCAAGTAGAGCAACCCAAGCCCTACAAGGATCATCACCGCTTGGCCAAGCTCTAGGTTATAAAGCCCAGAGCCTTCCCATAAAGTGATTAGTTTATCCATTCCGAGAGGCCCTTAAAGCTCGATCAGCGCATCGCCAACGGCAACGCTATCGCCTTCATTGACGTTGACTTTCGATACCGTACCGGCGCTGCTGGCACGCACTTCGGTTTCCATCTTCATGGCTTCGAGAATGATCACGACGTCGCCTTCGGCCACTTGATCACCTGGACGCACGTTCACTTTGAAGATGTTACCCGCCAGCGGTGCGTCGATGCTGACACCGCTAGACGCAGGGGTGTCAGCCTCAGGCTGTGCGGCGGGCTGCTCCTCAATATTGCCGATCTCGCCACCCTCTGACACCTCGACCACGTACGCCTTGCCGTTGAGCTTCACGGTATAGGTTTCCGGGCCACCGCCAGCGCTCGGTGCGGCGGCAGGAGCGGCGTCTGCTTTGGCCGGTGTCGACGCTTGAGCGGCTTGGGGCGCAGGCTCGAAAGCGTCTTTGTTGTCGCGGTTCTTGAGGAATTTCAAACCAATCTGCGGGAACAGCGCATAGGTCAGCACGTCATCCACTTCCCGCTCGTCTTCGGCAAGGCGAATGCCCTCGGCGGTGGCTTTCTCTTTCAGCTCGGCGGCAAGCTTGTCCATTTCCGGGGAGAGGTTGTCTGCCGGGCGGCAGGTAATTGGCTCGCCACCCTCCAGCACACGCTTTTGCAATTCGGCATTGAAGGGTGCCGGGGCAGCGCCGTATTCCCCCTTCAGCAGCGCCTGCACCTCTTTGGAGATTGACTTGTAGCGCTCGCCCATCATGA
The DNA here is from genome assembly GCF_022348105.1 of Halomonas sp. MMH1-48. NCBI lineage: Bacteria > Pseudomonadati > Pseudomonadota > Gammaproteobacteria > Oceanospirillales > Halomonadaceae > Halomonas > Halomonas sp. MMH1-48. The sequence goes on from NZ_JAKRFL010000002.1 coordinate 38,437, forward strand.
CGTTCATGACCGCTTGGGTGCCCACGATTTGTGACGTAGGGGTCACCAGCGGAATGAACCCGAGGTCTTCACGAACGCGGGGGATTTCACTCAGTACGTCATCCAGCTTGTCGCCAGCGCCCTGCTCTTTCAACTGGCTCTCCATGTTGGTGAGCATGCCGCCGGGCACCTGGGCCACCAAAATGCGCGAATCGATACCGCGCAGCGAGCCTTCGAAGGCGGCGTATTTTTTACGCACTTCGCGGAAGTAGCCAGCGATGTCTTCCAGCAGCTCCAGGTCCAAGCCGGTGTCGCGGTCGGTATCTTTCAACATGGCCACCACGGACTCCGTCGGGCTGTGGCCGTAGGTCATCGACATGGAGGAGATGGCGGTATCGACGTTATCGACCCCTGCCTCGACCGCTTTCAAAATGGTCGAGGTCGATAAGCCGGTCGTCGCGTGACAGTGCAGGTGGACGGGAATGGAGAGCTCTTTTTTAAGACGCGTGACCAAGTCATACGCCGTATACGGTGTGAGTAGCCCCGCCATATCCTTGATAGCCAGCGAATCTGCCCCCATTGCGGCAATGGTCTTGGCAAGATCTACCCAGCTATCCAGGGTATGTACCGGGCTCACCGTGTAAGAAATGGTACCCTGCGCGTGGCCGCCCACCTGACGCACTGCCTTAATAGCGCGCTCTAAATTGCGCGGGTCGTTCATGGCATCAAATACGCGGAATACATCGACACCATTGGTCTTGGCGCGCTCAACAAACTTATCGACAACATCGTCAGCGTAGTGGCGGTAGCCCAGTAGGTTTTGGCCGCGCAGCAGCATAGCCTGGGGCGTGTTGGGCATCGCCTCTTTAAGGGCGCGAATACGCTCCCACGGGTCTTCCCCTAAGTAACGGATACACGCATCGAAGGTGGCACCGCCCCAGGTTTCCAGCGACCAGTAGCCGACTTTATCCAACTTTTCGGCAATGGGCAGCATGTCGTCCAAGCGCAAGCGCGTGGCAAACAGGGATTGATGCGCATCGCGCAGCACCACATCGGTGATTCCCAGAGGACGTTTTATTTCATTCATGGTCATGGCTCACAGTTTGGCGTTATGAATTTGTAGTAAATTTAACAAAAAAATTGCATCAGGAGCGAAATGGACACGCTGGCACGTGCTGCTTACTGGCGGCGAGACGAACGATAACGATGCACCGCAGCACTAATCACCGCGACGACTTCGTCGTTTTGGCCGTGTTTGGCGGGTGTTTTTCCACTTTTTCGGTCCGCTGGCGCCGCCACAGGGGCAGGCTGATAACGGTCGATCAGCTTTGACATCAGCGTGACACTTATGACCAAAATAGTAAGAAAAACAAAAACAAAGCCCATACCCAGGCCCATTAGAGCAAGCCCCTCTTGGAGCAACTCCGACCCTTGCATAGCGTGCTCTCCTTATTTTATAGGGTTATTGGCACACCAAACGCCTCCAACGGCGCTTGGCGCAATAAGGGTAATACACTAACCTGCCACATCCAGGATAGAATGCAATCGCGCCATAGTGGAAGTCATGGTTGTTAATTTACTACATAAAGGTAAGATCGGTCTCGCACCGATGGAGGGCGTCATCGATGCGCTCACTCGAGACCTACTCACTCGGCAGGCCGGCTTTGACTGGTCGGTCACCGAGTTCGTCCGCGTCGTCGACACGCGCCTCCCCCCACGCGTGTTTTATAAACACTGCCCCGAATTACAGCAACGCCCCGTCGCCACGCCCAGCGGCGTGCCGGTGCACCTGCAGTTGCTAGGCGCCGACCCGCAGGCTTTGGCGGAGAATGCCCGCCAAGCGCTTGCGTTGGGCGCCATCAGTATCGATCTCAATTTTGGCTGCCCGGCCAAGCTCGTCAACCGCCACGATGGCGGCGCGTCGCTGTTGCGCCAGCCCGAGCGCGTCTACCACGCCGTGAAAGCGGTGGCCGAGGCGTTAGACGGAGAGATACCGGTGACGGCAAAAATTCGCCTGGGGTTTGCCAATAGGCGCTTGGCGGTGGCGTGTGCGCAGGCCACCGAGTCGGGCGGTGCGGCGCGACTGGTCGTCCACGGGCGGACGCGAGACGAGGGATACCGCCCTCCCGCTCACTGGGAGTGGATCGGCAAAGTGCGCCGCCACGTTTCCATCCCCGTAGTGGCCAATGGCGATATCTGGACACTCGAGGATTACTGGAAAGCGCGCACGCTCTCGGGCTGCTGCGATGTCATGCTAGGACGCAGCGCCCTCGCCGACCCCTGGCTGGCCCCTCGCATTCGCCACTGGCAGCAAACCGGCGAACGCTTGGCGGACACCACTTGGACAATGCGCGCCAGCGTGCTGCAAGAGTACGCCGCACTGCAGCGCCAACATCTTCCTGACCGAGTGGTGGTCTCCCTGGTGAAGCAGTGGCTTGCCCAGATGCGTCAGGGCAACGCCGAAGCCAACCAGCATTTTCAGCGCCTGAAGCGCCTGACCGACTTGGACACACTTCTGGGCAGCCTTACCCCTAGCACGAGCGTGCTCAACGCCTGCGAACCCGCCTAAGGCCATCAAGGACCATCGCCAGCTTTCGCTACCCGACACTCTTCCCCTGGCGTTTTACGGGCCAAAAAAAAGCGCCCTTCCGCAAGGATGCGGGGGCGCTTTACACGATCGCAAGACTACCGCGCGAGCCACGATAGTCAGGCTAGAAAACAGAAAACCCGCTCTCCTATGAGAGCGGGTTTTGGAATCTGGCGCGCCCGGGAGGATTCGAACCTCCGACCACCTGATTCGTAGTCAGGTACTCTATCCAGCTGAGCTACGGGCGCTTTTCAGTCATTGTCGAACTCGTCAAACAATGAAAACACTGTAACATCAAATACTTACCTTTGCAACTTGGCGCGCCCGGGAGGATTCGAACCTCCGACCACCTGATTCGTAGTCAGGTACTCTATCCAGCTGAGCTACGGGCGCCTATCCAATTGCGATGTTACTAGATGCGGTTGGCGGAGAGAGAGGGATTCGAACCCTCGATAGGGCTATAAACCCTATACTCCCTTAGCAGGGGAGCGCCTTCAGCCACTCGGCCACCTCTCCTCAACAGCACGGCGCGAATGTTACCGATTATGATGACTGGTGTCCAGTCCTATTCCGATTTTTTTCGCGCCGACCTGATATTACCGCTTAAACGCCCTCTATTGAGCGTGACACAGGCGGCCATTTACTCTGCTTCGCTTTCGCTATTACGTTCACGCTGAATACGCTGGTAGATCTCTTCGCGGTGAACCGCGACATCTTTCGGTGCGTTCACACCAATGCGTACTTGATTACCTTTCACACCTAACACTGTGACGGTGATTTCATCACCGATCATCAGCGTTTCGCCAACGCGGCGGGTTAGGATGAGCATGGCTGATCTCCTTCTCAGACGTTTTATACAACGGGATGTGTCCGCCAGTGGCGTCACCATGCCATTATGCGACATGGTGACCCCTGCCACCAATGGCTTTGGCCCCTATGACACCTTAACCTCCCGTTGAAAGAAAGCTCACCACCACAGGGCAGCAAGTACTTTCAGCGTAGAAGGTTTAGGACACAATTGTTATTCAGATTCGATATCGGATTTATCAAGGCCAAATGCTTTGTGTAAGGCATTGACCGCAAGTTCCATATGTTTTTCGTCAATCACGACAGAAATCTTGATTTCGGACGTGGAAACCATACGGATATTGACGTTTTCATCGGCCAATACGCGGAACATTTTAGAGGCGACACCGGCATGAGAGCGCATACCAACGCCCACCAGAGAAACTTTGGCGATGTTGTCGTCGCCACGCAGTTCGCCGCCACCCAGGTCAGGAATAACGGTCTCTTCTAACAGCTTTTTGGTGGCCTTGTAGTCACCCTTCGCCACGGTAAAGGTGAAGTCGGTGTAGTCCCCCGCTGGCGCCACATTTTGAACGATCATATCGACTTCGATGTTGGCGTCGGCAATCGGACCCAAAATGCGCGATGCTACGCCCGGAACGTCTGGCGTGTTCAGTAGCGTCAGTTTGGCTTCGTTCTTGGTAAACGCGATACCGGAGATTAGCGGTTCTTCCATAGAATCCTCGTCTTGGTCAGAGTCAGCGACAATCAGGGTGCCCGGGCCGTCTTCGAAACTCGACAGTACCCGCAGCGGTACGTTGTACTTACCAGCGAATTCAACAGCACGAATTTGCAGTACTTTAGAGCCCAAACTGGCAAGCTCGAGCATCTCTTCGACGGTGATGCTCTCCAGGCGCTGCGCTTTGGAGCAGACGCGCGGGTCGGTGGTGTAGACACCGTCCACATCGGTATAGATTTGGCACTCATCAGCGCCCAGAGCCGCTGCCAGGGCCACGCCGGTGGTGTCCGAGCCGCCACGACCCAAGGTAGTAATGTTGCCGTCTTCGTCGACGCCTTGGAAACCGGCCACGACCACGACCTTACCTTCGTCCAGATCAGATTTCAGGTCGTCGGTTTCGATGCGCTGGATACGCGCTTTGGTGTAGGCGCTGTCGGTCAAGATCCCTACCTGTGCACCGGTGTGCGAGGTCGCCGGAACGCCAATTTGCTGTAACGCCATGGCCAGCAAGGAGATAGTGACTTGCTCACCGGTGGAGAGCAGCATGTCCATCTCACGCGGTGCGGGCTCTTCGTTCAGCGCATGGGCCATCTCGGTCAGGCGGTTCGTTTCGCCGCTCATCGCGGAAACGACGACCACGACCTGGTGTCCCTGGTCGCGAAAGCCTTTCACTTTTTCCGCCACGGCCTTGATACGGTCGACAGAGCCCACCGAGGTGCCGCCGAACTTCTGTACGTATAGTGCCATATGCCGTTTTTCCTTTACGTTCGGGAATGGAGGGTGAATATTATTGTTGCCAACTTTCCTAACTAGCAAAAAGGCCGGTAGCAAATAATGCCACCGGCCTCTCTATTTAGCGAAGCGTGTTTTCCAACCAAGCCGGGACACTGTTCAACGCGCCCGGTAGCGCCTCTGGCTGACTGCCGCCTGCCTGTGCCATGTCAGGGCGACCGCCCCCTTTACCGCCTACCTGGGAAGCCACATGGTTGACCAGCTCGCCCGCCTTGACCCGATCGGTCAAGTCGCCGGTCACCCCGGCAATCAGACTGACCTTGCCAGCCGCTTTGTCGGCCGTGCCTAGCAGGATGACGCCGGAGCCCAGCTTGTTCTTCAACTGATCCAGCACGCCGCGCAGGTCTTTACCGGAGACCCCTTCTAGTTCGGTGACCAGCAGCTTCACGCCGCCTACATCTTGCACTTGGCTGAGCATGTCACTGCCCGCCGCGCTCGCCAGCTTCGCTTTGAGCTGCTCGAGCTCTTTTTCCAGGCTGCGGTTGCGCTCTATCAGCGATTCGACACGGGCTTCCACCTGTTCAGGCTTGGTTTTCAGACGCTCGCCCAGGCGCTGCACGCGCGCTTCCTGTTCGCGGAAGTAGGCCAAGGCGTTTTCACCGGTGATCGCTTCGATACGGCGAACACCAGAAGCAATGCCCACCTCGCTGACGACGTGGCAGCAGCCAATGTCGCCACTGCGCTTGACGTGGGTACCGCCGCAAAGCTCGATGGAGAAGTCATCGGCACCGATAGTCAATACGCGCACGTTATCAGCGTATTTGGCTTCGAACAGTGCTGCCGCGCCTTTGGCCTTGGCATCGGCGAGGCTCATCTGCTCGATTTTGGTCGGCGCGTTCGCCAAGATTTGCTCGTTGACGATGCGCTCGACCTCAGCAAGCTGCTCCGCGGTCATCGGTTCGAAGTGGCTAAAGTCAAAACGCAGACGCTCTGCGTTGACCAACGAGCCCTTCTGCTGCACGTGATCCCCCAACACCATTCGCAGTGCTTTGTGCAGCAGGTGGGTCGCGGAGTGGTTACGAATGGTCGCGCCACGCAGACTGGCATCGACTTCACCGCGCACGTTGGCGCCGACACTCAGACTCCCTTCGACCATTACCCCCTGGTGAAGGTGGTGGCCACTCTGCTTCTGGGTATCGTTCACCTGAAAACGACCGCCATCGACGTGCAAGTAGCCAGTATCGCCCACCTGTCCGCCGGACTCCCCGTAGAACGGAGTACGATCGAGCACTACGGTGCCTTTTTGACCGGCTTCCAAGGCCGCCAGCGCGTTGCCTTCGCTGTCTACGATGGCGGTCACGGTGGCTTGGTCTTCCAGCCGCTCGTAGCCGGTAAACTGGGTTTCGCCGTCCAGTTCGATAGAGGCCGTGTAATCCGCGCCAAACTGACTGGCGGCACGAGCGCGTTCGCGTTGAGCTTCGAGTTCACGCTGGAAACCGGCTTCATCCAGTGTCACCTCACGCTCTCGGCACACGTCAGCAGTCAAATCGAACGGGAAGCCGTAGGTGTCGTAGAGTTTGAACACGGTTTCGCCGGGCAGCACGTCACCTTGCAGCTCTTCGAGCGCCGCGTTCAGCAAGCCCATACCGTGATCCAGCGTCCGCGCAAACTGCTCTTCCTCTTTCAGCAGTACACGGGCGATCTGCTCGCTGGCATCGCGCAGCTCGGGGTAGGCATCCCCCATTTCGTCATCCAGAGCGCTCACCAACTTATGGAAGAACGGCTCGGACGCGCCCAGCTTGTGGCCATGACGAATCGCCCGACGAATGATCCGGCGCAGTACATAGCCACGACCTTCGTTGGAAGGTAGCACGCCATCGACGATCAAGAAGGCGCAGGAGCGAATGTGGTCGGCGATGACGCGTAGCGAGGGCGTGGTGGTATCGCCATGTCCCGTGGCGTCTGCTGCCGCCTTGAGCAAATTCTGGAACAGATCGATTTCGTAGTTGGAGTGCACGCCCTGCATGACAGCCGCCACACGCTCCAGCCCCATGCCGGTATCGATAGAGGGCTTCGGCAGTGGATTGAGGGTGCCTTGGGCATCACGCTCGAACTGCATGAAGACGAGGTTCCAGATCTCGATGTAGCGGTCGCCATCCTCTTCTGGACTTCCAGGCGGGCCACCCCACACCTCCGGGCCGTGATCGAAGAAAATCTCTGAGCTGGGGCCACAGGGACCGGTGTCGCCCATTTGCCAGAAGTTGTCCTCGTCCAGCTTGGAGAAACGCTCGGGGTCGATACCGATCTCATCTTTCCAGATGCGCTCGGCTTCGTCGTCGCTGATATGTACGGTGACCCATAGTTTCTCTTTGGGTAACCCCAGGGTTTCGGTCAAAAATGTCCAGGCAAAGCGAATGGCGTCACGCTTGAAGTAATCACCAAAGCTGAAGTTGCCTAGCATCTCGAAGAAGGTGTGGTGACGCGCAGTGTAACCTACGTTGTCCAAGTCATTATGTTTGCCGCCGGCACGCACACAGCGCTGAGCAGAGGTGGCACGCACGTAGGGGCGAGGGTCACGACCCAAAAACACATCTTTGAAAGGCACCATGCCCGCATTGGTGAACAGTAGCGTCGGGTCGTTGCCCGGCACCAGCGAGCTAGACGGCACTGCCGTGTGGCCGTGCTCTTCAAAAAACGATAGGAAGGCCTGTCTGATCTCTGCGCTTTTCATAGGGTATCCGTAACAAGAAAGCGTGATGCCCCAGGGCGCTGTCGCCGCCACCCGCTGGGGTCGCAAAGGATCCATTATAACGCAGTTGTCAAACGACTAAAGCCGCAGTTAGTGGCAGAACCTAAAACGAGCGGTTCCAGAGGGCGTATTATAGGCAGGAAAGCGCGTAGCGGATTTGCTCGAAGTCAAAGCCACGTGTCGCCAGAAAACGCTCGCGCTTGGCGCGCTCTTTGGGTGTATCGCCGGGGGAGTCGTAACGTCTTGCTAGGGTCTCTTTGGCCAGCTCGAACCAATCGATGGCTTCTCGCTCCTCGACGGCCTCTAGCGCAGCCGTCAGCGTTTCCTGATCGATACCTCGCTGACGAAGTTCGCCCTTGATGCGGATCACGCCCTGCCCACGGGCAATTCGCGAACGGACGAAGCTCTCGGCAAAGCGCGCATCCGATTGGAGAGACTGTTCGGCCAGCGCATCGAGGCAGGCCTCGATTTCATCCCCGTCGAAGGATTTTTGCTGAAGTTTACGCGCCAGCTCGACGCGCGAGTACTCACGCCGAGCCAGCAGTTGAATAGCCACGTCCCGTGGCGAGGCATCTGCATTAGAGGGGAACATGGCACCCTCCTCTTTTCCACGCCAGCGGGAATGGCCGTTTAGAGCAGATCGTCGTCGCCATCGGCGGCCACATCCGCGGCGGGCGCTTCTTCTTTCTTCGGCTCAGCCTTGGCGAGAAGCTGTTCACGGATTTGAGTCTCGATCTCGTTCATGATCTCGGGATGCTCTTCCAAGTACTGGGCCGCATTGGCTTTGCCTTGACCGATCTTGTTGCCTTTGTAGCTATACCAAGCGCCCGCTTTATCGACCAAGTTGCACTGCACGCCAAGATCGATGACCTCGCCGGCGTGGTAAATACCTTTGCCGTACAGGATTTGGAACTCGGCCTGACGGAACGGCGGCGCCACCTTGTTCTTCACTACTTTCACGCGGGTTTCGTTACCGGTGACTTCGTCTCCCGCCTTCACCGAACCGGTGCGGCGAATATCCAAGCGCACGCTGGAGTAGAACTTCAGTGCGTTACCGCCGGTCGTGGTCTCGGGGCTGCCGAACATCACGCCGATCTTCATACGAATCTGGTTGATGAAGACCACCAAGCAGTTGGCGTTTTTGATGTTACCGGTGATTTTACGCAGCGCCTGGGACATCAAACGCGCCTGCAGGCCGACGTGGGAGTCGCCCATTTCGCCTTCGATCTCGGCACGCGGGGTTAGCGCCGCCACGGAGTCGATGATGATCACATCGACACCGCCGGAGCGCACCAGCATGTCGGTAATCTCCAGCGCTTGCTCACCCGTGTCCGGCTGAGAGACCAGCAGGTCGTCCAGGTTGACGCCCAGTTTCTCGGCGTAGCTAGGGTCGAGCGCGTGCTCGGCATCCACGAAAGCACACACTTTGCCCTGCTTTTGCGCCTGGGCGATGACCGACAGCGTCAGGGTCGTTTTACCCGACGACTCTGGACCAAAGATTTCGACGACGCGACCAAATGGCAAACCACCAATTCCCAGCGCAATATCCAGCCCCAGAGAACCGGTGGAGACAGACGGCATCACGACGCGTGGCGCATCGCCGAGGCGCATGACGGTTCCTTTGCCAAACTGGCGGTCAATTTGGCTGAGTGCGGCATTGAGCGCTTTGGTGCGGTTGTCTTCCTGAGCCATGCAGAGATTCCTCATAACAAGCTGTATAATTAGCCAGTAGTATGCCAAAGATTCGCGGCTAAACAAATCCTCAACGGCTACTTTAACGATTATTTCTTCTGCGCTTGGGCACTCAACCGAGCCACCAGCCCTGCCAGTGCTTCGCGAACCGCCTGCTCACGCACCGCTTGGCGGTCGCCAGGAAAATGGAAACACTCGGCCTCTTGCTGTTCGGCACCGCCCCAAGCGATCCATACGGTGCCGACCGGCTTGTCATCGCTGCCGCCATCGGGCCCGGCGACGCCACTCACCGCCACGGCCATATCGGCACCGCTCTCACGACAAGCACCGGCCACCATGCGCTTCACCACCGGCTCGCTGACCGCGCCGTGGGCATTGAGCGTCGCTTGCTCGACGCCTAGCAGGCGCGTTTTCGCGGCGTTGGAGTAGGTGACGTAACCGGCCGTAAAATAAGCCGAGCTGCCGGCCACCGAGGTAATGGCGCTGGCGATGCCGCCACCGGTGCAGGACTCCGCGGTGGTCACTTCCATGCCCAGTTGAAGACATTGCCGCCCCAGGCGCTGGGCAAGCAGCGATAAATCGAGGTTCTTGAGGCTGGAAACGCTGGGGGCCATGGTGACTCCTTCATGTAGGACCTTAGGGTAGCGTAGAATACTGCGTTTAGCTTTCTCAACGAAATTGCCCAACGAACATGCCGCAAGCCAATCGCTTGCGCCACGCTCAATCAGGACGCCCATGTCACAGGCCAGCCCCGCCCATACGCCAATGATGGCGCAATACCTTAAGATCAAGCGCGAGCACCCCGAGGTACTGCTGTTTTACCGCATGGGGGATTTTTACGAACTATTTTTCGACGACGCAAAACGCGCCGCCGCGCTGCTGGATATTACGCTGACACAACGCGGCCAATCGGGGGGCAAGCCCATCCCCATGGCGGGAGTGCCTTACCACAGCGCCGAGGGGTATTTGGCGCGCTTGGTGGCTGGGGGCGAATCGGTCGCGATTTGCGAGCAAATCGGCGACCCGGCCACCAGCAAAGGGCCCGTAGAGCGCCAGGTCGTGCGTATCGTGACACCCGGCACGCTGCACGACGAAGCCCTGCTCGATGCACGGCGAGATAACGTCCTAGTGGCCGCTGCCCCCGGCAAGGCGGGCTGGGGGTTGGCGTGGCTGGAGCTCTCCAGCGGTCGCTTCAACGTGCTGGAAGTCGAGAGCGAAGCGGAAATGCTCGCCGAGTTGACCCGGCTCTCTCCGGCAGAGCTGCTGGTCCCCGAAAGCCTGACGCTGCCCGATGCGTGGTCGCAAAAGCGCAGCCTACGCCGACAGGGGGAGTGGCTCTTCGATCTGGAGAGCGCCACCCGCAGCCTGTGCGACCAGTTCGAGGTCAGCGATCTGCGTGGCTTTGGCTGCGCGCATCTCTCCACGGCGCTGATCGCGGCCGGTGTCTTGATCGACTATGCCCGCGACACCCAGCGCTCGCGCCTGCCCCACGTGACCGCCATCAGCGTAGAGAACCGCGATGATGCCGTGGTGATCGACGCCGCCAGCCGCCGCAACCTGGAGATCGACATCAATCTGGGGGGCAGCAGTGACAACACCCTGGCCAGCGTGCTCGACACCTGCACGACCGCCATGGGGTCACGGCTTTTAAAACGCTGGCTGAATCGCCCGTTGCGTCAGCGAGAGATCGTCGAAGGCCGCCAAGCCGGCGTTGCCCTGCTCTCCATCGATGCCGCTTATATGAGCTTGCGGGAAACATTAACCGATGTGGGCGATGTGGAACGCATACTCGCCCGTGTCGCTCTTTATAGCGCACGACCGCGAGATCTCGCACGGTTGAGAGATGCGCTCGCCACGCTGCCCACGCTGGAAGCGCTGCTGGCCGACATCGACAGCGGCAGTGCCCTGGATAGCCTCAAGCCACACATTCGCCCCTACCCCGAGCTGGCCGATACGCTAGCACGCGCGCTGGTCGACAACCCGCCCGTGGTGATTCGGGATGGCGGCGTCATCGCCGACGGCTTCGATGCCGAGCTGGACGAGCACCGAGGCATGGCCGAAAACGCGGGCGACTACCTCGTACAACTGGAGCTGCGAGAGCGTGAGCGTACCGGGCTCGCCAACCTCAAAGTCGGGTATAACCGCGTGCACGGCTACTTCATCGAGCTGCCCCGCGCCCAGGCACAGCAGGCGCCCGCCGACTATATCCGTCGTCAAACGCTGAAAAACGCCGAACGCTTCATCATTCCAGAACTCAAGGAGTTCGAGGACAAAGCGCTTTCTGCCAAGTCGCGCGCGCTCACTCGAGAAAAATGGCTTTACGATCAGCTGCTGGCTGACCTCAATGCCCAGTTGCACGAGCTACAAAACACTTCCCGAGCGCTCGCAGAGTTAGACGTGCTGTGCGCCTTCGCCGAGCGCGCCGATGCGCTCAACTGGGTGCGCCCGCAGTTGGTCGACAGCACCGGCATCACGATTACGGCGGGCCGTCACCCCGTCGTAGAGCAGGTCAGCGATAAGCCGTTCGTGCCCAACGACGTACTGCTCACCCCAGAGCAGCACATGCTGATCATTACCGGCCCCAATATGGGCGGTAAATCGACTTACATGCGCCAGACGGCGCTGATTGCACTGCTGGCCCATAGCGGCAGCTTCGTGCCTGCCGATGCCGCTGAGATCGGTCCGGTCGATCGCATCTTTACCCGGATTGGCTCGTCGGATGATCTCGCCGGAGGACGCTCGACCTTCATGGTGGAAATGACCGAAACCGCCAATATCCTGCATAATGCCACCGAGCACAGCCTAGTCCTGATGGATGAGATTGGCCGCGGCACCAGCACCTTCGACGGCCTCTCCTTGGCCTGGGCGAGCGCCGAGCATCTCGCCAACGCCCGGGCGCTCACGCTGTTTGCCACGCACTATTTTGAAATGACGGCACTGCCTGAGCAGGCGGAGGGCGTCGCCAATATTCATTTGACGGCAACGGAACACGGCGATGGCATCGTGTTCATGCACCGTATCGAGGCGGGCCCCGCCAGCCAGAGTTATGGCTTACAGGTCGCCCAACTCGCCGGGGTCCCGGCTCCGGTGATTCGTCGCGCTCGGGAAAAGCTGATGATGCTCGAGCAGCGGGATGTCGACGAGCAGCAGCGGCCCTCAGCGAGCCCTGCGATACCGCAGCAAAACGACCTGTTCGCCAGCGTCCCGCACCCGGTGGTAGAAGCGCTCGGCAAGGCGGATATCGACGACTTGTCGCCTCGCGAAGCGCTGGCCCTGTTGTATCAGTGGCGAGAGCTGCTATAGACAATGGATATAATGAGCGGCAGTAATCGCATCAACAGATGAGCGCGAGCGCTTGCCGCCGGGTATGGGCACCACTAGAATGTCGCCCATACTTTTTTACCTTATAAAAAATCGCTGATTTATAACCATTCACGATTGACCACGACCGGGAGGCTTCTCGGTCTCGCAAGAGGGATAGCAAGATGACGTTTGTCGTTACCGAGAACTGCATCCAATGCAAATACACCGACTGTGTGGAAGTTTGCCCGGTCGACTGCTTCTACGAAGGCCCCAACTTCCTGGTCATTCACCCAGACGAGTGCATTGACTGCGCGCTGTGTGAGCCAGAGTGTCCTGCTGAGGCGATATTCTCTGAGGATGAGCTGCCCGATGGCCAGGAGCCTTTCATCGAGATCAACGCGGAGCTGGCCGAAGTATGGCCCAATATTGCCGAGAAGAAAGACCCTCTGCCCGATGCAGAAGAGTGGGATGGCAAAACGGGTAAGCTGGAAAAACTCGAGCGTTGAGCGCAGAGTGTTAGCACACCACAAAAAAACCAGCGTTTACGCTGGTTTTTTTGTGGTCGGATGGAAGACATTCATGATTGCGTAAATGGCCTGCACAAAAAAAGGCGGCCCGTAGGCCGCCCGCTCCAAGCACTTCCTCTGACCACTCCCTGTGTCAACCTCCTTAGGTGACGTCCTTGCCAGAGCTCACATCACTGTGTCACCCGGCGCACCTACTTACATCCCGTTGCATCCTGCCTGAAGCATCCTTGCCTCCCCTTGTCCTGTGTGCATTGTGGCAGAACAGGCTAACTTCACAAGCCAGCAGAAAATACAAAGGGCGAGCCTCCCCGGCTCGCCCTTCAGACAACAAAATCTTAAATATCAACGGCTTAAATTAAGATTAGTGAAAAAATTCGCTTTTTCCTACACGGTTCCGAGCGAATGTCGTCGGCATTTGTAAGAGATCTCTTACAAATTTTTGAGAGATCTCTTACACGCGAACGCTATATTTTTGACCTATTGGCCTTTGATGGCTTTCAAACCGGGGTAGCTCACATCACCCAGCTCGGCTTCGATCACCAGCAGGCGGTTGTACTTCGCGACACGGTCAGAGCGACACAGCGAGCCGGTCTTGATTTGTCCCGCACAGGTGCCTACGGCCAGATCGGCAATGGTGGTGTCTTCGGTTTCACCACTACGGTGGGAGATGACCGCCGTAAAGCCCGCATCTTGGGCCATTTTGATCGCGTCGAGAGTTTCGGAGAGCGAGCCAATCTGATTGAACTTGATCAGAATCGAGTTACCGATCTGCTCGTCAATGCCACGCTTGAGGATGTTGGTATTGGTGACGAACAGGTCGTCCCCCACCAGCTGCACCTTGTCGCCCAGCTTGTCGGTCAAGGCTTTCCAACCGGCCCAGTCGGACTCGTCCATGCCGTCTTCGATAGACACGATGGGGTAGTCGGCACACAGGCCCGCCAGGTAGTCCGCAAAACCTTCGGCGTCGTAGCGCTTGCCTTCGCCAGAGAGGTCGTACTGGCCGTCTTTATAGAATTCGGAGGAAGCACAGTCCAAGGCCAAGGTGACATCGCTCCCCAACGTGTAACCCGCATCGGCAACGGCTTGCTTGATGACCGCCAGCGCGTCGGCGTTGGATGCCAGGTTTGGCGCAAAACCGCCTTCATCACCCACCGAGGTAGACAGCCCTTTGGCAGAGAGCACTTTCTTGAGGGCGTGGAAGATCTCTGCGCCCATACGCAGACCTTCACGGAAGTTCGTAGCGCCAACCGGCTGCACCATGAACTCCTGAATGTCCACGTTGTTGTCCGCGTGCTCGCCGCCGTTCAGAATGTTCATCATCGGGACCGGCATGCTGTACTGGCCGGGCTGGCCGTAAAGCTCGGCGATATGGGCATACAGTGGCACGCCTTTAGCATTGGCCGCCGCCTTGGCTGCCGCGAGCGACACCGCCAGAATCGCATTGGCTCCCAGAGTCGCCTTGTTATCCGTGCCATCCAACTCCAGCATGGCATTGTCCAAACCGCGCTGGTCCCGCGCATCCATGCCCAACAACGCATCACGAATCTTGCCATTCACGGCCTCGACGGCTTTTAAAACGCCTTTACCGAGGTAGCGCGCCTTGTCGCCATCACGCAGTTCGAGTGCTTCGCGGGAGCCCGTGGAGGCACCGCTGGGGGCACAGGCAACGCCGACGGCACCGCTTTCCAAACGTACGGTGGCTTGAACGGTCGGGTTACCGCGCGAATCGAGCACTTCCAGCGCACTGATTTCAACAATTTTGGTCATGACAGTGTCCTTTGGTTGTCGGTCTAATCGATGAGAGGTCCAATGTATACCACGGATATCCGCCGCGATTAACGGATGGTCAAGGGGTCGAAGCCTTTGACCAGTGCGTCCAGCTGTGACAGTTGGGTCAGAAACGGCTCGAGCTGGTCCAGTGGCAGTGCGCAGGGGCCATCGCACTTGGCGTTATCGGGGTCTGGATGAGCTTCCAAAAACAGCCCGGCCAAGCCCACTGCCACACCCGCGCGAGCAAGCTCGGCAACCTGGGCACGGCGGCCATCGGCGCTGTCCGCCCGGCCACCTGGACGCTGCAGAGCATGGGTGACATCGAAGAACACCGGGTAACCGGTCTGCTTCATGTCGCCAAAGCCCAGCATGTCCACGACGAGGTTGTTGTAGCCAAAACTGGTGCCGCGTTCACATAGCATCAGGCGGTCGTTGCCCGCTTCCTGAAACTTGGTGAGGATATGGCGCATTTCGTGCGGGGCCAGAAACTGCGGCTTTTTGATGTTGATCGCCGCACCGGTTTTCGCCATTGCCACGACGAGATCGGTTTGGCGCGCCAAAAAGGCCGGCAGTTGGATGATGTCGGCGACTTCCGCCGCAGGCGCTGCCTGCCACGGCTCGTGCACGTCGGTGATGATGGGCACGTCATGGCGGGCCTTGATATCAGCCAGGATTTGCAGGCCTTTTTCTAGCCCAGGCCCGCGGTAAGAGTGGATCGAACTGCGGTTCGCTTTATCAAAACTGGCCTTGAACACATACGGCATGCCCAGCTTTTGCGTCACATTCACATAAGCCTGTGCGACTTCATCGGCCAGCTCCGCCGACTCCAGTACGTTCATACCGCCCAGCAGCATGAGTGGCAAAGAATTGCCGGCGGTTAAGCCGGCAACGTGGATGTGATGCTCTGGGAATGGAGACTGAGAAGACATGCTTCCCCCTTTATTCCTGAGGTGCGGCGTGGGCACGGGTCCGTGCCGTTTTGTGCTCTAACGCGGCATTGACGAAGCCAGAGAAGAGCGGGTGACCATCACGAGGGGTGGACGTGAACTCTGGATGGAACTGACACGCCACGTACCAGGGGTGATCGGCCAGCTCGACCATCTCCACCAGCGACTGATCGACGCTCTTGCCGGAAATCACCAGGCCTGCCGTTTCCAGCTCATCGATGAACTGGTTATTGACCTCGAAGCGGTGACGATGACGCTCGACGATCTCGTCAGCCCCATAGGCTTCGCGGGCTTTGCTGCCTGATTTCAAATGGCAAACCTGGCCACCCAAGCGCATGGTGCCGCCAAGATCCGAGGCCGCATCGCGGAGCTCGATCTTGCCTTCGGCGTTGATCCACTCAGTGATCAAGCCCACCACCGGGTGCTTGGTGTCGTGGGTAAACTCGGTGGAGTTGGCGTCTTTCCAACCAGCTACGTTACGCGCGAACTCGATCACCGCTACCTGCATACCCAGACAAATACCCAGGTAAGGGATGTTGTTTTCACGGGCAAACTGGGCGGTCAGGATCTTGCCTTCCACGCCGCGCTCGCCAAAACCGCCGGGCACCAGAATGGCGTCTTTGCCTGCCAGGCGCTCGGTGCCGTGACGCTCGATGTCTTCGGAGTCGATATAGTCGACGTTGACCTTGATTCGACCCTGAATACCTGCGTGGATCAGCGCTTCATTCAGCGACTTGTAGGCATCCAGCAGCTCCATGTACTTGCCGACCATGGCGATGCTGACGGACTTCAGCGGGTTGAGCTTGGCATCGAGTACCTTGACCCACTCCGACAGGTCCGCAGGTGCTGCTTCCAGGCGCAGCTTGTCGCAGACGATATCGTCGAGGCCGTGCTCGTGCAGCATCAGCGGAATGCGGTAGATGGTGTCGGCATCTTGCAGCGGCACCACCGCGCGCTCTTCCACGTTGGTGAACAAGGCAATCTTGCGACGCTCGCTCTCTTCGAGCTCCACTTCGCTGCGGCAAATCAAAATATCGGGCTGGATACCGATAGAGCGCAGCTCTTTGACACTGTGCTGTGTCGGCTTGGTCTTGGTTTCGCCAGCGGTCTTGATGTACGGCACCAGAGTCAGGTGCATGTAAATGGCGCGGCTGGCGCCAAGCTCGCTGCGAATCTGACGAATGGACTCCAGGAAGGGGAGTGACTCGATATCGCCGACCGTACCGCCGATCTCCACCAGCGCCACGTCGAAGCCTTCGCCACCGGCGTAGACGCGCTGCTTGATTTCATCAGTGATGTGCGGAATGACCTGCACGGTGCCGCCCAGATAATCGCCACGACGCTCTTTGCGCAGCACGTGTTCGTACACACGGCCCGTAGTGAAGTTGTTGCCCTGGGTCATTTTGGTACGAATGAAGCGTTCGTAGTGACCTAAGTCCAAGTCCGTCTCGGCGCCATCCTCGGTGACGAATACCTCGCCGTGCTGGAAAGGACTCATGGTGCCCGGGTCCACGTTGATGTACGGGTCGAGCTTGAGCATGGTGACCTTAAGGCCGCGGGCCTCTAGAATCGCCGCCAGCGAGGCAGACGCGATGCCCTTGCCAAGAGAGGACACAACGCCGCCGGTCACGAAGATATATCGTGTCATGGAAAACCTGTCGAAACGTGATCAAAAGGCGTAACAGAAAGCCACACCAGGATGGGACGACAGAATAGCAGAGTACGCCTTAAGGCTCAATTTGAACTGCCGAGGCCACCTAATGAAGGATGAGAACTGACGACGCCGGGATCAGGCCAACGCGAAGGTATTTCGCCATGGATGGCGAAAATAGCGCCCAAGGATGGGTTAACAGCGCCCTCGCGTTGGCCTGAGGCGGGTAATGTCGCGGGGCTGGAGAACCCCGCGTAAAAATCAAACCCCTAGGTAATCCAGGATGCCCTCAGCCGCCTGACGCCCTTCATAAATAGCAGTGACCACGAGATCGGAGCCGCGCACCATGTCGCCACCGGCAAAGATTTTTTCGTTGCTGGTTTGGAAGGCGTACTGGCCGTGCTCGGGCGCTTTGACCAGGTCCCAATCGTTGACGTCGATCTTGGCACTTTCGAACCACGGCGCCGGGCTTGCCTGGAAACCAAAGGCGACCACCACGGCGTCAGCGGCAATGATCTCTTCAGACCCCGGTACGACTTCCGGGCGACGACGGCCGTTTTCGTCCGGCTCGCCCAGGCGCGTACGAACCACCTTCACGCCTTCGACCTTATCTTCACCAACTACCGCAACCGGCTGGCGGTTGAACAGAAACTCGACGCCCTCTTCCCGCGCGTTGGCCACTTCGCGGCGCGAACCCGGCATGTTCTCTTCATCGCGGCGATAGGCACAGGTCACGCTGGCCGCACGCTGACGAATCGAGGTGCGGTTACAGTCCATCGCGGTATCACCACCGCCCAGCACCACCACGCGCTTGCCTTCCATCGAGATGAAGTCGTTCGGGTCCTTCTCGAAACCCAAGCGGCGGTTGACGTTGGCAATCAGAAAGTCCAACGCCTTATAGACGCCGGGCAGGTCTTCACCGGGGAAGCCACCCTGCATGTACTTGTACGTCCCCATGCCCAGGAACACCGCATCGTACTCCTGCAGCAGCGTCTCGAACTCGACATCGGTGCCGATTTCGGTATTCAGACGGAACTCGACGCCCATCTCCTCGAAGACCGCGCGGCGGCGCTCCATGACGTTCTTTTCCAGCTTGAACTCAGGAATACCGAAGGTCAGCAGACCGCCAATTTCGGGGTACTTATCGAATACCACCGGCTTGACGCCGTTGCGCGCCAGAATGTCGGCACAGCCCAAGCCCGCAGGGCCTGCACCGACAATCGCGACTTTCTTATCGGTCCACACCACCTTGGACATGTCCGGGCGCCAGCCCATGGCAAAGGCGGTATCGGTGATGTACTTCTCCACCGAACCAATCGTCACCGCACCAAAGCCGTCATTCAAGGTGCAATCACCCTCGCACAGACGATCCTGGGGGCATACGCGGCCACACACTTCCGGCAGCGAGTTGGTTTTGTGGGATAGCTCGGCAGCCTCGATGATGTTGCCTTCCACCACCAGCTGCAGCCAGTTGGGAATGTAGTTGTGTACCGGGCACTTCCACTCGCAGTAAGGGTTGCCGCAGTGCAAGCAGCGGTGCGCTTGGCTCGCCGCATCGGTGGGCTTGAACGGCTCGTAAATTTCTGCGAACTCTTTGGCCCGGGTGTGCGCCGGTTTTTTCTGTGGGTCTTTACGACCCACGTCGACAAACTGAAAATCGTTATTCAAACGGTTGGCCATGATCTCTCTCCTCGAAGCGTAGGCGCTGACGGTTATTGCGGCTGACGCCGAGACTGATCCAGCAGACTACCCAGACTGGCCGCTTTTGGCTTCACTAGCCAGAAGTGGCGCGCGTAGTCGCTAAAGTCTTCCAGAATCGCCGCACCGCGTGCGGAACCCGTCGCGGCCACGTAGGCCTCGATCATTTCCCGCAGGTGGCGACGGTAGGCTTCCATCGCTTCGGTGTTGACCCGGTGAATTTCGACCAGCTCGTGGTTGTACTTGTCCACGAAGGTCCGGTCTTCATCGAGCACGTAGGCAAAGCCACCGGTCATGCCCGCCCCAAAGTTAACGCCGGTTTCACCCAGCACGCAGACCAAACCACCGGTCATGTACTCACAGCAGTGGTCACCCGCGCCTTCGATCACGGCCGTGGCGCCGGAGTTACGTACCGCAAAGCGCTCGCCAGCGGTACCGGCGGCAAACAGCGTGCCACCCGTAGCCCCATAGAGGCAGGTGTTGCCGATAATGGCCGTTTTGTGGCTCTCGAACTGGCTGACCTTGGGCGGCACGATGACGATGCTGCCGCCGTTCATGCCTTTACCGACGTAGTCGTTGGCATCACCTTCCAGGAAGAGGTTCAGACCACGGGCGTTCCACACGCCGAAGCTTTGGCCCGCCACACCGATAAAGCGCGCCGTCACCGGTGCAGCTTCGAGCCCCTCTTCACCGTAACGCTTGGCAATGGCACCGGAGGTGAGCGCCCCGACGCTGCGGTCGCAGTTGGTGATGGTGAAGTCGAAGGTGCCACCTGACTGAGACTCGATGGCTTCTTTCAGCGCCGCCAGCACTTCCTGGTTCTTGGCACCCGGGTCGTGGGGCACGTTGCGGCTCACTTCACAGAACTGAGGCGCATCCGCAGGCACGAAGTCGTTCGCCAACAGCGGCATTAAATCCAGCTTGCGCTGTGATGCCGTGTTGCCCTCCAACACTTCCAGCAGGTCCGTGCGGCCAATCAGGTCGGTGAGCTTGCGAACGCCCAGCATGGCCATCAGCTCGCGTACTTCTTCGGCAATAAAGCGGAAGTAGTTCTTCACCATATCCACGGTGCCGCGGAAGTGCTCGCCGCGCAGGAAGTCGTCCTGGGTCGCTACACCGGTGGCACAATTGTTCAGGTGGCAAATACGCAGGTATTTACAGCCCAGCGCCACCATCGGCGCGGTACCAAAACCGAAGCTCTCGGCCCCCAGAATCGCCGCTTTGACGACGTCAAGACCGGTTTTCAGGCCACCATCGGTTTGTAGGCGGATTTTGTCCCGCAGGCCGTTGATGCGAAGCGCCTGATGCACCTCCGGCAGGCCCAGCTCCCAAGGAGAACCGGCGTGCTTGATGGAGGTGAGCGGGCTAGCCGCGGTGCCGCCGTCGTAGCCAGACACGGTGATCAAGTCCGCATAGGCTTTGGCGACGCCGGTGGCAATGGTGCCGATCCCTGGCTCGGAGACGAGTTTCACCGAGACCTGCGCGTCTGGGTTGACCTGCTTGAGGTCAAAGATCAGCTGCGCCAAGTCTTCGATGGAGTAAATATCGTGGTGTGGCGGCGGCGAAATCAACGTGACGCCGGGCACCGAGTAGCGCAAGCGGGCAATCAGCTGATTGACCTTGCCGCCCGGCAGCTGGCCGCCTTCACCGGGCTTCGCGCCCTGAGCCACCTTGATCTGCAGCACGTCGGCATTGACCAGGTAAGCTGGCGTAACACCGAAACGACCTGAGGCGATCTGTTTGATCTTCGAGCTGCGAATGGTGCCGTAACGGGCCGGGTCTTCGCCGCCCTCACCGGAGTTGGAGCGACCACCCGCCTCGTTCATGGCCTGTGCCAGCGCTTCGTGCGCCTCAGGCGACAGCGCGCCTAGCGACATGCCGGCGCTATCAAAGCGCGGAATCAGCGCTTCAATGGGCTCGACTTCTTCCAGCGGCACCGGAGACTCAGCAGGCTTAAGCGTCAGCAGGTCACGAATGGTGGCCACCGGACGCTCGTTGACCAGCTGGGCAAACTTTTTCCACTTGGCGTAGCTGCCCTCTTGCACAGCGGCTTGTAGCGACTTCACCACATCCGGGTTGTAGGCGTGATACTCATGGCCGTGCACGTATTTGAGCATACCGCCTTGGGAGATACCTTTGCGGGGAATCCACGCCTCTTTGGCTAGTAGCTCTTGCTGAAGCTGGAGCTCGGCGAAGCCGGTGCCTTGAATACGCGACGCCATGCCCACGAAGCAGGTCTCCATGACCTCGTTCGACAGACCGACGGCCTCGAACAGCATGGAGCCACGATAGGAGGCCAGCGTCGAAATGCCCATCTTCGAAAGGATCTTGAAGAGCCCCTTCTGCAGGCCTTTACGGTAATTCTCGCGGGCGTCTGCCGGGTTGCCAGTCAGCTCCCCGGTGCGGTGCATATCCGCCATGACCTGATACGCCAGCCATGGGTAGACCGCTGTCGCGCCCACCCCGAACAGCACCGCCATCTGGTGCGCATCGCGGGCATAGCCAGTCTCGACCACGATGTTGGCATTGGGGCGTAGCGCCAGGCGGCCCAGGTGGGAATGCACCGCACCCACGGCCAGCGCTGCCTGAATGGGCAGCTGGCCTTTGGGCAGCTCCGCATCGCTCAGCACCAGAATCACTTTACCCGCTTTTACCTGCGCTTCGGCTTCTTGGCACAGCGCGGTAATCGCCTGCTGCAGGCTGGTCTGCTCTGGATCGTACCCGAGCGGCAGCATATGGCTAGCAAAGGCCGGATCGTCCTGGCTCACCAGGGCGGTGAATTTACGCGGCGAGAGCACCGGCGTGGTCAAAATCAAGCGATGGGCGTGTTCCGGTGTGGCCTTGAAGACGTTCAGCTCCGCGCCACAGCAGGTTTCCAACGACATCACGATCGCTTCGCGCAGCGGGTCGATCGGCGGGTTGGTGACCTGGGCAAACTTCTGCCGGAAGTAGTCGGTGAGCAGGCGCGGGCGGCTCGACAGTACCGCCATCGGCGTATCGTCGCCCATGGAGCCCACCGCCTCCTGGCCGCTCTCCGCTAGCGGGCGCAGTACCTGGTCGCGCTCTTCGAACGTTACCTGGAACATCTTCTGCTGCACGTTCAGCGCATCCGTGTCCATCGTTTGGAAGCGCGCCAGTTCGGTCAGCGCCGACTCCAGGTAGTTCGCTTCCTGTTTCAGCCAGCGCTTGTAGGGGTATGCGGACTTCAGGCGATCATCGATGTCCTGAGTGTGCAGCACTTCGCCCGTTTGGGTATCGACGGCCAGCATCTGGCCGGGGCCGACGCGGCCTTTTGCCACCACGTCTTCCGGCTTGTAGCCGTAGGTGCCGATTTCGGAGGCCAAGGTGATGTAGCCGTTCTTGGTAATCACCCAGCGCGCGGGGCGCAGGCCGTTACGGTCCAGCATACAGACCGCTTGGCGACCGTCGGTCATGACCACGCCTGCAGGGCCGTCCCACGGCTCCATGTGCATGGAGTTGTACTCGTAGAACGCGCGCAGCTCGGCGTCCATGGTCTCGACGTTTTGCCAGGCGGGCGGCACCATCATGCGCACGGCGCGGTGTAGCTCCATACCGCCGGTCAGCAGCACTTCCAGCATGTTATCCATACTGGAGGAGTCGGAGCCGGTGGTGTTGACGATTTCGTCTAGTTTAGCGATATCCGGCAGACGCTCGTTGACGAAGTTTGCCTTACGCGAGTTCGCCCAGCCGCGGTTGGCTTCGATGGTGTTGATCTCGCCGTTGTGCGCCAGCAGGCGGAACGGCTGTGCCAACGGCCAGCGCGGTGCGGTGTTGGTCGAAAAGCGCTGGTGGAAGACGCAGATGGCGGTTTCCAGGCGTGGGTCGTTCAGGTCTTTATAGAAGGCCGGCAGATCTTCCGGCATGACCAGGCCTTTATAGGAGACCACTTCGGTGGAGAGCGACGCCACGTAAAAGTCTTCGTCGCTGCGCAGCGCCTGCTCGGCGTAGCGGCGACCCATGAAAAGATCGACATCGAAATTGTCGCTGCTGCCGGGGGCAACGAACAGCTGCTCGATACGCGGCAGGCAGTCCAGCGCCATGGGGCCACAGACACTCGAGTCCGTGGGCACTACGCGCCAGCCCAGCACGTCCAAACCGCGTGCGCTTAACTCAGCCACCAGCGTCTCTTTAGCTTTGGCGGCACGCGCATCGTCGTTGGGTAAAAATACCGACCCCACCGCGAAGCGCTCGCCCAGCTCTACATCGAGCGACTCTTTAGCAGCAGCACGCATGAACTGTGCGGGCATCTTTAGCAGCAGGCCACAACCGTCGCCGGTTTTACCATCTGCCGCGATGCCACCGCGGTGGGTCATGCAAGTCAGTGATTCGATAGCCGTTTTCAGCAAGTCGTGGCTGGCCTGCCCTTCCATGTGGGCAATAAGGCCAAAGCCGCAGTTATCGCGAAACTCGCCTGGCTGGTGAAGACCTCTATTCATGGGCGTGCCTCTAGTCAGCGTATTTTGTAAGCAGCGTTTTTATGGTATTATTACGGGTTTTTCTTTTTTTATGGCTCTTGTTACCCGCCCAAAATAGGGTGTTTTCCGCATTCGCTGCTGCAAGAAAATGGTCGCTCAGCATAGCGATTTGCCACCGCGTAGCGCAATCGCTCGACACTCGCCAATCGTCAAAAACCCTCGCCAAATCCCGTAGTTGCACTACCGTTCAATAAAAAAACAGTTATACTTCAACGGCTTGCAGGCTAAAGAAACGGTATTTTAACGACCAATATAGAACACTAGACTTTAGTCTAATTTTAACCAAAAACCCCATGCCGATGGCGCATAAGGCATACGGATATCACTAGTCAGCAGCCATTTCGGCGCTTTCTAGGCAAACAAAACCCGCCTGTTTCGAGGCGGGTTTTGAGCGGGTGCGCTTACGATTGATTCCCCTAGCCGCGCGGATAACCATCAAGTAGCTGTCTCAGCGTCTCGATAGGCGTGGCATCGCTAACGCAGGCATCGCCCAAGTCGTTCAGTAGCACCAGACGCAGACGCGCGTCCACGTTCTTTTTATCCAGCCGCATTCGTGTCAAGAAGTCATCCGACGACATGCCCATTGGCGCAACAAGCGGAAGGCCCGCGCTTTCGATCACCGCTTTCGTGCGCTCTAAGGCATCAGCGCTGATCCACCCCAACTGGTGGGAGAGCGTGGCGGCCATCGCCATGCCGGCCCCTACGGCTTCGCCGTGCAGCCAGTTGCCGTAACCTTGATGCGCCTCGATGGCATGGCCAAAGGTGTGTCCTAGGTTCAACAGCGCACGTGCGCCCTGCTCGGTTTCGTCTTCCGCTACGATATCGGCTTTGATCTGGCAGCTTTTGGCAATTGCATCTGCCACCACCTCGGGTTCGACGCGGCGCAGCGCCGCCATGTTCTGTTCCAGCCAAGCAAGGAAGGCGGCATCGCGAATGAAGCCGTACTTCACCACCTCCGCCAGCCCTGCAGAGAGCTCCCGCGCAGGCAGCGAGGTCAGCGTGGCGATATCCACTACCACGGCTCTGGGCTGCCAGAATGCGCCAATCATGTTCTTGCCCAGCGGATGGTTGACCCCGGTTTTACCGCCTACCGAGGAGTCCACCTGAGAAAGTAGTGTGGTGGGCACTTGAATGAACGCCACGCCGCGCTGATAGGACGCGGCCGCGTACCCCACCATGTCGCCAATCACACCACCTCCCAAGGCAATCAGGGTACAGCGGCGATTGAAGCCTGCCTCGAGCAGCGCATCCCAAATGTGCCCAACTTGTTCGATGGTTTTGTACTGCTCCCCATCCGGTAGCACCACGGTACGCACGTCGAGCCGCTCGGGCAGCGACGCCTGCAGCGTCTGCAAATAGTGCCGGGCCACCGTCTCGTTGGTGACGATCATCACTTGGCTGCCCGCCAGATAAGGCACGAAGCTGTCTGCGCGTTGCAGCAGCCCTACGCCAATATGGATGGGGTAACTACGCTCGCCCAGATCGACGGTGAGCGTGCGTTGGGGGGCGTATTCGGTCATGGAGAAACCTTCTTCTGTGGGGCGCTGACAGCGTCCAACGGATCGATCAGGCGGTGTACGCGGCGCAATATCTCATTGACCACCGCACGCGGGCTGCGGCGGTCCGTCCGCACGGTAATGTCAGAGGTCGCACGATAAAGCGGATCGCGGGCGGCGAACATGTCGTTGAGCACCTGCTCGCGGTTCGCGCACTGCAACAGTGGACGATTGCGGTCTTTCGCGGTGCGCTTCAGCTGCTGTTCGACGGTGGTCATCAGGTAGATGACGGTGCCACGCTCGCGGAGCACCCGACGGTTCTCTTCTCGCAGTACCGCGCCACCACCGGTGGCAACGACCACCTCCGCTAGCTGGGTAAGCTCGTCGATCATCTGAATTTCACGCTGACGAAAACCTGGCTCGCCCTCGACGTCAAAGATCCAGGGAATATCGGCACCACAACGATCCTGTATGGCGTGGTCGCTATCGTAAAATGGGCGCGATAGCTCCCCTGCCAACAGGCGACCTATCGTGCTCTTGCCAGCCCCCATGGGGCCTATTAAAAAAAGATTGGGTAAATCCTGCATCAGCGAACCGCCAAACCATCGTCAAGTAGTCGTGGAGTAATAAAGACCAGTAACTCTACCTTTTCATTGCTCTCTTCGGTATAGCGAAAGAGTCGACCCAGCACGGGCAGGTCGCCTAATAGCGGCGTTTTCGCCATCTGGCTGAGCTGCTCTGTGGTCAAAATACCGCCCAATACCACCGTCTGACCATTATCCACCAGCACTTGGGTTTCAATTTGGTTGGTATCGATGGGCGGCTCGCCGCCAAACTCACTCTCTCGAAAGCTATCGTTCTTGATCACCAGATCCATGATGATGCGATTGTCTGGGGTGATTTGCGGCGTCACCTCCAGCGATAGCTCTGCCTCTTTAAATTCGGTGTCTGGGTTACCCTGCGCATCGACGCTCTGAAATGCTCGCTCTTCGCCCTGGCGAATGGTAGCCGTGCGCTGATTGGCCGTGATCACGCGAGGCTGTGAGATCGTCTGACTCTTCCCTTCACTCTCGAGCGCGCGCAGTTCCAGGTCGAGAAGAATATCCCCCGACAAATAGCCAAAGCTGAAGCCGGTGTTGGCTGCCGCCGTGGACCCCAAATCAACCGCCAACCCCCCCTGGGCACGATTGATACCGTTCGGGTTGATATCCCGGCGTGAGAAGGTGCCGTCATCGTTTTCTAAAAAGCCGCGAGTGCTGGAAACGCCCCAGTTCACGCCCAGCTCACGAGAGGCGGTATCCCGCGCAATGACGATACGTGCTTCGATTTGCACCTGTCGAACCGCCACATCGAGACGGTCGAGAGTCCGCAAGATGTCACGTACCTGAACAGCGGTATCCTGAATCAGTAGTGTGTTGGTACGCTGATCGACGCTCACCCGACCACGCTCGGTCAGCAGACCGAAACCTTCTGCTCCGCGCAGCAGCTGTGCCAGGTCCTCGGCACGGGCGTATTTCACCTCGATGAACTCGGTCACCAGCGGCGCCAGTGTTTGCTGCTGGTTGCGCGCTTCGATTTCCTGACGTTCGATGTCTGCCAACTCACCCGCAGGTGCCACGACGATCACGTTCCCCTGCTCACGGCTTGAGAGCCCCTGGCTTTGCAAAATCAGTGCCAGCGCTTGGTCCCAGGGCACATCGTTGAGATTGAGTGTCACACGCCCCGTCACACTGTCGCTCGCCACCAGGTTCAAGCCGGTAAATTCGGCCAGCGTGGCCAGCACTGCGCGCACTTCGATATCTTGGAAATTGAGGCTCAAGCGATCACCGGTAAAACTCTCGCCCTGACGCTCACGCTCTTGCTGGCTGGCCTGGCTCACCGGCTGCACTTCGACGGTGAGCGTGCGTCCGCTTTGCGATGAGACCATGGCGTAGGGGCCGTTGGTTTGCAGCTCCAGCAGTGTATCGCGCTGCCCGGAACGGGGCGTAATACGGGTAATCGGCGTGGCAAAATCGGTTACGTCATAGATTTGGTTGAGCGCATCGGGAATGTCTACATCGCGGAGTTCAGCCACGACCACGCCGCCACTGCCTTCGCGCACCTGTGTCACCACACCTTCCCGGTCGAAGGTGACCAGCAAACGGCCAGCCCCATCGTCCCCTCGGCGAAAATCGATATTGGTGACGCGTGGGCCTTCAGACGTTTCCAAGCCACTATCGACCGATGGCGGCGCTGCGCTGCTCAAGGCCACGCGCTCGGACGTTGGGACGTCCCCAGCACTCTTCAAGGTAATTCGTAGCTGATCGCCTTCCACGCGGGAGGTGTACTCGAGCGGTTGGCGTAGGTCGACCACCAGACGCGTTCGGCCATTTCCTTCCAATGCAGTAATCTTCTCGACGCCTGCGCGATCGACGTTGATCCGCCGCTGGGGCAAGCCACTTTGGGTATCGGCCAGGTCCAGCGCTAAGCGGGGCGGCGCGTCCAACCGATAGCCACGCAGTTCGGCCACACCGCCGCTGAATTGCAAGAGCAGCTCGACCTCACCGCTGTCGGTTTGGCGCACGTCCAAGTCGGTTAGCACAGACCCAAAGGCAAAAGTCGGCAACAGAGCTAACAGTGATAGCGTAATTCGACGAAGCGTGACGGCCATAGATATCATCCGGTAACGAGTCAATGTAGTGTACTGCCGAGTAGCGTGGGGCTAGCTACTCCTGTAGCGTGAGCGTTGCCTCGCGCTCTTGCCAACCTAACTGCTGATGTAACGTACGTTCGGTGATGCGCACTTCTTGCGGACTGATCGTGGTCACCTGCCCGAAATCGGTGCCTAGGTAGTTGCCTTCGCGCACGCTAGTGACGCTACCGTCTGGCGCGCTGATCAGTGCCACCTGTTGCCCGCCCATCCGCAGCGTGCCCACCAAACGTAGGCTTTGCAGCGGGAACTGCTCTAACGGCTCGGTCTTTCGCTGCTGGTCGGGGGCCAGGGCGCTTGCAAAGACGGCCGCCGCCTCGGTCGCTCGCACGCTCTCAGGAGCGAGGAACGGACTGCGGGCATTACTATAGCGGTACTCTATCGGCTGGTAGTCGGGAATCGTTGGAATGGCGACCGGCGGCTGTCCCGCTGGAGCGCGCCGAATCTCGTCCAACACCGACGCTAGCTGGCCAAGGTTGGCGTCACTACAACCCGCGAGAAGCGCCATTAAGCCAAAAGTGAGTAAACGCTTCATGGTGCGGGCGCCTCCCCGTCTGCTGCGTCTATATAGCTATAGGTGCGAGCGACCAATGACATACGCAGCGACTCACCGCTCTGCTCGGCCGGTGAGAGCGCGATATCGTGCTGGGTCACGATACGTGCCAACTGACTAATGTCGGCCACGAAGTGCGCCAGCTCGTGATAGCCGCCGCGCACCTGAATATCCAGCGGGTGCTCCACGTAGTGCGTATTTCGCACGGTGGGGCGCAGGCGAATCGTTTCGATACTCAAGTCATTATCCAGCGCTGCCTCGCTAATGCTATCCAATAACGAGGGAATTTCGGCACTGGTGGGCAGCATGGAGCGCATAGTGGTCATCTGCTCTTCGAGCGCGATGAGTTGGTCCCGCACTTCGGGCAAAAAGGCCGCTTCAGAGACTTTGCTACGATACTCGTTCAGAAGACGCGCCTCTTGGCGCTGCGCCGCTTCCAGTTCGATGCGCTTTTCGCTCACCAACCACCAGCTCAGTCCGCCCAAGGCTACGCAAAACGCTAGCGCGCCACACAGCACCTTGAGTAGCACGGGCCACTCGCCCGCTTCTTTGACATCCAGCGACTGCCAATCCAGCGTTTTCAATCGCTGCCACTCATCCCGCCAGCGCTCGCGCCCCCCTATCATGGCGACTCCTCCCCGTCACCACTCTCTCTCAGCGACGACTGCACCACTTCGAACTGGAACAAGCGACTATTGCCATCTTGCCCGCTGGTCACCTCCGACAGTAGCGGCACTCCTAGCCCAGGCATACTGGCAATCTGACGCAGCTGATCGGATACCTGACGTTCGCTGCCCGCCATGGCCGATACGCTTACCTGCTCGCCGTTACGGGTCAGCCGCTGATACACCACGCCGTCTACCGCGCTTGCAGCGATATCGTTGAACAGTTGCACGGTACTCACCCGCTCGGCCTGCAGCGTGTTGAACAGCGCCAACTGCTCGCCTAGTCGCTCGGCGGTTTGTTGATAGCGCTGCACATCGGCAATTTCGTTATTCAGGCGCTCGATGTGCTGGGTGATATAGGCGTTACGCTGCTGCTGAGCGGCGAGCTTCTGCTGGTAAAGCTGAGCGACCCCCAGGCCCAGCGCAACCCCGGCGATCAGCATCAGCACGACGACCCCGTAAAAACGGCGGGTGCGTTTCTCCCGACGCGCCTCCCGCCAGGGAAGCAGGTTGATATTAATGCTCATAGTCCAACCCTCATCGCCAAACCGCCCGCGGTGAGCATGGCTGGAGCATCGTTCGTCAAACCTTCCATATTGAGGCGCTTATTGACACGCATACGCTGAAACGGATTGGCGATGGTCACCGACATACCGCTATCGTCGGCGATGCGCTCGGCCAAGCCGGGAATGACGCTCGAGCCGCCGGCCAGTACGATGTGCTGCACTTCGTGCTGGCGCCCGGCGGTATAATAGAGCTGCAGGGAGCGCCCCACCTGTTGTACGACGGTTTCCAGGAACGGATTGAGCACTTTCTCGTGGTAATCCTCAGGCAGGCCGCCGCGCTTTTTGGCAAAGCCCGCCTCTTCGTTACTCAAAGAGTAATGGTCGCGAATCGCGTCGGTGAGCTGGCGACCGCCAAACACCGTGTCCCGGCTATAAACGATGTGACCTCCACGCACGACGTGAAAGGCATTCATGTTCGCACCAATATCCACTAGCCCTACGCAGGCGTTGGGGTCGCTGTCGACGTTGAGCTGACGACGCAGCTCGGCCAGCGAGCGCTCCATGGCGAAGGTTTCCACATCCACCGCCGCAGGCTCCAATCCGGCACGCTCCAAGGTTTCGGTGAGCTGTGACACATCCTGCTGGCGGCAAGCCACCAAAATGACCTGCTGCTGCTCGTCATCGAAGGGCGCAGGGCCCAGGCAGTGGAAGTCGAACGCCACTTCATTGAACGGAAACGGAATATGCCGGTCTGACTCGGCGATTATGCGCTCTTCGATCTCGTCTTCGCTCAGCGAGACGGGAAACTGAAGCGTTTTGGTAATGGCAGCGCTGGCCGGAACGGCCACGGCAGCTTTACGCGTTGAGGGTTTGGCGTGTTCGACGGCGCGACTCAGCATGTTGGCCACATCGTTCATATCTCGAATACGGCGTTCGACCACCGCACCTTCGCGAAGCGGGCGCACGGCGTAGCTCTCGACTTGGTAATTATCGTTGCACCGTTTGAGTTCGAGTAGCTTGACGGTCGCCGAGGTAATATCGACACCAATCAACCCTTTACTGGGTGTTAGTAAACGCATGTTGAGTTCGGCTCCGCCTGCCTATCGTGCGAGTTTCGAGGTTACATGATTTTTAGTTAAGGCACACGCCAATGCCTCTACGCCATATCAACACTGGTGGCCGCTGCCTCCCCTTCCTATAATGGCAGCCACTTGCGCGCCATGGCGTTAATACTGCCCTGGCTACTCCTCTTTTTACGGGTGCCCACTGTTCATGACGTTTTTACGGACTCTTGTGCTGTCACTATTTTCACTGGTCGTTGCGCTCTCGGGTGCGGTCATACTGGCGGTGATCGGTGCGGCGATCTATTTTTCGCCGGGCCTGCCCGACGTGCGTCAGCTGCAGGATTTCGAACTGCACACGCCACTACGGATTTTTACCAACGACGGCAAGCTGATCGGCGAATTCGGTGAAGAGCGCCGCGTGGCGATCGACTTCGATGACATTCCCCAAGACATGATCAACGCGCTGATTGCTGCCGAAGACGCCAGTTACTTCGATCATGCAGGCGTCGACCCGCGCGGCTTGGCGCGCGCGGCGGTCGAGCTGGTTCAGAGTGGCGGCACCATTCAATCGGGGGGTTCCACCATCACCATGCAGGTCGCACGTAACTACATGCTGACCCTCGACCAGACGTTCACACGGAAAATTCGCGAGATTCTGCTGGCCTTACAGATGGAGCAGATTCTCGACAAAGAGGAGATCTTCGAACTTTACGTCAATAAGATCTTTCTAGGTAACCGTGCTTATGGCATTGCCGCTGCCGCCGAGACCTATTACGACAAGCCACTCGCCGAGCTGAGCCTGGCGGAAACCGCCATGATTGCCGGACTGCCCAAAGCCCCCTCGGCGTTCAACCCACTGGCCAACTCCGAGCGTTCGCTGATTCGTCGCAACTGGATCCTATTCCGCATGCGTGAGCTTGGGTATATCGATAACGATACCTATCAAAGTGCCGTTCAGGCCCCAGTCACCGCACGCCGCCACTACACCCAAACCGAGGTGGATGCCGCCTACGTGGCAGAGATGGCACGCCAATACGCCATCGAGCGCTTTGGTGATACCGCCTATACCGGTGGCTACCGCATTTACACCACCATCGATAGCGAACTGCAGCCGTTTGCCCGTCAGGCGCTGGCCAATGGCCTGATCGCTTACGACTTACGCCATGGCTGGCGGGGTGCCGAGCAAGAGGACATTGCCCCCAGCTTGGTCGAAGCCCAAGAGCAGACCACTACCCAGGGTTTGGAAGAGGAGCTGTCAGAGTCGCCGGAGATCCGCCAAACCGCTCGTCAGGCTGCCCAGCGTAGCCAAACCGAAGTCGAAGGCGTGGATGGCGATGTGAGCAACTGGCTTCAGGTACTGGAGCGTACGCCCAACTATGGCCTGCTGCAGCCTGCCATCGTGGTCGAGAGCAGTGGCCGTGAGATGCAGGTGCTGACTCGTGGCGGTGAGCTGCAAACGATTCCATGGAGTGGTCTTAGCTGGGCGCGCCCCTATTTGAGCCCGCGTAGCCGAGGGGCCGAACCGACCAATGCGGCACAGATTGCCGAACGGGGCGACCTCATCCGCGTCATCGAGACCGATGACGGCACGCTGCGCCTTTCCCAACGTCCAGACGCCGAAGGCTCGCTGGTGGCGCAAGACCCACGCACCGGTGCGATTCTGGCGCTGCAGGGCGGCTTCGACTTCAACGCTAGTAAGTTCAACCGCGCCGTGCAAGCCCAGCGTCAGTCCGGCTCAATCTTCAAGCCGTTCATTTATCTCGCCGCCTTGCAAGATGGCGAAATGAACGCGGCGAGCGTGGTCAACGACGCGCCGGTGGTATTGGATGATGGCAGCGATTCACTATGGCGCCCGGTCAACTCAAGCCGCGACTTCCAAGGTCCGATGCGCCTGCGCCCGGCACTGGCACGTTCGCGCAATCTCGTCACCATTCGCGTGCTGCAAACCATGGGGCTCGACCACACGATCCAATATCTGGAAGGGTTCGGCTTCTCGCCGGAGCGTCTGCCCCGCGGCCTGTCACTGGCCCTGGGTAGCGCCAGTCTCACGCCCATGGAGATGACCAACGCCTACGCGGTGATCGCCAACGGCGGCTTCCAAGTCTCGCCTTGGTTCATCGAGCGGGTGACCCGCGATGACGATAACGAAGTGATCGATGAAGCTACGCCGCAGGTTGCCTGCGTGAGTTGCGCCGAGGGCCAGGAAACCGTCGAGATCGATGGCAAGACCTACCCGATCGCCCCTCGTGTGGCCGACGCAGCAGCGGTATATATTCTGCGAGACATGCTGCGCGACGTCATTACCTCCGGTACGGGCCGAGGTGCACTGAGCCTAAACCGTGAGGATATCGTCGGTAAAACCGGCACGACCAACAGCCAGCGAGACGCCTGGTTTGCCGGTTTCAATAGCAATCTCGTCACCACGGTGTGGGTCGGTAAAGACAGCAACGACACCATTGCCGAGTATGGCGCGAATGCCGCTCTACCCATCTGGATCGACTTCATGGGCGATGCGCTCGAAGGAACCCCCTCTGCACTGCCAGAGCGTCCCGACACCATCGTCACCGCACGGGTGGACCCGGAGACGGGCCGTCGTTTACACGATGACCAACCGGGCGGCATGACCGAGCTGTTCCACAGAGACCATCTACCGGATTTCCAGCCTCGGCGCATTAGCCAAGAGCTTGAGGAAGCCAGTGGCTCGCAGGGGGCTGGCACGGCAGAGTCGATCTTCTAAATACGAACCGACGCTAAAACGTAAAAGCCCGGGAACGAATGTTCCCGGGCTTTTTTGGTGCTGCTTTTCTCCTAGGCAAAATCAACCGGCCACCGGCGTTGGCTCCCGTTTGCTCGCCTGCCAGTTAGCGGCGATGGCTACGACCATGACCGTGACGCCGGCCACCTCCGTCCACAAGCTTGGGTAGAACACACCGACAATGGCGCCACCAATGGCCAAACGAGGCAGCCAAGACATACGCGTGAACAGGTAGCCTTCTAGCGAGGCCGCGAACGCACATAGCGCCAGTAGCGCGATGACTGCATTCCATACCACCACGAGCACCGGCCCGCCAATGATGATCTCCGGATTGAAGACCATGAACAGCGGAATCAGGTAGAGCCCCTTGGCAAACTTCCACGCTTGGAAGCCCGTCTCCATGGGTTTACTGCCGGCAATGGCCGCCCCCGCAAACCCCGCCAGGGCAATCGGTGGCGTGACGTTGGAGTCCTGGGAGTACCAAAAAACCACCAAGTGAGCGATCAACAGCGGCACACCGAACTCGGCGGTCAGCGCTGGCCCCACCAGCACGATCAGAACGATGTAGCTGGCAGTGACCGGTAACCCCATCCCCAAAATTAGGCTCGCCAACAGCACCAACAGCAGTGCCAGCACCAGGTTGCCACCGGAGAACGCCAGCATCATAGAGGAGAACTTCAGACCCAGGCCGGTCAAACCGACCACGCCGACGATGATACCGGCGACAGCGCAAGCCATGGAGACCGCCACGGCATTGCGCGCGCCCAACTCTAATCCCTGGACCAGCTTCACGAGCCCTGCCCACACGACCGATTTCGTGCGCTCGACCGTGACAGGCTGCCCCTGTTTGGGTGCCACGAAGAAGTACCATAATGCATAGCGCAAGACGGCCACCGCCACCATGGTGACGACCGCGTAATACCCCACGCGCATGGGCGACATGCTCATGGCCAGCAGCCATACCAGCACCGCCAGCGGCAGGAGGAAGTGCCAGCCATCTTTCATGACTTGGCGCATTTGGGGCAGCTCGCTCTTGGCCATGCCCTGCATGCCTTGTTTCAAGGCAATGATGTGGACGAACAGATAGACCGTCGCAAAGTACATGATCGCCGGCAGAATGCTGATTTTGACGATCTCTAAATAAGGCGTATTGGTATATTCGGCAATCAAGAAGGCACCCGCGCCCATCAGCGGCGGCATGATTTGCCCGCCGGTGGAGGCGGCCGCTTCGATGCCCCCCGCCTGCTTCGGCTGGTAGCCTAGTTTCTTCATCAGCGGAATGGTGAACGCGCCGGTGGTGACCACGTTGGCAATGGCGCTGCCCGAAATCGATCCCATACCCGCCGAGGCCAGAACGGCCGCTTTGGCCGGACCGCCGCGCTGGCGTCCAGTGGCAGCGTAAGCCATATCGATGAAAAACTTACCGGCACCCGTACTTTCCAAAAAAGCACCGAAGAGGACGAAAATGAAGATATAGGTAGCGGCAACTCCCAGCGGCAGGCCAAAAATGCCCTCTTGGCCCAGGTAAAGCTGCCCGGCCACGCG
Organism: Halomonas sp. MMH1-48; assembly: GCF_022348105.1. NCBI lineage: Bacteria > Pseudomonadati > Pseudomonadota > Gammaproteobacteria > Oceanospirillales > Halomonadaceae > Halomonas > Halomonas sp. MMH1-48. The sequence continues at coordinate 73,366 of NZ_JAKRFL010000002.1, forward strand.
GTCGAGGCTGTAACCACGGTGCTCCATGATGCCGGGCATCCACTCGCCAAGCCAGGGAAGCTCCCCACGGGGGCCGGCAAACGCATAAACGATAGCGAGCAAGCCAATCACCGTCATACCAAAACCCACCGCGCGGCGGCTGGCCTCGAGTACGGTGACCGTGGCAATACAGGCAACCAAAATATCGGTCTGGTTCCAGAACCCGGCGCGACTGAAGATGGCATCCAAGTTGAACACCAAGTAGCCACCCGTGATCAGCGCACCGGCAAAGAAGACCAGGTCGATTCCCCAGCCCACGATGCCGCGCTTACGATTTGGCCCAAAGGCCGGAAACATCAAAAAGGCCAATAGCATGATCAGCGCTAGGTGAATGCTGCGCTGATAAAATAGGCCCAGCGGCTGAATACCCGCCGAGTAGAGTTGGAATAACGACAGTCCCACCGCCACGATGGTGATACACCATAAAACGAAGCGGGGTTGAATCGCATTGCCGCCCGGCATCACAGTCGGCGGTGGCGTGGATTCGTTCATGAAGTCCTCGGAAGCATAAGCTAACTTTGGGGGTTAACACCCACTTAATTTTTATGAAAAGCGACATCGATCGGCGCACTTATGAGGTGTTTGGCTAACGACACTCAACGCGATGACAAGGCTATCGTGACGCGTTGGCCAGCCGCTCGCTCACTCAGGCTCACGGTGGGATGCTCGCCATCTGGCCACATGACGCGGTGATTGACGGCCGTCGAGCCGACCCGTAGTACGTAGCGATTGTTCGCCACTGGCTCGTCGATGGCATTGATCCAGTAACCGCCCTGGCCGTCCGACACCTGCTCGCCGCGCCCGAAAATGTGCCCAAGCCCAGCGGCAAAATCCGGTTGGTGGCTGCGCTCGAGCTGCATCGTGCCACCCGCGTTGCGGTAACAGTCCAACACCGTAAAGTGCTCGACAGAGTGCTGCCACTGGATGCACCAGCGGCTGCCCTGCGGCGCGGCTGCATCTACGAGCGTGTCGCCCTGCTCGGTCACGACCCGCAGATGCCAAGACGCAGTCGCCGAAGCGGGGGAGGCCCCCGCTTCGGCGAACAAACCACTCATCAGTAAGAGCGCCATCAGTCGTCGTTGCCACTGCATGGCACGGCTCCTAATGGGTTACGGACGCAGACGGTCCGGGATCTCAGCGCCAACTTCTTCGAAGTAGCGAAGCGCGCCCGGATGCAGCGGTACCGGCGTAGAGTTCATAGTGAACTCGATGGTGGTGTCATTGGCAGCCGGGTGGACAGCAATCAGCTCATCGGTGTTTTCGAACAGCAGCTGAGTCAACTGGTAGGCCAGCTCTTCGTCCATATCGGCGTTGACGACCAGCACGTTAGGGATACCGATGGTCTGTACCGCCTCGTCCATACCGTCGTACATGCCCGCCGCCAGCTCGTAAGGTGCAAAGACCGCTTCCTCTTCCTGAGCGTTGGCGATCTCTTCATCCGACAGGCTAATCAGGCGAATGTCGCGGGTCGCGGCGAGGTTGAGAATGGAGCTGGTGGGCGGCCCAACGCTCCAGAAACCGGCATCGATATCGCCATCACGAATGGCGTCAGCGGTTTCGTTGAAGTTAAGACGTTGGGGCGTGAAGTCTTCATAGCTCACGCCGTTGGCTTCTAGCAGAGCACGGGCGTTCAGCTCGGTGCCGCTACCCGGTGCGCCTACAGAGACACGCTTACCGGCCAGGTCGGCAATGCTCTGAATGTCAGACTCTGCCAGAGTGACGAGCTGCACGGCATTGGGATACACCGACGCCAGCGCGCGGGTGTTCTCGATCTGGCGGCCTTCGAAATCGCCGGTGCCGGTATAAGCTTGGTAGACCGTATCGGCCAACGCCAGCGCCATATCGGCGTCGCCACGCATGATCAAGCCCATGTTCTCGACCGAGGCGCCGGTCACTTCAGCCGTCGCTTGAGCACCTTCGATATGGTTGTTGATCATTTCGGCAAAGCCACCGCCGATGGGGTAGTAAACGCCGCCAGTACCGCCCGTGGCAATCGAGAGCTGCTGCGCGCTGGCAGGCAGCGCCACGGCGAGCATGGAGGCGGCGACGGTATATTTTAGAGTTCGCATGAGCGTTTCCTCCGTCCTACTTGGACTTATAGGTATGGTTGACGTAAAGGAGGTGTGAAGCCCCAGCCCCAGGCTGGTGTTGCCAGCCTTTGGAGCGGTGGACAGAAGTTAGCACGGCTGGCGCGTAAGATGCTAATCCAGCGCCATGCGGCTTTTTATTTCAACAGCGCTTTGACGTGCTCGACGATATGCGCCCCGATAGGTAGCGCCGACGTGGCTGCCGGCGACGGTGCATTGCCAATGTTCACCGTGCGCTTGGTGTTCACGAACAAAAAGTCGTCCACCAGCTTGCCATCATTAGAGACCGCCTGGGCGCGCACCCCCGCGGGATAAGGCGTAAGATCGTCGAGCGTCAGGCTGGGACAGTACTTACGCACCAGCTCGAGATAGCCACGCTTGTAGAGCGAGTTCTTCATTTCGATGAGCCCCGGCTTCAAGTGTTTACCTAACACCTTCAAGATACCAGGGTGGGTGAACATCTGGCCCATGTCACTCAGCGACATGTCCTGTTTGCGGTAGCCCTCGCGTTTTAATGCCAACACGGCATTCGGCCCCACGGTGACCGTGCCATCGATCATCCGCGTCAGGTGAACGCCCAAAAACGGCATGGCAGGATCGGGAATAGGGTAAATCAGATGGTTGACGATTTGGTTGTGGCGCTCGGGTAGTCGATAGTACTCACCGCGGAAGGGGCAAATCGTAAAGCCAGGGTCTTTGCCCAGCATGCGGATGACGCGATCGGCCATCAGTCCCGAGCAAGAGACGAGGTAACGACCGCTGAAAGCGCCCTTTTGGGTCGTCACCACTACCTCGTTGGTACGCTCTTCCAACCCGGTCACGCAGTGGTCAAAGCGGATCTCACCGCCAAGGCGGGTAAACTCCGCCGCCATGGCACGGGTCACCTCGGCGTAGTTCACAATGCCACTCGAAGGCACGTAAATCCCCGCCACGCCGGTGATATTGGGCTCACGCTCTTTGAGTGCCTCGGCCTCTAGCCATTCACGCTCCAGTCCGTTGGCGGCGGTGCGCTCCCACAGCGCCTCCATGCGCTGTTTTTCGAGTGCATTGGTGGCTACCAACAGTTTGCCGCAGATGTCGTAAGGTACGTTGTGCTGGTCGCAGAACGCCCGAGTAGCGCGATTGCCTTCCAAGCAGAACGTCGCTTTCAGGCTGCCCGGCGTGTAGTAGACCCCCGCATGAATCACACCGCTATTGTGACCGGTTTGATGCTGGGCCGCTCCCGACTCTTTCTCGATCACCAAAAGGCGCTTATCTGGGTACGCCTGTTGCAGCTGCATGGCGGTGGAAAATCCCAAAATACCACCGCCTACAATGATGAAATCCCACATGAATGTCGTTACCTGTGCCAAATTTTCAAAATTTATTGATAATAGCCGCTATTCAGCGTTGACCGCCACGCCCCTACATTGGTCTAAGCCACATTGGTTCAAGGAGTTCCCATGGAGCATGAAGCCCCGCGTCAAAACCTCGCGATGAGCGCCTACCAATCGCTCAAGCATGACATCACTCGCGGCCGCTACGCGCCTGAAGAGAAGCTCTTGATGAGCCGCTTGAAAGCGTATTACGGGGTGAGCACCGGGCCGCTGCGCGAAGCCCTTTCACAGCTGGTGGCCGACCGTTTGGTGGTCGCCATCAGTCAACGCGGCTACCGAGTGGCCGCCATGTCGCTGGCCGAGCTGAACGATATCTACGATGCCCGCGCCCAGTTGGAAGGGCTGATTTTGCGCTTGGCGATCGAGCGCGGCGATGACGATTGGGAAGCCAACGTACTGGCGACCGCCCACCGGCTAGCCAAAGTGACCGAGGTCAGCTCCCCCGACGAGCTGCTGGATGGTTGGGATTTGCGCCACAAAGCGTTTCACACCGCCATCGCCAGCGGCTGTAACTCGCCGCACCTGCTGCAAATGCGCGACACCCTCTTCGATCAGGTGGAGCGCTACCGCCATTTATGGCTGAAAGAGACCGTCATGTCGCCTCAAGCCCTTGAAATCAAACGCCAAGAACACGCCACGCTGGTGGACGTCATTCTCGCCCGCAATGCCGAACAGGCCGCTAACCTGATGCGCGACCACCTAATGACGCCAGTCCCCATCATTACCCGGGTACTCCAAGCCCGTGGCATCGATTAAAATCTTCGTTTTAAAAAAATGTAGAAATTTTTAAATAACGGCGATACATTGGGCTCAACACGATCATCTTTCGGAGTTCACGCCATGACACGCTTCAACTGGGACGACCCGCTTCTACTGGAAAGCCAGCTCACCGACGAAGAGCGCCAGATCCGCGATGCCGCCCATGACTACTGCCAGGAAAACCTGCAGCCTCGGGTACTCAGCGCCTTCCGTGAAGAGCGTTTCGACCGCGAGATCATGAACGAGATGGGCGAGCTGGGTCTGCTAGGTGCCACGGTGTCTCCGGAGTACGGCGGTGCGGGCGTCAACCATGTGGCTTATGGCCTAATCGCCCGCGAAGTAGAGCGTGTCGATTCCGGCTACCGCTCGGCCATGAGCGTCCAGTCGTCGCTGGTGATGTACCCCATCGAAGCCTACGGCTCCGAAGAGCAGAAGCATAAGTACCTGCCTAAGCTTGCCAGCGGCGAGATGGTCGGCTGCTTTGGCCTGACCGAACCCGACCATGGCTCCGACCCAGGCTCCATGATTACCCGTGCGGAAAAGGTCGATGGCGGTTACCGCCTGACCGGCGCGAAAATGTGGATCACCAACAGTCCGATTGCCGACATTGCCGTGGTATGGGCGAAATCTGCCGCCCACGACAACCAGATCAAAGGGTTCATCGTCGAGCGTGGCACTGAAGGCTTCTCCACCCCGAAAATCGAAGGCAAGGTCTCTCTGCGCGCCTCCATCACCGGCGAGATCGTGTTGGACAACGCTTTCGTGCCCGAAGAGAACCTGCTGCCTAACGTAAGCGGCCTGAAAGGCCCCTTCGGCTGTTTGAACAAAGCCCGCTACGGCATCGCTTGGGGCGTGATGGGCACCGCCGAGTTCTGCTGGCACGCTGCCCGTCAGTACACCCTCGACCGTAAACAGTTTGGCCGCCCGCTGGCCGCCAACCAGCTGATCCAGAAGAAGCTGGCCGACATGCAGACCGAAATCACCCTGGGCTTACAAGCCGCTCTGCAGGTGGGCCGCCTGATGGACAGCGGTAACTGGGCGCCGGAAATGATCTCGCTGATCAAGCGCAACAACTGCGGTAAAGCCCTGGATATCGCTCGCGTGGCCCGCGACATGCACGGTGGAAACGGTGTCTCCGACGAGTACGGCGTGATTCGTCACATGGTGAACCTGGAGTCCGTGAATACCTATGAAGGTACTCATGATGTGCACGCCCTGATTCTGGGCCGCGCGCAAACCGGCATCCAGTCGTTCTTCTAAATTCGTAGCTACTCAGCGAGGCACCCGATGAGCACAGCCGCCAAGCCCCTAGCAGGCATTAAAGTACTCGATATCTCTCGGGTACTAGCAGGCCCTTGGTGTGGGCAGATGCTGGCCGACATGGGTGCCGAGGTGATCAAGATCGAGCGCCCTCAAAGCGGCGATGATACCCGCCACTGGGGGCCGCCCTGGCTCTCCGGCAGCACGGAATCGGCCTATTACCTGTGCGCCAATCGCGGTAAGCGTTCGGTGACGGTGGATATGGCCAAGCCCGAAGGCCAAGCGCTGATCAAGCAGCTCGCCGCGCAGTCGGACGTGCTGCTCGAGAACTTCAAGGTGGGCGGGCTGAAAAAGTATGGCCTGGACTACGCGAGCCTGAAAGCACTCAATCCCGGCTTGGTCTACTGCTCCATCACCGGCTTTGGCCAGGAAAGCCCTTACGCCCACCGGGCGGGCTACGACTTCATGATCCAAGCCATGGGCGGCCTCATGAGCCTGACCGGTAAACCGGACAGTGAATCCGGGGGCGGCCCGGTCAAGGTGGGGGTCGCCATCACCGATATTTTTACCGGCCTGTACGCCGCCAATGCGGTGCTGGCGGCCCTCTACCAACGCCGCGATAGTGGCAAAGGCTGCCATATCGATCTGGCACTCATGGATGTGCAGGTGGGCGTGTTGGCCAATCAGGCGTTGAACTACCTGACGTCTGGCCAGGTGCCCCAACGTCTGGGTAATGCACACCCCAACATCGTGCCCTATCAAGCCTTTGCCACGGCCGATGGTCATATGATCGTGGCAGTCGGTAATGACGAGCAGTTCAGACGCTTCTGCCAGGTGATCGACCAGCCGCAGCTCGCTCAAGACGAGCGCTTCGCCACCAACGGCAGCCGAGTTCAGCATCGCGACACCTTGATACCGCTTCTGGAATTGGCACTTGGCGCACAACCTACCGATACTTGGCTTTCGGCCTTCGAGGCCGTGGGCGTGCCCTGCGGGCCGATCAATACCCTGGATCGCGTGTTCGACGACCCCCATGTCAAAGCACGCGGATTGAAACAAACGTTGCCCCATTCCCAGGCAGGTGAGGTCAACCTCGTAGCCAATCCGATCCGCATCAACGGCGAATCGATCAGTGCCACGACAGCGCCGCCCACGCTTGGCGAGCACACGGACAGCGTGCTGGATGCCATCGGCATCAGCGATGAGCAGCGCCTAGCGCTTCGCCAAGCGGGCATAATCTAATCAGACGCTATTGGCGGCAAACGAGCCTACCGCCCCGCTTCTCAAAACGCCCTTCGGGGCGTTTTTTATTGGGAGGAAAGCGTTCACCTCATCGCCCACTTCGCTATACAAAACCTATACAGACATGACATAAGCCGCTAGACTGGCGATATCTTCTCTGTTGATACCTGTCTAACAAAGCACGGACATACTCGGGCTTTTGACAATCAAGGTGAGCGGTATTGCCGCCACGTTAGCGAGCGCAAGCGAACATGTCAGGAGACGTTATGGGTAACTGCGCGCGGGTAAATGGCACGTGTAAACGCTGCGAGGGAGCGCTCCCTTTTGATTTCACGATGGCGTTTCAACCCATCGTGGACGTTGCCCTGGCACGCGTGACGACCCACGAAGCCTTGGTTCGAGGCATCAATGGCGAGTCGGCTTGGAGTGTCATTTCCCAAGTCACCGATGACCTACTCTACCGCTTTGATCAATCCTGCCGAGTCAAAGCCATCGAGCTTGCCAGTGAACTAAGTATGGAAACGGATCTTTCCATCAACTTTCTTCCCAATGCCGTATACGAACCGGAAGCATGTATTCAGGCAACGCTAGAAGTCTCGCAGCGAGTCGGCTGGCCAACCGACAAGCTCATTTTCGAGATCACCGAAACCGAGCGTGTGCGCGACCGGCAACACCTCTGCAACATCATCGACGCCTATCGCTCCATGGGCTTCAAAACCGCTCTCGATGACTTCGGTAACGGCTATGCCAACCTGGACCTGCTCACCGACCTCGCCCCGGACAAGCTGAAAATCGATCGCGAACTGGTGATACAGTGCGACCACGACCCTCGTCGTCAGGCGCTGCTGAATGCCATTATTGTGCTCGCCTCCGAACTCGACATGACGCTGATTGCCGAAGGTGTCGAGACCCGCGCTGAAGCCTTATGGCTTGCCCAGGCGGGGATTACACGTCAGCAGGGCTTCTTCTATGCCAAACCGGCGATCGGCAAGCTGGGCACCGAATTGACCACGCTGCTCGAGGCGCTGCGGTCAGAGTCCCAGCGACGCACGGAGAGCTGAATGACCAGCATGAGCACGGACCATCTCTACCAACTGGTGAACCGTTCCAAACGGAATACGGAGAACGTCATCAAAACGGCGCCTCTCGGTATCTGCATTACCGATCCTCACGGGTATTTCGAGATGGTCAATCCGGCCTACTGTCAATTTTACGGCTATCGAGAAGAGGAGCTGATTGGCCAGCACTTCACGCTCGTGGTGCCTGAGGCGTACCGCGCCCAAATGCGTCAACTCCACGATGAGTTCATCCACGGCGAGGAGACCCATGAACTGCGTCAGGAGTGGGAAGTGCGCTGCAAGAATGGCGAAGCCCGCACCATCATCGCCGAAGCTGCCCGTATCGAGGGCGACGATGGTCAATCGCGCAAAGTCACCTTCATCGTCGATATCACCCAGCGCAAGCAGCTCGAGGAGCGCTTGAAACAGGCCAACGAACGTTTGGAGTATTTGGCCCACCATGACGAGCTCACTGGGCTGCTCAACCGTCGCCAAGGCCTCGCCAAACTCGAAGAGGCGATCGAGCGCTCTCGCCGTTACGGCAACCCGCTCAGCATCGTGCTGTTCGATCTCGACGATTTCAAGAACATCAATGACACCTACGGCCACAGTACCGGCGACAGCGTTCTACAAGCGCTGACGCAGGTCGTCAATCAACAGCTGCGAGAGACCGACTTCCAAATACGTCTTGGCGGCGAAGAGTTCTTGATCATCATGCCAGAAGTCGATGCCGATTCGGCCCGTATCGCCATGGAGCGCATTCGCCAAGAAGTCGCGCGAACGCCCTACACCGAACATGCGCTAACCGTCACGCTATCGGCGGGCATCGCATGCTACATTGAAGCCTCGAGTACTCGAATGCTTGATCGCGCCGATAAAGCGATGTATCAGGCCAAACAAGCCGGGCGCAACCGGGTTGTCATCGCACCGTCACCTGTGTGATCAACGCTATTGCGCACTATGCTAAAGCAACACCCTATCCTAAAAGGAGCTGAGTCATGAGCAATGCCGAGCTTAACGAACTAAAGCAGAAATACGTCGCGGCGGGCGCTGCAAGCCCCGCTACCGCCTTTGCGGATCGCGCCGAAAACGCTGAGATCTGGGACGCCGACGGCAACCGCTTCATCGACTTCGCAGGCGGCATTGGCGTGTTGAACGTGGGGCATCGGCATCCAAAAGTCGTGGCCGCCGTCAAAGCCCAATTAGATAAGGTGATGCATACCTGCCAAACGGTCATGCCTTATGAAGGCTACGTCAAAGTGGCCGAGAAGCTGAGCCACATCGTTCCTGTGCGTGGCCACGCCAAAGTGATGCTGGCCAACTCTGGTGCCGAAGCGCTGGAAAACGCAGTAAAAATTGCCCGCGCCGCCACCGGCCGCTCTAATGTCATCTGTTTCGACGGCGGCTATCATGGCCGGACCTTCTACACCATGGCCATGAACGGTAAGGTCGCGCCCTACCAAACCGATTTCGGCCCGATGCCCGGCACCGTCTTCCGCGCCCCCTACCCGGTGCCTTATCACGGTGTCAGTGAAGACGAAGCGATTCGCGGCCTGAAAATGGCGCTGAAAACCGACGCCAACCCGAAAGACACCGCCGCGATCATTCTGGAGCCGGTGCTGGGTGAAGGTGGTTTCTATCCGGCCCCGAAGAGCTTCTTGGAAAAGATCCGCGAAATTTGCGATGAGCACGGTATGCTGATGATCATCGATGAAGTGCAGTCGGGCTTTGGTCGTACCGGCAAGATGTTCGCCATCGAGCACAGCGGCGTCGAGCCGGACATGATGACCATGGCCAAGAGCATGGCCGACGGCATGCCGATCTCTGCCGTGGTCGGTACCGATAAAATCATGGATGCCTCAGGCCCGAACTCCCTGGGCGGCACCTATACCGGTAGCCCCACTGCGTGTGCAGCGGCGCTGGCCGTCATGCAAGTCTTCGAAGAAGAGAACATTCTCGAGAAGAGCCAAGCGGTGGGTGAAAAGCTGGCTCAGCGCTTCGGTGGCTGGCAGAGCAAATTCGACTGCATCGACAACGTGCGCAACATGGGTGCCATGGCCGCGTTCGAACTCGTCAACAACAAAACCGACCGCACGCCAAACCCAGACCTGGCCGCTGCGCTGTGCAAGAAAGCCCGCGAAGAGGGGCTGATCCTGCTCTCCTGCGGTATGTACGGCAACACCATTCGCTTCTTGATGCCCGTCACCATTGAAGATGACGTGTTGAATGAAGGCCTGGATATCATCGAGTCCTGCCTGGAATCACTGATCTAAGCGTTCGATACGAGCCACAGCGCCGCCTCTAAGGGCGGCGCTGTCGTTTGTGCACGGCGTATCTCGTCAGATGAACAGGGGAACCGGCCTACTGACCCACGCGAACACCCTCTCCTTCTTATGTACACGTCGCTGCAGCTTTAGCATCACAGAAAACACGCGATACTGTCGGACATGTTGATGTCAATCACGACTCCTCTATTGAACGCCTCTTGCAATACGTTATAACATATCAAAACAACACAACGGAGATTCGATCATGCCAACACTTGCTAACAAGAAGTCCTGCGCGATGGCGCTAAGCATTGCGATCCTAGCCAGCGCCCCGCATGCCTTTGCTAATCACGATCACGACCATCACCACGATGATGGTGAAGCCCATGCGCATGACCATGACCATGACCATGACCATGACCATGACCATGACCACAATCATAGCCACGATCACGACCAGGGCCATGCGCATGACAACGATATTTACGCGGGCTATTTCGACGATGCGCAAATTGCCGATCGCGCGCTTTCCGACTGGGAAGGCGACTGGCAATCCGTATATCCCTATTTACTTGACGGCACTCTAGACCCCGTCTTCGCGCATAAAGCCGAACAAGGCGATAAAACTGCCGAAGAGTACAAAGCCTACTACGACACCGGTTATGCCACCGATGTCGAGCGGATCGTGATCGATGGCAGCAGCGTCACCTTCTTTGCCAACGGCGAGTCGATGACCGGCGACTACCAGTACGATGGCTACGAGATCTTGAATTACGAGGCCGGTAACCGAGGCGTTCGCTTCATCTTCGAACTAGCAGACGACGCCAGCGAAGATGCGCTCCCCCACTATATTCAGTTCAGCGACCACAGCATCTATCCGACGGATGCAGGCCACTACCACTTGTATTGGGGAGATGATCGTGAAGCGCTGCTGGAGGAGTTGACCCACTGGCCGACCTACTATCCTTCGTCGCTCAGTGGCGAAGAGATCGTCGACGAAATGTTGGCTCACTGACGGTTTAGCCCGACACTCGCCATCCCCGAGCGCTGGCCACTACGCCAGCGCTCTCTTCATCTATCCTTTCACTCCCACCATTCACTATAGGCACCCGCGTCATGGGCATGCAGACTCTCGGCATGCACCACTTTTAGCCGGAACCCCGACACACCTGGCGCTTGGCGCAGCGTGGTGTCCAGCCGCCGTGCGGCATCCTCGCAGAACATCAGGTTCTGCCCGTTGGCCAAGGCAAACGCCTGCTCGTCGATGCGCTTGACGGCGGTTTGCAGTGCCGTACCTAAGGCTCGCTCTACCCGGTCGATCATGTTCTCCATGAACGTTTCTATCGAGATGGCAGCGTCGTCCGTCGTGGCAAGGCGAAGCGTGAGGTGAGCCACGCTACGCTGGCTATGGGGCGTCGCCAAGATGCCCTCTTCACTGCCCAGCCACGCCAATACCGCCGACTTGCTCAGCGATATGTCCTCAAAGTCCTCTTCGAAGGCTTGCTGAATCAACTGCCGCGCCAAAGCAGCCGAGCATGGGCATGTCGAAGAGTAGCCCACCTCGAGATCGAGCGCCGATTGAAACCCATCGGGGGACAACTCGCAGCGCAACGTGAAGGGGTAGTACTTCCACCCCGAGAGCGGACTAATCAGCGCGGCGCGCTCGAGCGGTAACTCCCCTGCGATGCTGAGGTAGGCGTGCTGGGACAGCCCCTCCTGGCTGGCTAAAAAACGCTCGAGCACGCTCTGCACCAACCCTAGGGAGAGCGGCGTCTGCTCCAGGGGTGCCAACCCCAGATAAAGCCGCGACATATGAATGCCCCGGGCCTCTTTCGCGTCGAGGCTGACCGTGGCATCGAGCTTGGCAGCAACGCGCTGGGTGCCGAGCAGTACCGGCATCGCGATGCCCTCCATCCCCACACGGGTCAACGTGCCCTGCGAATTAGGGGCTTGCTTGGCGACATCGGGCATGGTGGAAACGATCATGGAGTAACCTCTTGAGCGGCGGTAAAAAAGCGGTAGAGTCCTGCGACGGTATCGGGCGACACGTTCTGGGTAATGAAAACGAAGCGGGAGACACGATCACCCACACTGGCCTTGGGCAGCGGCGCCGGCGGGTGAAAAATATGCTGCACGCCGTGCAGTGCCAGCGGGGCTTCTCTGTCGGTCAGGTGTACCACGGCTTTCATGCGCAGCATCTTTTCGCCCATCAGGGACATCAACAAGTTCAGCCACTCTTCCAAGGCGTCCGGCTCGATCGGCTCGTTCACACTAAAGCAGAAGGAGTGGATGCCATCGCCATGCTGGACCGCGTTGGCCTGCGAGTTGGCAAAAGCCCCCTTGTACTGCTCCACCGGATGTAACTCGTAACGGCTGGCGCTAAGCCATTGAGCCACTTGGAACGCTTGGCTTTCTTCCGAGTAAAGCCCCGCGCCCACCAGTAGATCGGCCGACAGTTCGCCGTTGACCACCTGCCACTGCTCGGCGGCAGGGTTGAGTTTGGCCAAGCGATTCGCTAGGCGGGAAACCTGCTCGTCGCTCGCGAAGTCGGTCTTGGTGATCAGCAGCTTTTCCGCCACGGCGGCTTGCTGCTGCGCCTCCTGGTGGGCATCCAACGTAGCAACCCCATTGACCGCATCCACGCAGCACACCACGCTATCCAGCCTGAATCGGTGTGCTAACCAGTGATCCGTCATCAACAGTTGGAGCAGAGATGTTGGCTCGGCCAGCCCAGTGGTTTCGATCACCACGCGGGCGGGCAGTGGCTTGCCTTGCGCCTCCAAGCCATCGCACGCTTGCTGCAAGGTGCGGCTGAGATCCCCCCGTAGCGTGCAGCACAAACAGCCGCTGCTCATCTCGATCACCGCCTGCTCATCGCTGTGGGTAATGAGCTGGTGGTCGAGCCCGATAGCACCGAACTCGTTGATCACCACCAGGGTGTTGTGCATGGAGCTTTGGTGTACCCAGCGGTTGAGCAGCGTGGTTTTACCGCTGCCCAGAAAGCCCGTGAGTAGGTTGAGGGGCGTTAACGATGGTTCCTGCATATGCCCTACCCCCACCTTGCTTTGCGGTAATGGTGCTCGTGCTGCTCCTGGCGCTCTTTCGCTTCGATACAGAGCTTGGCGGTGGGCCGAAACATCAGCCTGGCCAAGCCGATGGGCTCTCCGGTTTCGTCGCAGTAGCCGTAGTCGCCGCTTTCGATACGTTTCAACGCGGCGGCGATACTATTGAGCAGACGGCTCTCGCGATCGGCTTGCCGCAACGCCAAACTCAGCTCCTCCTCGAACGCCGCTTGATCGGCTTCGTCGCTGTCACGCTCATGAGAAGCAATGACGCGCCGGATCTCCTGTAGATGCGCTTCTATTTCGTCGCGCTCCTCCAGCAACCGCTGACGGAAAAAGGCGAGCTGTTCGTCGTTCATATAGTCGCTGTCGGGCATCGCCAGGAGCTTATCTGCCCAGGCTTTATCAGCCTTTCTCGGGCGCGTGTCGGCGGGGTTGCCTTGATCTGGCATAGCGTCATCCCATCCAAAATAGTACGTTATAAAGTCACACTAAATAGTCAGCGATCATGGGTGCCCCTCGGCGCTCATGCGCTGCCGAGTCGTTTGTAAAGAGACTCCTAGCGCTAGGCGGGATCGATACTCATCAACAGGCGCTTACTACCGCTCTCCAGTGCCGGGCTTCGATGCACCAGCCCCCGCTCTTCGCTGCCGATCCAGCCGCTGCCCTTGATCAAACCGATATCGCCGGGCGAGAGGCGCCGGACTGCCGCACTGTCGGTGGCAATCTCGGGTTTATCGGGGTGCGGCGCCCCCAGCCCTTTACGATTGATGGCGTCCTCCGGCAACCACTCGCTACCTGGGCCCACATAGGTCGTGACGAGCCGCACCGGCAGGTTGTCGCAGTGAAAGCGGGGGCACATGGCACCATCAAACAAGCGCAGGCGAAGACCGACGGTACGCGTTTCGAATAGGAAGGCCATCGCTTCAGCAATGGTGGCGATGTCGTCCACCAGCGGCTTGGCTGCTTCGGGTGCGGGAAGCTGACGCAGCAGGTCCGCCACCATGGCATCGTCGGGCTGCCCCAACCAGCTATATTGCCAGGCGCGCTCCGTTCGGCACTGAGCTTGGGCACTCAAGGCGATCTCAGCGGGCATGGGGCGTTCGAAAATCGCGATATTCACGGCCTCTTCGAAAATACGCGGTAACACGCTAATGTCCTGACCAATGGCCGCGTGCGCAGGCCATGCGTCAGCGGGGGATACATAAGAAACGGGCGACGACATCATGTGAACTCCGATAGTGTGAGAAATCGATGGAGACGGCCACACGCTCGCACCGGGGCAGACGGCCGACCGCTGCCAGCACGGCGGCGTTAACGCATGGGAAAGCGCTCTGGCTCGAGCGCAAAGCGCTGGCGAACGAACCGCCAGCCCTGTGAGATCAGCGTTGACAGCATGAACAGCAGGGCGGCGAGCGAGACGATGGTAGGGCCGGTCGGCGTATCGAGGAGATAGGCGCTTTTCAGCCCTCCCGCCACCGACAGCATGGCCACCCCCATGGCAAGCAGCGCCATGGTCTCGGGCGTGCGACAAAACGGACGTGCCGTGGCGGCGGGTATGATCAGCAGAGCGGCGATCAGCAGAACACCGACGACCTTCAACGCCACGGCAACGACCAGGGCCAACGCCAGAGTGAGCACTAACTGTTCACGACGCGGCTGAAGTCCGCAGGCGTAGGCCAGCTCTTCGCTGAGCGTGGCGGCCAGTAAAAAGGGCCACCGCCAGCACAGCAGCAGCAACACCAACGCCACGCCGCCGCCGATCACCCACAAATCCTGTTTACCGACGGCCAGAATATCGCCGAACAGATACGCGTGAAGGTCGATACGCACTCCGCTGAGAAACGACACGGCGACCAGCCCAATCGCCAGCGCCGAGTGGGCCATCACGCCGAGCAACGTATCCATGGCGTAGCCACGGCCGCTCAGCAGGGAAACACTGGTGGCCATTAACAGTGCCACCGCCAGTACGCCGAGGAAAATCGAGATATTCATCAACAGCGCTAGCGCCACGCCCAGAATGGCCGCGTGGGCCGTTGCATCGCCGAAGTACGCCATACGCCGCCACACCACGAAACAGCCCAGCGGAGCGGCGGCCATCGCCACGAGGATGCCCGCCAACATGGCGCGCCACATGAAGTCATCCAGCATGGGCGGTCTCCTGGGGTTGGTGACGATAGAGCGTCAGCGTTTGTGCGGCCTGGTCACCGAACAACGAGCGATAATCCTGGGTCGAGGCCACGTGCTCGGGCTTGCCCTGGCAACAGACGCAGCGATTCAGACAAAGCACATGATCCGAGGTCTGCATCACCACGTGCAGGTCGTGGCTGACCATTAAAACGGCGCAGCCGTACGTGCGGCGAACGCTATCGATATGGCGATAAAACGCCGCCGTGCCCTGGTGGTCGAGGCCTTGCGTTGCCTCATCGAGAATCAAAATGTCGGGCTTGACCAGCAGCGCTCGCGCCAGTAGTACGCGCTGAAACTGTCCCCCTGACAGCTCGCTCATATTGGCCTGCCGCAGTGTCTCGGCACCGGCGTCTTCAAGGGCGCTATCGACCTCTTGACGTGAGTGGCGGCGCGGCAAGTTGATGAAGCGCTGGACCGTCATCGGTAGCGTAGGGTCCAGATGGAGCCGTTGGGGCACGTAGCCAATGCGCTGATTCGGAGCGATGGTAACGCTGCCCGAGGTGGGCTTCACCGCGCCCACCAGGGTTTTCACCAGCGTCGACTTTCCCGAGCCGTTGGGGCCAATCAACGTGAGTACCTGTTCACGAAACAAGTCGAGATGAATATTCTCGAGTATCTGCTGCCCACCGAAGCGAACGTTCAACTGACGAACGCTGAGTACCGCTTCACGATGGAGGGAAGATGCAAGTGACATCATTGACATCCGCTCTTGACGCATTTGTTATGTTATAACATAAATATAAAGACTAGCGATACTTGGATGTCCTTTCTTGTCTCGTTCACTCACCCTCGTCTCATCAGGAGCCCTCATGCCACACCGCTTTACGTACTTCGCGCTGCCATTACTAACGGCCTTTCCCTTAGCAGCCTCGGCGGAAGTGCCCCGCGTCGCGGTCGATATTCCCCCCGTTTACTCACTGGTATCGATCGTGATGGGCGACGTTGGCTCGCCCGAGCTGTTCATTCAGCCCGGCGCCTCTCCCCACGGCTATTCGCTGCGTCCCTCGGAAGCCAGCGCGCTGGACAGTGCGGATCTGGTGATATGGGTCAGCGGTGCGCTCACCCCTTGGCTGGAAGGGCCGGTGGACAATCTAGCGGGCGACGCTCGCCACCTAGAACTGATGGACGTTCCCGGCATCCACACGCTGGAATATCGCGAGGGGGCGACGTTTTCTCTAGACGGTGAGCCTGCACACGGCCATGACCATGATCACGAACACGGGCATGATCACGAGCACGAGCATGACTACGAGCACGGGCATGACCACGAACACGAGCATGACCACGGGCATGATCACCATGGCCATGATCATAGCCATACCGGCATGAACCCGCACGCTTGGCTCGCCCCTGGGAATGCGCGCCAATGGCTGGCGGCCATCGCCGAGCAGCTAAGCGAACTCGACCCGGACAACGCGGCGACCTACCGCGATAACGCCGAGCAGGGTCAAGAAGCACTGATCGCGCTCGAACAGCGCCTCCAGGAACGCTTGGCTAACAGCACGGACACCCGCTTCATCGTATTCCACGATGCGTACCAGTACTTCGAAGAAGCCTTTAACGTTCATGCTGCGGGGGCCATTTCCATCGGCGATGCATCCGCTCCCAGCCCGGCACGCATAAAGGCGTTACAGACGATCGTCAACGAAGAGAATATTCAGTGTGTCTTCAGCGAACCGCAGTTCAACCCGCAGATGGTCAACAACGTGTTTGGGGATACGTCGGCGTACTTGGGAGTAATGGATCCACTCGGCGTGGGCTTGACGCTGGATGCGGGACTGTACTCTGCATTACTGGAACAGCTAGCCGGTGAAATAACCAACTGCACGAGCGCTAAAAGTGAGTAATACTCGTCATTTGCCTAAGTGATCAAACGTAACGCTGCGTGCGAAGTGCTGAGCGCAGCGTTACGTGAGCCTCGGTAAGGAGCGATGACTCGACTACTCAACGACGGAGCGATGACATGAAGCGCGTCGCAGGCGCTGCAGTTGGCATGGCCTTGCTCATCGCACTCACGCTGTGCGTGGGCCTTTATCGCACCCTTCATGCGCCCGCGAGCGTGTCCGTGTTCAGCCCGATGGGCGATTACCTGATCGAAACGGTGAGAGTCTCAGGACTACTCGCCCCCTTGGGAGGCGTCGCTTACCTGCGTGTCATCGAGCGGGCAGCGCCCGCGAACGTTTACCGCACGCCCCTTTTCGACACTCAGCATATCGACTTTTCGACGACATCAGAGGATAGCCGCTATTTAGAGGCCATCGTTTGGGTGCGCTTCGATAAACAGATCCAGCGTTTCTTCATCGATATGCCGCAATGGCGCGACGATTGGCGAAACCGCTTCATCAGCAATACGCCCTTCGAAGCAGGCGGAAACGGCTAGGCCAACGGCATCATTTACCGTGGCCGCCGGTCGCCTTCCAGGAAGTTGGCGGTAAACACGGCTTTGCCGTGGGTCTCGAACGACCACTTCATCACGTCACTCAGCGCCACCATCACCTCATCGAACTCGCCAAATACCTGAGTGCTGATTCGGTTGGGGTGAACCTCCAGTCCGGTAGCCTCCAATCGTTGGACCACCTCTTTGACGACTGGCTTGAAATCATCGGCCAGCGGGTAGTAGCTCAGCTGTACGGAAAGGTACATATCGCCTCCTCGATCGGTTCTATGGCGCAGTTCGAAACTGCTGCCACGCGGCCAGTATGGCCGTACGCGTCTCTTCTGGATGCTCCATGGGGAACATGTGAGTCCCCGGCACCGTGCTGACCGGCAGCCCGCGACGAGCGATACGCTTGAGCCGCCCCGGCGTCATCAAGTGCGACTGCTGCCCCGCCACCAGTTGAATGGGCACACCCACGCGCTGCGGTAATTTGGAGAGGTGATCCGGCAAGTGGCGGAAAATCTCCAGCTCGATGTTGGGGTCGAAGGTCAGCTCGGCGCTGCCGTCGTCCAGTAGTCGCGTGCCTGCTTCAATGTAGTCGTTGAGTGCCTCGGGGGTAAAGCGACGGAAGAGACCACGGCGACGCAGCGAGGTCGCCATCGCCTCGCGGCTGGGCCACACGCTGCGACGCCCTTTGGTTTTACCCGCCGGTGTGATGCGATCCATCAATCCAAAGCGCTTGGCCGCTTTCATCGCCCAGGCATCCGGCCCCAGCATCAGCGGCGGGTCGAGCATGATCACACCGCGAAAACGCTCCGGCTGCTTGTCGGCAGCCATGGCCATCAGCGTGCCGCCCAACGAGTGCCCCACGCCCAGCAGTGGCGCGTCGGTCTCGGGCAGGTAACTGAGCAATTCATCCACCAAGTTGCTCCAGTTATGGTTCACTGGATAATCCGGGTGGTGGCCCAGGCGGTCCAGCGGGTGGACATCGAACGATTCTGCCAGTGGGTCTAACAGGCTGCGGTAGCTCAAGCCGGGAAAGCCGTTGGCATGGGCAAACACTAAGCGGGGGCGTTGGGTGGCATCGGCAGGCATGGCAGGCTCGCGGGTCGGCTAACGGGAAGGGGCGCTATCTATCATACGTCTGTTTTAACGCGGGCACCGAACCTCGTCAATCCATCCAAGGATTAACCGGCTAATTAAAACAGCGAGAGCTGCTGGGCAGCGGTTTCTTCCGCCAAGCGGTAGCCGACGCCCAGCAGGCGCACGGGGCGTGCGCCCCTCGCCCAGCCCACGTTGAGCAGTGTCTCAAACTGCTCCAGGTTAGGTGCGGGGTCGGCGTGTTCGACAGTGGTTTGGGTGAAGTCGTTGAACTTTACTTTCACCATCACCCCGCGCACGGCGGGGGCCGGGTCTAGGCGAGCGTAACGGCGCTCTAAATCGCTGATCAGCTCGGGGAGCTGCTGGCGGCAGGCGTCTAGGGTGGGTAAATCCTGGGAGTAGGTTTGCTCGGTGCTG
The DNA here is from genome assembly GCF_022348105.1 of Halomonas sp. MMH1-48. Lineage (NCBI taxonomy): Bacteria > Pseudomonadati > Pseudomonadota > Gammaproteobacteria > Oceanospirillales > Halomonadaceae > Halomonas > Halomonas sp. MMH1-48. The sequence goes on from NZ_JAKRFL010000002.1 coordinate 92,601, forward strand.
ATCGACTTGCGCTCGCGGTGGGTTTTGACCGGGCGCTCATCGCGCCCGTGGCTAAGTTCGTGTAGCCGATGACCAAAGCGGCCAAAGCGTTCCACCAGCTCGGTCAACGGCCGGGCGCGCAGATCCGCGCCGGTCTGAATGCCCAGCTCGGCGAGTTTTTCAGCGGTCCGCGGCCCCACGCCGTGGATCTTTTTCACCGGCAGCTGCTGCACGAAGGCGTCGATATCGTCAGGCGTGATGACAAAGAGACCATCGGGCTTGCGCCAGTCGCTGGCGATCTTGGCGAGAAACTTGTTGGGTGCCACGCCCGCCGAAACGGTAATACCCACTTCTTGCCTCACCCGCTGGCGAATGGCTTCGGCCATGCGGGTAGCGCTGCCGTGGTACAGCGTGACCTCCGAGACATCCAGAAAGGCTTCATCCAGCGACAGCGGCTCGATCAGCTCGGTCACATCGCGGTAGATGGCAAACACCTGGCGGGCAACATCTTTGTACTTCGCCATATCGCCCCGAATCACCGTGAGATGGGGGCAACGTTTGAGCGCCTGGGCCATGGGCATGGCGGAGTGAATACCGAACTTACGCGCCGGGTAGTTGCAGGTGGCAACCACCCCGCGCTGCTCCACACTGCCGCCAATGGCAATGGGGATATCGGTCAACGCGGGGTTATCGCGCATCTCGACCGCCGCATAGAAGCAGTCACAGTCGCAGTGGATGATTTTGCGCACAGGCCGACCTTGCCTCCGCCCTTACCTGTAAAAAAGCACAGTTTATCACAGGGGGCGAAGCATTCACGTACCACAAAAGGTGCGCAGCACCTGCTCGCTTTCCGTGGCCGGGGCGGCCAAGCGGCGCGCTTCTTCGGATTCATCGAAGGGCTGTGTGACCGCCGCGAGCAGGGTGTGAAAAGGCTCGAAATCGCCTTCTACCGCCGCATCGATCACCTCTTGGATTCGGTGGTTGCGGGGAATCACCACCGGGTTGGCGCGACGCATGACCTCCAGGCGCTCACTCTGCTGGCTGGCTTGCTGGGCGTTTTCCCAGTCGGCCAGCCAAGCGGTCAGGCCAGCGGGCTGCGTGGTCAGCGCCAGCAGCGCCTCTTTTTGGGAGTGGGCTGACGTGTCCGCGCTCAAGACTTGAGCATAGTGCGTCAACGCGTCGAACGTCGCGGTCATGTCCATGCGGCCTTGATGCATCTGGATCTCTAGCGCTTCCATCAGCGCCACGGCGCGATCGCTTTCCGGGGCAAGGCCCAGCTTGTCGGCATGCAGGCGGCGCTGCTCGGCGCCAAAACGTGCGGTAAAGCCGCGTAGCACCTCGGTGGCTTGCTCTACCGCAGCATCGCCCTCAACGCGCATCAGCGGAAGCAGGGTTTCGGCAAAACGAGCCAGGTTCCATTGGGCAATGCCAGGCTGATTGTCGAAGGCGTAGCGCCCGCCCTGGTCAATGGAGCTATACACCTTCTGCGGGTCGAACTGCTCCATAAACGCGCAGGGGCCGTAATCGATGGTTTCACCGGCAATGCTGCAGTTGTCGGTATTCATCACGCCGTGAATAAAGCCCAAGCTCATCCAACGCGCCACTAGCGCCGCTTGGCGGGCGGTCACCGCCTCCAACAGCGCCAGGTACGGATCGTCAGCATTGGCCGCCTCTGGGTAGTGGCGGGCAATCACATGGTCGGCCAGCGCTTTTAGCGCGTCTTCATCGCGGCGAACGGCGGCAAACTGGAACGTGCCCACGCGAATATGGCTGCTGGCCACGCGGGTCAGCACGGCTCCCGGCTCGGCCATTTGGCGCACCACGCGTTCGCCGGTTGAAACGGCAGCCAAGGCGCGAGTGGTAGGTACGCCCACGGCGGCCATGAACTCGCTCACCAGGTATTCGCGTAGCACCGGGCCAAGGGGCGCACGGCCGTCGCCACCGCGAGAAAACGGCGTGCGCCCGCTGCCTTTTAGCTGCACATCACGGCGCTCACCCTGCTGGTTCACCACTTCGCCCAACAACAGCGCGCGGCCATCGCCTAGCTGAGGCACGAAGTTACCGAACTGGTGCCCGGCGTAGCCCAACGCTCTAGGCTCGGCACCCGGCGGTAGCTGGTTACCGCTGAACCACTGGGCCAGCGTGGCGTCGTCGGGCCGCGTTTGCATGCCTAGCTGCGCGCCCAAGGCATCGTTGAAGGCGATCAGGCTGGGCTGGGCAACGGGCGTGGGCTGGCACGCCACCCACAGGGGTTCCGGCAAGGTGGCGAACTGATGTTCGAAAGACAGCACGGGCAACTCCGCTTTTCAATGAATGGCCTAAAGAATACCCTAGCAGCTTACTCAAGTAATGGGCGATAGCATGCCGCAAAGAGACGCGTTAACCCCTGTTAAGTCATCGATAACGCAAGAGGCGCTCACGCCCCTGCCCCTGGGTTTCTACAACCGCGATACGTTGGAAGTGGCCCGAGACCTGCTGGGCTGTTGGCTGGTGCGCCAGCTGGATGGCGAGCTGATGGCCGCGCGCATCGTGGAAACCGAGGCCTACCGCGGCTCGGAAGATTCCGCCTGCCACGCCCACCGGCGTAGAACCCCGCGCACCGAGGCGATGTTTGGCCCGCCCGGTCACGCCTACGTCTATTTGGTGTACGGCATGCACTGGCTGCTGAACGTGGTCACCCAGCCAGAAGGCAACCCCTGCGCGGTATTGATTCGCGCGGTGGAACCGGTGATTGGCGAGCCAGCCATGCGCGCATGGCGCAGCGTTGCGGGGCGCAACCTGTGTAACGGCCCCGGCAAACTCACCCGCGCGCTGCGTATCGACAACGCCCTCTACGGCCACGATATGACGCAGAACAGCGATCAAGCGAACGGGCTATGGATTACGTCTGGCGACCCGCCCAGCGCGATTGCCAGCGGCCCAAGAGTCGGCATCGATTACGCCCAACCCGCCGACCGCGACGCTCCTTGGCGGCTTTGGAGCGAAGGTAACCCGTGGGTCTCCAAAGCGCGTTAAGCGCCCTTCAGGCACGCAACCGCCTGCTCCAGCACCGGCGTTAGCGGCGCGCGCCACTGGTGAGTCAAAAACTCATCGGCGCGAGTCACGCCCAGCGAGAGCGATGCCACGGGCAGGCCCATGGCATGGGCATCCCGGCAGAAGCGGTAGCCGGAATAGACCATCAACGATGTCCCCACCGCCAGCACCGCATCGGCTTGCTGCAGCGCCGCCTGTGCTGCCAGCCGACGCGCCGGGGGCACCACATCGCCGTAATAGACCACCTGCGGTTTGAGGATGCCCTGGCAGCGCGGGCAATCCAGCACCTTGAAGGTGGAGAAATCGGTTTCCAGATCCGCATCGCCATCCGGCGCGTGGTGGGCGTCCAGCGCGGCAAAGGCGGGGTTCATAAGCGCCATTTCGCTGTGCATGGCGTGGCGCATCATTTGATAGCCGCAGGCCATACAGGCCACCACGTCCGCTCTGCCGTGAAGATCGATCACCTTTTTCGACCCCGCCCGCTGGTGCAGGCGGTCCACGTTTTGCGTGACCAGCAGCGCCACATGGCCCATGGCCTCAAGCTCTGCAAGCGCTCGGTGCGCCCCGCTCACCTGGGCTTCGCGCATGGCTTTGAAGCCCACCAGCGCCCGCGCCCAGTAACGCTGGCGTACGGCGAAGGAGCTCATGAAATCACCGTGCTGCACCGGCGGCGGTCGCTTCCACTGGCCATCGGCATCGCGGTAATCGGGAATCCCGCTGTCGGTACTCACCCCCGCCCCGGTAATCACCCAGAGTTTGGGGTGGCGTTTGATGAACGCGGCCAGCGCTTCTCCGGCCACCTGGCTACTCTCGCGTTTTTCTGAACTTTCCACGGCCTGCGTCAATGGATCACCCTAGGCAACACTGCGACAAGTCAACGATACTGTATGACAATATAAGCACATGCAATGTGCCCTCGATAGCGGAGTAAGGAGCCTCTCATGCAGTGGGATCACGAGATTATTATTGTCGGTGGCGGCATGGTGGGCGCGGCCCTGGCGGCACGGTTAGGCCAAGCGGGCATTTCCGTGGGGCTCGTCGAGCGCGGTAGCGCCCCCAAACCCGCCAGCGGCGACTACGACCTGCGTATTTCATCGCTCAACGCCCGCTCGCTCGCGTTCGTGAAAGCCAGCGGCACGATACTGCCCGGCGAGCGCTGCTGCCCGTTCCGGCATATTGATGTGGCCAATCAGGATGGCACCGGCCACTCCGTGTTCTCCGCCGAAGAGAGCGGCATGAACGACTTCGGTATCTTTATCGAAAACCGCGCCCTGCAATACGCCCTGTGGCAACGCTTGGAAGAGCTGCCCAGCGTGACCTGCTATACCCAGTGCGCACCGCTGAGCACCATGGCGGCCACCACCGCCCGCATGCTAGAGCTGGATAACGGCAAAACCCTAAGCGCCCGGCTGATCGTGGGGGCCGATGGTGCCCGCTCGACCCTGCGCGAGCTGGCAGGCATTGGCGTGACCAGCTACGACTACCACCAGCGGGCGATGATCATTAACGTCGAGACCGAGCTGCCACAGCAGGATGTTAGCTGGCAGTGCTTTACCCCCAAAGGGCCGATTGCCATGCTGCCGCTGCCCGGCCAGCGCGCCTCGCTGGTGTGGTACGACAGCGACGAAGCCACCAAAGCCCGCGAACAGCTCTCCGACAATGCACTCCAGCACGCCATCGAAACCACCTTCCCCCAACGCCTGGGCAAGCTCACCCGCATCGTGGCGCGGGCCAGTTTCCCGATCAAGCGCCAGCACGCCAAGCGCTACATCGGCAAACGCCTCGCGCTGATTGGCGACGCCGCCCACGTGGTGCACCCGCTGGCGGGGCAAGGATTGAACATCGGCCTGCACGACGCCGACACCCTGGCCGAGCTGATCATCAAAGGCCGCGACCCCGGCGACCACATCAGCCTGCACCGCTTCGAGTGCCAGCGCCGCCTCGCCAACCAAGCGATGATTGCCGCCACCGACAGCTTCCACCACCTGTTCACCGGCGCCAAACCGCTGCGCCAACTGGGCGACCTCAGCCTGCACTTGGCCGAGCGAGTGCCATTTGCTAAACGTATGATGATGCAGCAAGCCAATGGGTTGAATCCGTTTAAAATCGGCTAATGCCGACTGTCACAAAAGGGGCGAGGACGTCAGTGACTGACTAACCACGCCCTAACGCCCGCTGAACCGCCTGCTCCGCATGGATCTCAGTGGTATCGAACAGCGGCACGCTCGTATCCGCTTGCTGAATCAACAGACCAATCTCAGTACAGCCTAAAATCACGCCCTGCGCGCCGCGCTCAGCCAGCGAAGCGACGATCTCCAAATAGTCAGCTTTGGCATCTGCTTTTACCACGCCCAGGCACAGCTCTTGGTAAATCACCGAGTGCACGCGCTCGCGCTGTGGCTCGGTGGGCACCACCACCTCGATGCCATGGCGCTGAAGGCGCTCGATATAAAACGCCTGCTCCATGGTGAACCGCGTGCCGAGCAGCCCCACGCAGGTAATGCCCTGCTGTTGCAGCACCTGGGCCGTGGCATCGGCGATATGCAGCAGCGGAATGGAGACCGCCGCTTCCAGCGGCTCGGCCACCTTGTGCATGGTGTTGGTACACAGCACCATGAAATCGGCCCCTGCCGCCTCGACCGCTTTGCTCGCCGCCGCCAGTATCTCAGCGGTGGCCTGCCAGTTGCCCTGGTGCTGTAGCGCCTCTATCTCGGCAAAATCGACGCTGTACAGCACCACCTTGGCCGAATGCAGCCCGCCCAACGCCGTGCGCACATGCTGGTTGATGAGGCGATAGTAGGTCTGCGTGGATTCCCAGCTCATACCGCCGATTAAGCCGATGGTTTTCATAGAGTCGCGTTCACAGGTTGGGGCTTGGAAAAGGATAAGCTGAGAGTGCTACCCCGCCTTCAGGCGGGGCTTCTCACACATTAGCTGTTAGCGTTCTCTTCGGCCACCTGACGCAGCGCATCGACCAACACATCGGCGGGCTGGGCACCCGAGATCAGGTAGCGGCCATCGAGAATAAAGCCCGGCACCGCGCTCACCCCTGCGTCCATAAAGCGCTGTTCTGCCTCCCGCACTTCCTCCGTGTACTGGTCAGAGCGGGCAATGGCTTCAGCAGTGTCGCCGTCCAGCCCAACCTCAATGGCCTTCTCACGAAGCACCGCTGGGTCAGCGGGGTTTTTCGCTTCACCGAAGTAGGCCTCAAATAGAGCCAGCTGAAGTGCCGTTTCTTGGTGTTGCGTTCCGGCCCACGCCAGCACGCGGTGGGCAGCGAAGGTATTGTTCGCCCGACGTTCCAGGGCACCCCGGAAATTCAGTCCAAGCTCTTCAGCGGCGGCCATAATCTCGCGCTGGGACTGCTCCATGGTGGCCGCGTCTTTGCCATACTTGCGGCACAAGTGCTCCAGAATCGGCTCGCCTTCAGGCGGCATATCGCGGTTCAGCTCAAAAGGCTGCCAGACCAGCTCAACGTCGATCTCGCCCTTGAGTGTCTCTAGCGCCTGCTCCAAACGCCGATAACCAATGGCACACCACGGGCAGGCCACGTCGGAGACTAGGTCGATTCTTACCTTTTGCATCATGGAACTCCTCTTCGACATATTCCAACATTCGATCCAACTGACAGCATGGTACGTATATATAGTGAGTAACGGCAGTACCGATTACGGAGGCCACCATGGAAAAAGCCGCGTTAGCACTCATCGCCGTGTTGCTACTAAGCGGGTGCAGCAGCAACACCGCTTCATCTAGCGCGCCTGCTCCGGATACGGCAACCGAGCAACACCCGCCCCACCATCAGCTAACCGATCAATGGATTGGCCGATGGACCGGCGTAGAAGGATTATTTCTGGACATCCGCAAGGACTTACCTGCAGGCCCCGGCCACTATCTACTTGAAATGCAGTATGGCCTGGATGCTGATCAACGCGGCACCTTCGAAGGCCAAGCAACCGCCGAGGGTATTCGCTTCAACCGCGCGGACGGCCAACACTTGCTCCGAGCTGGCGATGGCGAAGCCACCGGCATGAAATGGCTATTGGAAAAGGAATACTGCCTGGTAGTTAAAACAGGTGAAGGCTACTGCCGCGACTGATCTACCCGGTGGGCTATCAAGACGTGGCACGGTGACATCGGCTATTCGTACGGCAGTTCAGTCAACTGGCCCGCCTTATCCAAACTGTATTCGCTAAAATCCCGCGCCAAGTAGAGCGCGCCTGAATAGACGCTTTGCGCCTCTTTGCGGATATCCTCAATGGAGGGCGAGGTATGGGAGATAAGCGGATAACGAGGGCTGAAATGGGTGAGCACTAGGTTGGGCAGCGTGACCCGCTCGGCAAATACCGCCACCTGCTTGCCGTAGCTATGCCCTACCTCACCGGCTTTCTCGGCCATCGCTTCGGTGTAGGTGGCCTCGTGAACCAGCACCTGTGCCCCAGCGCACGCCTGCGCCAACAGCTCGGGTTGGTCGTTGTCTCCGGCAATCACCACCTTTCTGGGGGCGTGTTTGAACAGCAGGTAATCCTGGCTGCGCAGTTGCTTGCCTTCGAATGTTATATCCACGCCCTGCTTCAACTGCCCCCACAATGGCCCTCTGGGAATGCCTTGCCGATCTAATGTATCCACGTCCAGAGCCGCCTCCACGTTGCGCTCGGTGAACGCATAGGCGTAGCACGGCACGCGATGGGAGAGCGCACTAGTTGCCACCGCCATGTTCTCGAATTCGACGCTGGGCAGGTCATCGGAGCAGATGAACTCTAGCGCGAAAGGCAAGCAGAGCTGCGTCACCTCGCACGTCGCCTCCAACCAAGTTTGAATACCCTTTGGTGCCACAAGGGTCAGCGGCGCGGTACGCCCGCCCATGGCCGCGCTCGCCAATATGCCCGGCAGCCCGTAGCAGTGGTCGCCGTGCACATGGGTAATCAAAATGGCCTTCAGCGAATGAAACGACAGCTTCGTATGCAATACCTGATGCTGGGTGCCCTCACCACAATCGATCAGGTACCAGCCCTTGCCCTTGCTCTCGCTCAGGGCGATCCCGGAAACGTTGCGTTGTTTGGTGGGCACACCGGCGGAAGTGCCGAGGAAGAGTAGGTTCATATCTGATTGGCGAGTCAACAATGAGCTTGAAGGGGTGGCGTTCGAAGCAACGAGACGTGCTTGAATGCGCATTGCCATGCGCATAAGATCAGACGATACATCAAGAGCCACCAGGAGACGACGATGGCCGAACTCTACGATGCAGCCGCACCAAAAAAAGCAGCGAATCTCTCCATCAATAGCGACTTGCTGCGCAGGACACGTGAATTTAACATTAACCTGTCTGCCACCCTGGAGCGAGCGCTGAAAGAAGAGCTTGCCAAATGCGAAGCGCAGCGATGGGTCGAAGAAAATCGAGCTGCGATAAAAAGTTATAACGATTCTGTCGAACGACACGGATGCTTTGGCGACGAATTCAGGGAGTTTTAATGGCACAGTTCGACGTATACGCCAATCCAAGCAAAACCAGCAAAGCGCACTACCCGCACCTTGTAGATGTTCAAAGCAGTTTGCTAAGCGAACTGGCCACTCGCATCGTCATCCCGCTGGGCAACCGTTCCGCCTTCGGCAACGACACCCTGCAAGAACTCACTCCTGAAATCAGCTTTGGCGATCAGGTGCTATTGCTGCTAACGCCACAGATTTCGTCGGTGCCTGAAAAACATCTACAGAATCCCATCGGCTCTCTCTCGCATGTTAGAGACCAAATTGTCGGGGCTCTGGACCTGGCGATCACTGGCTTTTAACACTGGCAGGATGCGGCAACCTCATGGAGGCAAAGCCGCCATGTCAAACGTTTATCAAGCGGCGTTAAATTCCAGTGGATGGAGGCCATCCAGATTAACCGTACTCCGCGCCACCCAGAGATCATGCATATCCTGCATCGCCAACCAGCTCTCAGGGCTACGTCCCAGCACTTTGGAAAGGCGCAGCGACATTTCCGGGCTAATGCCACTCTCTCCTTTGAGCAGTCGGGACAACGTGGACGGTGAAACGCCCAGACTCGAAGCAAGCTGACGAGAGCTAATGCCAAAGGGTTCCAGATACACTTCCCGAATAAATTCACCAGGATGCGGCGGATTATGCATCGTCATTAGTGATAATCCTCATAATCAAGAATGTAGGCGTTGCCGTCCTGAAATTCGAACGTCATACGCCAATTTCCGTTCACCCAAATCGACCATCGCCCTTTGTCTTTCTCTTTCAATGAGTGAAGCCTAAAGCCAGGGATGTCAATGATTCGCCCAGACTCTGACTTGAAGGTCTACCTGTACCGCGAAGCCGTGGACATACTGAAAATGATCACTTTCTTGCATCAAAAGCCCAAAAACAGCATGTCCAACGCGGCGGAGATTTCGTCCTGCTGCTCAGCAAGGTTACCAACACGAGAACGCAATTCGCCCTTGGGCACAGCAGCCATGTATTGAGTGGCCATGACGAAATCCTGACCTTCAATGCTAAAGACAGGATTCAACCGCTGGGCTGGGGACGGCGCAGAAGATTGGGGCAACAGAGGCACGACAACCCGAGTGTTCAAGCCGCTGAGAAGATCTGACTGAACGTCCAGCAGATAGCCGCCCCCACCCTCATTGTCGAAGATGTCGAAGCGGGCCATCAGAATTGACGGTGCCGCGCGAGAGGCAAACCGTTAGCTTCAACGTATGCGTTCGAGCTTGCCAGAGCTTTGGCATTCCCTGTCAGCCACTTCTCCTGTTTATGCCGTTTCACAGCCTCCGCGATCCCCGCCTCTGCGGACCGTGAGACATTGATACCCAGAGCTTTTGCCTCTTTGAGAAGGGCACTATCTAGCGACAGGTTGGTTGGCTTTCGGAGGGATTTCGTCACTTTAGGAGCAGGCATGGCTCAGTCCTCTTGGAGAACAATGCACCTACAATATGCGCATACCACTTGCACATCAAGCCTGCGCGAAGGTAAGACTTTTCGCGCTATAGACCACATGATGCGGCGGCGACATAACGCCCCGGCTTTAGGGCGGACTTGTAGCCGCGCAGCGGCGGAAAGGCCGTCCCAGCCCCGAAGGGGCGATAACAGCCGATTGTTATGTAATAGGGCGGGGTGCCAGCCGAACTGAATACACCCCTAAGATTTACAGCCTCGCCAGCGCCGCCGCTGCCACCATGGTTAGCAGGAACGCAACTGAAGGTGAAAATGACACGGACAAAACCGTGAACAAAGCACCGAAGGCACCTAAACGAAGATGCAAACTTGCTGAACCCGCTAAAGTGCGTCTCGCCATAGGCTCAACTCCTTTAACGACGCTCCAGTCTCATGTTGAGCCGGGAATGGAGCAGTTCAGACTTTGCTGCCTATTTAAGTTTAAAGTCCAGTCGACTCCGGTGGCAGCAACCCGACTGGTCGGTTGCCGGAACTTGACACTTTCAAGGTCCGATCATTCTTTACATAACAGTGCTTATACGGAACGCTACATAACCCCAATAAACCTGCCCGCTCATTCATTGAGGTTATGTAGCCTGCTCCATTGACTCTATCCCACTAATTCGCCAGAAAGCAAAGGGAAAATAGGCGGCATATCCAAAATTCGCATGCTGGCGCGTTTTGCTTTCCCCCCTGCGTACCGCAAGCAAAGCACTGCACGGCTGATTCTCCCAGCCAAACCCAGGCAAGAGGCAAGCCGCTAACCAATCCCCACCGCCACCAACTCCCCCTCAAACCACTGCTGTTTGAGGCCGCGCTGTTTTTCCAGCAGCGTGAGGTAAGGCCTTAGCGGATGTTGAGGCGGTAGGCTGACGTGGAGTTGGCGCAGCCGCCGTTGGTAGGGGAGCTGCCCGGTGGGCTGGTGCAGGGGGGTGGCGTGTTGGGTGAGCCACGCCATGTCGGGGAGCAGCAGGTGCGTGGCGCCGCTGTCCAGCGCGAGGGCAACGCCCTTGGCGTCGAAGTCGCCTGCGTAGAGATGCGGCCTGCGGGTTTTGCGCCATACCTCGGCCAGGTGGGCGAAGCCGCCGCCGTAGTGGCTGTCGCCTCGGTAGGCGATGAGCGGCTGGGCGTAGCCGCTGAGAGCGCTGATGTTCGGGTTGAAAGCGTAGAAGCTGTCGAGGTTTTCCACCTGCACCAGCGCGCCGAAGGCCCCCAACGTAAGGTGGCGAACGTCCACGTCGCGACTGCAGCGCGACTCGCTTGCAAGCCCTGGGGTGGGCTGGGGCGGCAGGTTGAGCAGTACGCGCCAGGCGCGGGGGCCTTCGCGGGTGGCCTTGTCTTCTTCCACGCCCTCTTTGGCTTGGGCGGCGCTGCTCAGGCCGCTGAGCGAGCGGCCCAGCGGGGCGAGGTGGGCGCTGGCCAGAACGCTATCGATCTGCGCTAGCAGCTCGGCATCGAAGCGCAGGGCCTGGCTGGAAAGCCGCATGCCGAGGTCAATATCCTGCTGGCGGCACCAGGCCACCACGTCTTCCACCCACTGGCGGCGGGGCTTCTCCACCGTGGGCTGGCGGTTGAGTTCCCGGGCCACGCCGTTGAGCCCTGCCCGTGCGCGGCTGGGCAGGTTCATACCGCCACCGCCAGGGCCACATCGTGAATCAACCTCAGGTCGTTATAGGCGCTGGCCTTGCTCTCTTCCTGATGAAGGCGGAAGGCCTGCTGCTCGCGGCGCGGCAGGCCCTGGTATTCGGCGATCACCTGAAACAGCCAGATTTCATCTGCCCACTCCAGGCCGCTCTCTTGCAGGTACGCCAGCGCGCTGATCGGTTCGGCAGGCGGCTGGTCGAGCACCGCGAGATAGAAGCATTCGACGTCCAGCTTGAGCGCCTGCTGGCGGGCGGCGGCGAGGCTCTCTTCGGCGAGCTGCACGGCGTTGGCCACGGCGACGTTTTGCGCGGCGTGGCGTGGGGCGGGCAGCTCGTGCAGCAGGTCGGCCAAAACGCGGGTATCCAGGGCGCGGTCTAGCGCCGGGGCGGCGGCGGGGTTGAGCGGCGCGGCGCGGTTGAACAGCACCGGCACTTCGCTGCGCTGGGCGTAGTTGCCGGGCACGAAGCCTGGGTGTTCGCGCAGGAAGGCGGCCATGCCGGTCATCAGGCGGCTGCGGGCCTGCTGCTTGCGGAAGCGGGCCATGAGTTCGATCAACCGCCGCTGCACTTCCCGCAGGCTGGTGTAGTGGTGGCTCAGGCGGTTCTGGAGCTGGCTGATGAGCAGCTTGCGCAGGCTGCCGTCGCTGCCCACCAGGGCGATCAGCTCGTCGAAGTCGATCAGCGCGAGGCCGTCGAGCAGGCGCACGATCTGCTTCTGGGCGCGGTCGTTCTCGCGGATCTTGTCGTTGAGCTGGCTGACGAAACCGAAGTCGCTGTTGAGCCGCTGCCACAGGCTATCGATGGCATCGGCAAAGCGGCCGTTGAGGTCGTCCACCTCTTGGCGCAGGCGCAGGAGCTGCTGCTCTTGGCGCCAGTGTTCGCCCTTGCTGCGGGCTTCCCGGTAGCTGTCGACCTGAGTGCGAATCAGCTCCAGGGTTTCGGCCACGTCGGCATTGACGTGGCGGCGGGTTTCGTCGGCGAGCATTTCGGCGATCAGGTCGCGCACCTTGGGCGAGAGTTTGACGCCGCTCTGCTCGTCGGGCCGCCACAGCACCCGGGCGGCCAGCAGCTTGCGCAGCGCGCCGTCGCTCAGGCCTTCCAGCGGTACGTCGTCGCGGGTGTAGGCCAGCATCAGCCGTTCGGCGTGCTTGCCCAGCAGCGCCAGGCGTTCCGCGCCGGTCTTGAGCAGGCGGCTCTCCAGCTCGCTCACGCCACTGCCCACCCCATTGCCCATACTTCTACTCACAGCAGGGCCTCCTGCGTGCCCGTGTCCTCGTCGGCGTCGATGGGCAGGTTCTCTTCGTCGCGGATGAAGCGCACCACGTCCACCAGGTAGTCCATCTTGCCGGTCACCACGAATACCTGGCGCTCGCTGTGGGGCTGCATCAGGTAACCGTGCTCTTTCAGCCGTTTGAAGATCTGCTTCACCTGGGCATCCAGCTGGTCGCTCTGGGAGCCAAAGAAGCTGTCTGTGGCCAGCCGCTCCAGGCGTTCGCGCAGGCTCTGGTTGTCTTCGCACTTGGCGCTGAACTCGGCGGGTTTGAGCACATCGCCAGGGGCGGCCAGGGCGTCGCGGCCCAGCGCTTCCTGCACCAGTTGCAGCCACTCCAGCATGGGCAGCAGACTGTTGAGGGTGTCGGCCAGCTGGCGGGAGAGCTGCTCCCGGGCGGTGTCGTTGAGCTGCCGCCAGGCCAGGAAGTAGACGCTAGCATCCTCGTTGCTGGCCAGCCGTCGATTGAGCGGGCGCAGGTAGGCGTCGATGGCCTCGCGGGTCTCTTCGTTGGCCAGGTGGCGGTAGGCGTTCTCTTCACTGATGGCGCAAATGAAGTCGCCAGCCAGCAGGCGCTCGAGCAGGGGGCCGTGTTCGATCATGCGCTCACCTCCTGTTGGCGCTGCTTGATTTTCTGCGCCAGCGCGCTGAGGCGCGGCTCGATACGCTTGAGCTGGCGCTGTTGCTGGGCGTCCCGTTCGATGAGGTAGCGGTTGGCGAACAGCAGCAGCACGTCGGATTCCGGATTGGGGAAGGCCCCGACGATATGGATGCGGTTGCTGTCGCAGGCATCGAACAGTTTTTCGACGTTGTGGTAGGCCAGGGTGCCGATCTCATCGATGGGCCAGTGGATGGCGATGTGCGCATCGCCCCGCAGGAGGCGGGTAAACGCCAGCAGGAACTTGCACAAAATCAGATACGCCATGCCATGGCTGGAGGACTCCAGCAACTGGCGGTCGTTCTTGATCACCAGATCGGTGCCGCCTTCGTTCAGGTGTAGCTCCAGGCGCAGCAGGCTTTCGAAGCTGTACTGCTGGTCGCTACGCAGCAAATCGATCACGTCGGCCAGGGCGTTGAGGTAGTCGTCGCTGGGCAGCGTCTGGCCCGACTCCCGCCACGCCTTGTAGCGCTGGGCGAACAGCTTGAGCGGCTCCCAGAAGCCTAGCTCGTCGATGGTGGACTGAATGCGCACTTCCGCTTTGCTGATGCCTTCCAGGCGCAGATCGTCGGCCACCTCTTCCGAGAGGCGGCGGCTCTGGGCGCTGATGCGCCGGTTCAAATCGCGGAAGACGATGAAGAACTTGTCCAGGTCGTCGCTGAGGTTGCGCCCTTCCTGAATCAACTGCTGCTGTTGATCCTCCAGCAGTTTGAGCATGCCGCGTAAAAGCGGCAGCAGTAGCCGTGGGCTGTCGCTGGGCAGCTTGTCGCGTTCGCTCTGCAGGGCATCGGCAAAGCCGCTGCTGGCGTCCTTGATCAGTTGGCTTTCCACCTCCAGGCAGCCACGCCGCAGCTGCTCTAGCTGCTGGTGGCGGCTGGTCAGCGCTTGGCGGGTACGTTCGATGCGTTCGTCCACATCGCCCACGCTAGCTTCCGCTGGCGCACCTTCGACCACCAGCTCCAGGCCGTCCAACTGATTGAGCAGCGGCGTGAGGGTGTCCAGGGTGCCCCGGGCGCTATCGCGCTGGGCCTTCAGGCCGTTCACTGCCTGCTGGTGGGCCTCTCTGGCAGCGTGGAAGGCGTTTTTCAGATGCGCTTTATCGCGTTTGAGCTGCTGGTCGCGCTGGGCCAGTTCGGCCTCTTCCGCTACCAGCTGCGGTTTGTGCTGGCCCCACTCGATGCGCATGAAGCGCTGGTACTCGGCCAGTTCTTCCTGGCGGGCGGCGGTTTTACGAATGCGCTCGTTCTGCGCTTCCAGGCGAGTTCGGGTGGCCTTGAGCTGGGCGGGGTCGACGCCCTGCTCGGCCAGTTCCTGGCTGAAGGCTTCTTCCAGCTCGGCGCGCTGGCGCTGGTGTTCGGCGTTGGCATCGCTGAGCTGCTGTTTATAGGTGCGTAACTGGGCATCCAGGCCATCGAGCTGGCTCTGGGCGTCGGCCTTGAGTTCCAGCAGCTGGCCCTGGTGTGTCTCGGCCAGCTCGGCCAGGGCGTCGCGCTTCTCGTCGCGCAGCTCGGTTTGGGCCTGCTCCTGGCGGGCCAGGGCGGCTTCGATGTGGGCGCGGCGGGCTTTCTGGCTCTCCGCGTGGCGGGCCTGCTGCTGGCGGCGCGCTTCCAGGGCGTATTCCACCTCCTGCTCGGCGCGCTGGTGGGCCAGGCGGGCGGTGTCCTGAGCGTCATCGGCCTGCTGTACCCGCTCGTTGTGCTGCTTGAGGGCCTTTTCAGCGGCGGTGCAGGCGCTCTGGGCGCGGGCCTTGGCGCTCTCGGCCTCTTCGATGGCGGCCAGCAGGCTGGCTTCGTCCTGAGCATAGTCGGGCAGCGCAATGGCGGAAAGATCCAGTGTCAGGCCGAACAGGTCGTCGCTGGCACTTTCCGCTAGCTGTGGGGCGAGGTCGCGGCGCTCCAGCAGTTCCGGGGCGATCACCTTGCCAAGCTGCTGTTCCCAGCCGGGGCGGTGGTAGCGCAAAAAGTGGCGCAGGCTGCCCTGCTCGGGGGTCTGCTGCTGGTAAAGGGTGTAGCAGTGCTGCTCGGCGCGCTCCCGCTGCTGGCGGCACTGCACGAGATGCTGTTCGGCGGTGTCGCGCTCGCGCTTGTGGGCGTCCAGCTCTCGGCGCAGCGCTTCCAGGGTGACCCCCGCCGTACTGCGGGCCTGCTGGGCGTCGTCCAGCCGCGCCTGGGCCAGCTCGGCCTCCTGGGCTTCTTCGCGGGTTTGGCTGGGCATGGCCAGCTGGGCCTTCAGCTCGGCCAACTGCTCGACGCCTAGCTCCAGCTGGGCCTGATACTCGCTCTCCAGCCGCTGGCGGGCCTGCTGGTAGCGCTCGTTGTGCTGCTGTTCGGTTTGCCACTGCTGCTCGCGGCGCTCGGCTTTCTCCTCCACCAGCGCGTCGATCAGTTCCTGGTTCTCTTGAGTCTGGCGGGCGAGGTTTTCAGAGAGTTCGCGCAGTCGGCCATCCAGGCGCGCCTGGCTTTCCTTAACTGCGTCCTGCATCACTTGCAGGTGTTGCTGCAGCTGGTCGAGCTGTTCGCGCCACTGGGGCAGCGCGTTGATGTCCCGCTCCAGGCCGGGCATGTCGGCATCGGCGTACTGCTCGAAGCGGGTTTGCAGATCGTTGAGGCGACGCTGAGTATGCTGCAGGTCGCTTGCCACTTCGCTGTGCTGGTCGTTGAGCGTATCCCGCCGTTCGCCGTAGGCCTGCTCTTCGGCCTGAAACTCCCGCTGGTGGCGGTTGAGCTCACCTTCCAGGTCGGCGACCTGCCGCTGGGCCTGTTCGCGGTCGGCGGCCAGCTGGGGTTTGAGTTGCCACAGGGTGGTGTCGAGCTCGGCCAGCTCGCGGTCGATGCCGGAGAGTTTGACCAACGCGGCCTGCAGCGGCTCCAGGCGCATGGATTGGCGCATCTGGTGAATCCACTCGCGGGCCTTGGCACTGCGAATGCGGGTAACCGGCAGCTCGACGCCGTCCTCTTCGAAAATCGCCGCCAGCATGGTCTTGAGGGTGTCCATCTTGCCCTCTTTGGCGTGCACCGCCGAGACCAGCTTTTCGATATGGCGAATGCGCCGCTCGGGGTTGACCAGGCTGAACTGGGCGGCGATCTGGCGCAGCTTCAGGCCATCGCGGCTGTTGCCGTGGAGCTGGGTAAAGTCGTTCTGAATCACCGAGCGGAACTCGGAGGTGGCCCCCAGCTTGGGCGACATCGGCGTGCCGCTGCGGCGCAGCCCGCTGGCCCACTGGGTGTAGTCCAGCGCCAACGGGCCCTGCTCGGTGTCGACCAGGTAGTCTTCCGGGCGGTAAGGCGCGCCGACGAAGCGATACTCCACGCCGCCTTCCTGCTTGCGGGTCAGCACCGCCTGGCACACGTTACCCGCTTCGCGGCGGTATTCGTATACCAGGTAGCTGTTGCGATGGGGCAGATAGAACGCATCGAATTTCATGCGGGTTTTCGGCACCACCTTGTTGGGCAGCTCGCCGTAAAACACCGGCACCAGCCGCTGGAGCGTGGTTTTACCCGACGCGTTGGTGCCGCAAATATTGGTGTGGCCGTCCACACTGAGTTCGACCACGCCGTTCAGGTGGCCGTGAATCATCACGATGCGTAGCAGATGCGCCATGCCGTGTCCTTGATCGTTTAACGTCCGAAAACGCTATCTTGCCAGACACCTCCAGCGCTTGTCTTACTCTTCTCTAACGTGCGGGGGTCATCTCCAGGTCGCTATCAACGGCGTGCTCGCAACCCCTCAAAAAAGCTCACCGCGTTGGCTTCCAGCCCTTCCAGGTAGTAGCCGCCTTCCTGCACGACCAGGGTGGGTACGTTCAGGCTGGCGATCCTTTGGCCAAGTTCTGCAAACCCGGCGGTAGAGACGGCCACTTTGGCTTGAGGGTCGCGCTCATAGATATCGAACCCCAGCGCCAGCACCAGCGCGTCGGGCTCGAACAGGCGAATGGCCTGGCAAGCTTCCGCCAAGCGGTCGAAAAACACCGCTTCTTTTGAGCCGTGCGGCATGGGCAGATTGAGGTTGTAGCCCAGCCCTGCTCCTTCCCCGCGCTCCTCTTCGAAACCGGAGACCGCCGGGTAGAAGTTGGTGGTATCGCCATGGATGGAGATATAGAGCACATCGTCGCGCTGGTAGAAGATCTCCTGTATGCCCTGACCGTGGTGCATGTCCGGGTCGAGCACGACGATGCGCGGAAACCGCGAGGTAAGGTGTTGCGCCGCAATGGCGGCATTGTTGAGAAAGCAGAAACCACCCGCAGAGTCGATGCCCGCGTGGTGGCCCGGTGGGCGTGATAATGCATAGACAAACCGATCTCCAGCCAGCAACGCCTCGGCACCCGCCACGGCACTTTGCGCCGACCAGAACGCCGACTGCCAAGTGTGCTGCCCCACTGGCGCGCTGCCATCAGCCAAGTAGCGCGCCGCTTCGGCCAGGATGCCGCGCAGGGCGTTAGGCGAACGCACGAAGATATTGGAGATCACCTCCTCCCCCCAATCTTCGCCCACCGCCTGCCAGCGCCGATGGGCGCTTTCCAGAAAACGCAGATAGGGCAGCGAGTGCACGGCCCTGATCGGCCCCACGCCGTGATCCGCAGGGCTCCGAATATCAAAGCCCAGCCGCTTGGCAGCGGCCAGCAAATGCATGGCGCGTTCGGGCACTTCTTGAGGCGTGCGCATTTTGCCCCGGGAGAAGTAGGTCTGCGGATGATGAAGCGCCTGATCCGCGTGAAAGTACGTCTTCATGGTAAGGGGGCTCCGCTGTCGCTCACCCCTTTCACCACGAAATCGCGGGCGACGCCGATGTGGTAATCGATGGCATCGCGGCACGTGGCCGCCTGGCCACTGGCTAGGGCATCCAGCAGCTTGAAATGACTGGTGGCGATGGTGTCGGGGGCTTCGTGGGTCTTGGTGATGAGCGTGATACAGAGCCGCAGCTCGTGGGTCAGGTTATCGAAAGCGCGCAGCAGCCGCTCGTTGCCTGCGTAGTGCAACATGAGGCGGTGAAACTGCAGGTCTTCCTCGATACGGCGCGTCCCGTCGTTACTGGCGGCCGCCTCGCACAACACCTCTACTTGTTGCTTCAATGCGCGCTCAGCCTCGCCGCTGTAACGCTCGGCCAAACGCTGGATGGCGTGTCGCTCCAAGCACAGCCTCAGATCGAAGACGTCTTCCAGTTCAACGGCATTCAACGCCCGGACGAAAAACCCTCGCCGTGGTTTCGAGATCAGCAGGCCGCGACTCTCCAGCAAACGTGCTGCTTCACGAACAGGTGCACGACTCACGCCCAGGTCCTTGGAAAGCTGGACTTCTGACAGGCGCTCGCCGGGTAAAAAGTGCTGCTGAATAATCGCTTGCGTTAAGTAATCGGCCACCTGCTCGACAAGGTTATGCTGCTGAATGTAGGTATTGGGTGCTGCTAGCGGAGGGGCCATAAAGTGCACTCTCGATCATTCATATACTGCTCAGTATGACAAAAAAGGGCTCTTTGTCGACGGCCGATTGACGACTGTCGACAGTTTAACCAAGCGCTGCTATGGTCAAAGAGGACCTCCAACAAACATCACAATCGGTCTCAACCGTCACGCCTCGCTCGCCTAACGACGACGTAAACACATTACGTGCTAATAACCGAGGAGCAGGAAACATGAAGACACCACTGGCTTTGGCCATTACCGCTGCAGCGCTTGCCCTTTCCACCGCCGCCACGGCACAAGAGCCCCAATCGGGCGGCACCATCGATACGATCATTCAGCCTGAACCGCCGGGCTTGGTGTTGGGCATGATTCAAAACGCCCCTACCCGCACCGTCGCGGGCAATATCTATGAGGGGCTACTGCGTTACACCACGGATTTAGAACCCATGCCGCAGTTGGCCGAGTCGTGGGAGGTCAGTGACGATGGGCGCACCTACACGTTTCATCTTCGGGAAGACGTGACCTGGCACGACGGTGAACCCTTCACCGCCGATGACGTAGTGTTCTCCGCCGATGTTTTCCACCGTGAGTTGAATCCCAGCGCGCGGGCCGTGTTACAGCATGTGGAAAGCATCGAGGCCACCGACGACCACACGGTGGTATTCACACTGACGGAGCCATTTGGGCCTTTCCTGATCTCGTTCGAGGCGGGCACATTCACCATGGTGCCCGAGCACCTCTACGCGGGCACCGACTTCCGTAATAACGAGCATAACGACCACCCGATTGGCACGGGCCCGTTCAAGTTTGCCAACTGGGAGCGCGGCACCGTCATCGAGCTGGTCAAAAATGACGACTACTATGAAGAGGGGCTGCCCTATCTGGATGGCGTCAACTGGCACGTGATTCCCGATGGCGGCTCCCGCGCGGTGGCGTTCGAAAACGGTACCATCGATGTCTTGCCCAGCGGCACCGTGGAAAACTTCGATATTCCGCGCCTTTCGGCCATGGATAACGTCTGTATGACCGAAGAGGGCCACGAGTACTTCAGCCCCTTCGCCATGCTATGGATGAATAACCGCGAAGGCCCGACCGCCGACAAACGCTTCCGCCAAGCGGTCATGTACGCCATGGATCGCGAGTTTGCCAAGGACGTGCTGTGGAACGGCCTGGGCAACGTACCGCTCTCGGCGTTTGGCTCTAACGCGCGTTTCCAACACGACGACCTGGAGCCCTACGATCACAACCCTGAGCGTGCCCGCGAGCTGCTCGACGAAATGGGCTACGACGGGGAGGAGATCACCATCCTACCGCTGCCCTACGGCGAGACCTGGACCCGTTGGGCCGAAGCCGTGCAACAAAATCTGCGTGAAGTGGGTATCAACGTCAGCACCCAAGCCACCGACGTGGGCGGCTGGAACCAACGCCTGGGCGATTGGGAGTACGACCTGGCCTTTACCTACCTCTATCAGTATGGCGATCCGGCACTGGGGATTTCACGCACTTACCTGTCCGACAACATCGCCAAGGGCTCGCCCTGGAATAACGTCGAAGGCTATGAAAACGAGCGCGTAGACGAACTTTTCAACGCGGCCGCCACCGCCTTCCCCGATGAAGAGCGTGAAGCGCTGTACCACGAAGTACAGGAAATTTTGCATGAGGATGTCCCGGTCGGCTGGCTGATGGAACTGGGTTTCCCGACGCTGTACCGCTGTGATGTGAAAAACCTCGTCACCTCGGGCGTGGGAGTTAACGACGGCTTTAAAGATGCTTGGTTAGATCGCTAGGCCAGGCCACCCAGGTAGCGCGAGCTGCCTGGTTTTTTTTTAGCTATCGCTCGTTAGCTATGTCTCGAAGGTATCCTTCAGGAAACGACTTATGGTTTATGCGCGCCTCGTTCTGATGCGGCTGTTCAAAGCCGTGATTGTGCTGTTTCTCATCGTTATTTTTAACTTTTTACTGATTCAAATGGCCCCCGGGGACCCGGCCGCCATTCTGGCGGGCGAAGCCGGTGCCGCCGACCAGGAGTTTCTCGACCAGTTACGCGAGCGCTTCGGGCTCGACCAGCCGATGTACGTGCAGCTTTGGCGCTATGTGTCAGGTATCGCCATGCTCGATTTCGGCTACTCCTATCGGCTGGGCGTGCCGGTGTTCGATCTGATCATGGATCGCTTACCTGCCACCTTGCTGCTGACCGGCACCGCCTTCGTACTCTCGCTGGTGTTGGGCATCGTGGCCGGCTCCATGGCGGCCGCCCGTGTCAAGAAACCGTCCGGCTCGCTGATCATGGCGTTAGCGCTGGTGTTCTACGCCACGCCGCTGTTTTGGGTGGCGCTGATGTCGGTGGTGGTGTTCTCGGTTTACCTGGGCTGGCTGCCCGCCTACGGGCTGTATACCGTGGGCGCGGGCCACACAGGGTTTGCGCTGGTGCTCGATGTGGCTAAGCACTTGGTGCTCCCCGCCACTACGCTGGCGCTATTTTTTATGGCGATTTATACCCGCATGACGCGCACCTCCATGCTGGATGCCGCTCAGCAGGATTATGTCAAAACGGCGCGGGCCAAAGGGCTCAAGCCGGGGGTCATTCAGCGCCGCCACGTGCTGCGCAACGCTCTGCTTCCCATCATCACGCTGGCGGGCCTGCAGGCCGGGCAAATGGTGGGCGGGGCGATCCTAACCGAAACCGTGTTTGCCTGGCCCGGTATCGGCCGCCTGATGTTCGAAGCGCTGCAGCAGCGGGACTACAACCTGCTACTGGGCATTTTCTTCTTCTCGGCGGCGCTGGTCATCGTCTTCAACATCATCACCGACGTGGTGTATCGCCTGGCCGATCCGCGTATCAAGGGGGCGTCATGAGCCTTTTCGCACGCTTTGCGCAGAACCGTGGGGCCCTCGTGGGGCTGGTCATTCTGCTGCTGATGATTGCCATGGCGGTGCTGGCCCCCGTGCTGTTTCCTGAATCGCCCTGGCGCATGGTGCAGCGGCCTTTTTTGCCGCCGTTCTCCCAGGAGGGCTTTTTGCTGGGCACCGACACCATGGGCCGTAACGTGGCGGCGGGCCTGATGCACGGCGCGTGGGTCTCGCTATTGATCGGGCTGGTATCCACCTGCGTTGCTTTATTGATTGGCGTGCCGCTTGGGGCCATTGCCGGTTACTACGGGGGCTTGGTCGATGACGCGCTGATGCGCTTTACCGAGTTCTTCCAGACGATTCCCAACTTTGCGCTGGCCATCGTGCTGGTGGCGATCATGCAGCCCAGCGTCACCTCGATCGTCCTGGCGATTGCGATTGTCAGCTGGCCGCCGGTGGCGCGTTTGGTGCGCGCGGAGTTCATGTCGCTGCGCAACCGCGAGTATGTCGAAGCCGCCCGCTTGGTGGGCCAATCCAATAGCACGATCATTCTGCGCCAGATTCTGCCCAACACGTTATCGCCGATTATCGTGCTTGCCTCGCTGATGGTGGCCACCGCGATCCTGCTGGAGTCGGCGCTGTCATTTCTCGGTTTGGGCGATCCCAACGTGATGTCCTGGGGCTACATGATTGGGGCGGCGCGAACGGTCATTCGTCAGGCGTGGTGGCTAAGCTTCTTCCCTGGTTTGGCCATCCTCCTGACGGTGCTCGCGCTCAACCTGGTGGGCGAAGGACTCGACGACGCCCTTAACCCGAAACTTTCCCGCGAACGCTAGGAGCTCGCCATGACGGATGTCACTACAGAAACGGTCCTTAGCATTCGCGAACTGAGCATTGCCCTCCCGAAAGGGGCCGACCGTGCACTCGCGGTCGAGGGCGTGAGCTACGAGGTCATGCGCGGTGAAATCATGTGCGTGGTGGGTGAATCGGGCTCCGGCAAGTCGATGGCGGCGAACGCCATCATGGGCCTGCTGCCCAAAGGCGTGAATGCCACCCAGGGCGAGGTACTGTTCGAAGGGCAGGATCTGCTCGCTATGACGGAAAAGCAGCACCGCACCCTGCGCGGGTTGAAAATCGGCATGATTTTCCAAGAGCCGATGACCGCCCTGAACCCGCTGATGCGCGTCGGCGCACAGATTGCCGAAGTATTCGAAGCCCACGGTCAGCTTACCCCCAAGGAGCGCCAGGCCCGCGCACTAGAACTGCTCATCGAAGTCGGTATTCCGCAGCCGGAGAAAGCCATTCGCGCCTACCCGTTCGAGCTTTCCGGCGGCCAGCGCCAGCGGGTGATGATCGCCATGGCGCTGGCGCTGGAGCCCACGCTGCTGATTGCCGATGAGCCCACCACGGCGCTGGATGTCACCACCCAGGCGCAGATTCTGGCGCTGATTCGCGACCTGCAGCAGCGGCGCGGCATGGCCGTGATGTTCATCACCCACGATTTTGGCGTGGTGGCCGAGATTGCCAGCCGCGTGTGCGTGATGCGCCACGGTAAAATCGTCGAACTGGGCGACGCCCGCTCGGTGCTGGAGAACCCTCAAGACGCCTACACCCAGGCGCTGATTGCGGCCATTCCCAGTAATGCGGTGCCGCCCCACCGCGACACCGACCAGGTCGCGCCGCTGCTGGAAATCAAGGGGCTGCAAAAAGTGTTCCGCTCGCGAGGCGGCTGGTTCAAGCCTGCCCGCGAGGTACATGCGCTGAATGACGTATCGCTCACGCTCGCCCGGGGGGAAACCGTGGGTATCGTGGGCGAATCCGGCTCGGGGAAATCGACTCTGGGCCGCTGCGTGGTGCGCCTGGAGCATCCGGATAGCGGCGAGCTGCTGCTGGACGGCGTCAACCTCTCGCAGCTAAAAGGCGACGCGCTGCGCCGCGAGCGCCACCGGGTGCAGATGATCTTCCAAGACCCCTACGCCTCGCTCAACCCACGCACTAAGGTGGGCATGGCGATTGCCCAAGGGCCGATGGCCAACGGCACGCCGAAGGCCGCCGCACTGAAACAGGCAGGAGAGTTGCTCGATATGGTGGGCCTGGGCGCCAGCGCCGTGGAGCGCTACCCCCACGAATTTTCCGGCGGCCAGCGCCAGCGAATCGGCATCGCCCGAGCGCTGGCGCTCAACCCGGAACTGATCGTCGCCGACGAAGCCGTCTCCGCCCTCGACGTCTCCATTCAAGCCCAGGTGCTGGAACTGCTGGAGGAATTGAAACAGCGCCTATCGCTTTCGCTGCTATTCATTACCCACGACCTGCGCGTCGCCGCTCAGCTGTGTGACCGCATCGTGGTGATGCAACACGGCCGTATCGTCGAGCAAGGCAGCGCCGAGCAGATTTTTCTCGCCCCGCGTGAGGCGTATACCCAAGACCTGCTCGACGCCATTCCAGGCCGCGAAGCGCCCGTGGCAGCCACCGCGTGATTGACGAAATGGACACGATAGGCGAAGGAACACACATGCAAATACCCCTGAAAACGCTGCGTGCCATCGTCGGCGCGCCTCATGTATTGACCGGCGACGATGTGAGCAGTCGGCGTGAGGATTGGATGACCGGCGCCCCCTGCCAAGCAGGCGCTATCGTTCGGCCGGCGGATACAGAACAGCTCTCGGCGGTGATGCACGCCTGCCATGAGTCAAGGCAGCCAATCGTGACTCACGGCGGTTTGACGGGGCTGGTGCACGGCGCCGAAGCATGCCCCGACGAGCTGGTGATTTCCCTCGAACGCATGACGGCCATCGAAGAGATAGACCGCGTGGGCGGGACGCTGACCGTGCAGGCGGGGGCACCGCTGCAGCGGGTGCAGGAAGCCGCCAGAGAGGTAGGCCTGCAGTTCCCGTTGGATTTGGGCGCGCGGGGCAGTTGCACCATCGGGGGCAATATCGCCACCAACGCCGGGGGCGTGCGGGTGATTCGTTACGGCATGATGCGCCAACAGGTGCTGGGGCTAGAGGCCGTCATGGCCGACGGCCGGGTGGTCAGCTCCATGAACCGGATGCTGAAGAACAACGCCGGGTTCGATTTAAAGCAGCTCTTCATCGGCAGCGAAGGCACGCTAGGGATCGTTACCCGCGCCGTGCTACGCTTGCAGCCCCCGACGCCTTTTGAACAAACCGCAATGGTGGCCTGCCCCTCCTTCGACGCACTGACGGGGCTGCTCAGCCAGATGGGGAAAGCGCTGGGCGGCAGTTTGGGTGCTTTCGAAGTCATGTGGCAGAACCACTACCACTTGCTGACGGAAACGCTTGGCCGCCACGCTCCACCGATTGCTCCTGAGCACCCTTTCTATGTGATCATCGAATCGCTAGGCAGCGATGCCGAGCGTAACGCTACCCAGTTTCGTGAAGCCTTGGAAAGCTTGCTAGAGAGCGGGCTGATCGTCGATGCTGTCTTGGCGCAGTCGAGCACCCAGCGCGACGGCCTATGGGCAATACGCGAGGATATCGAAGGCCTGGTCAAAGGCCTTGCCCCCGTATTGACCTTCGATGTCAGCCTGCCGATTGCCGAGATGCAGCGCTATACCGATGCGCTGGAAGCGCAGTTGACCAAGCGCTGGCCCGACGCACGACTGGTGGTGTTTGGCCATTTAGGTGATGGCAACCTGCATATTTCCGTAAGCGCGGGCAGTGCCGAGCTGCCGGTTCGGCGCGAGGTAGAGGCCATGGTTTATCAACCGCTGGCCGCACTGGGCGGCTCGGTCTCTGCCGAGCACGGTATCGGCCTGGAGAAACGTCCCTGGCTAAGCACCTGCCGCTCTACCGAGGAAATCGAACTGATGCAGACGCTGAAGCACGCGCTTGACCCACACCGACTACTGAATCGCGGTAAGATTTTAAGCTAACCACTTTTATATTTAGGATTCGCCCATGTCCTCGCATACAACGCCCCGCTACCCCGCGCACCTGACCGGCGAAGGCCCCCACAACCCTTTCCCGGGTATCAAAGTATTGGAGCGGAAACTTGGCCGGGAGCTTCCCCATCGGCTGGGCTCTAACGAGGGGTTAGACATGCCGCACCGCGCCCTGCGGGAGCACTTTGGCGACGCGGTGGCACAGCACGTGTACTGCTATGGCGATGCCGAGGCCTTGGGAGTGCGCCAGCGCTTGAGCGCGCAGCAGAACATTCCGCTGGAGCATCTGCTGGTGGATGCCGGTGCCGATAGTCTGATCGCCCTGGCGCTGCGCACTACCTGCACGGCGGGCGATGCGGTGGTGAGCACCGCAGGCACCTACCCTACCTTCGGTTACTTCGCCCAGGGCCAGGGCTGCCACTTGATCGAGCCCAGCTACCGTGAAGCCCCCGGCGTGCTCGCCCCGGATTTAGAAGCGCTGGCAGCCGCCGCCCATCAAGAAGAGGCGCGGTTGGTGTATTTGGCGAACCCCGATAACCCCAGCGGTCACCTGCATAGCGATAGCGCGATTCTCAAGCTGCGCGAGGCACTGCCGGAAGCGTGCTGGCTGCTGCTGGACGAGGCCTACGGCGATTTTCGTGACGACGCGGGCAGCGAGTTTCTCGGCCAGGCGCTGCCGGGCGTGATTCGCCTGCGTACGCTCTCCAAGGCGCACGGCCTGGCCGGGATGCGTATTGGCTACGCGATTGCCGAGCCCAACGTGCTGGCGATGATGATGAAAGTGCGTATTCACTACGCAGTGTCGTCGTTCACCCAGGCGGCGGCTGAAGTCGTGCTCGATCACCCCGACGAAGTACGCCAGCACATCGAAGCGGTGAAAGCCCGCCGCGAGCAGCTGGCGCTGCACTTTATCGGCCTGGGGGCCGACGTGCTGCCCAGCGCGACGAACTTCGTCGGCATTCGGCTACCCAGCGCGGAGTTGGCGGCGGCGGTGCATCAGGAGCTGTTGGCCGAGGGCGTGCTGGTAGCCCGCCTCGCCCACCCGGAATTGGCCAACGTGATCCGGATTACAGCGGTCGAAGACGCGTTAGCGCCCGGCAGATTGGCCACGCTGGAAAAAGCGCTTCAGCAGCACGGCTAGCGCCGTTTGCCCCGGTGCGATGCCGGGGCGATTAAAAAGCGATCAGCCACCGTTATGCCGGTGTTAGCCAGTGCCGGTAGGCGTCTAACTCGCCGCGCACTGCTTGGCGATAAAGATGCTGGAGCCGAGCCGTCACGCTATTCGCCGCCATCGGCTCGCTAAGGGGCGGCGCCCCGGCGCGAGTGCCGATTCTGCGCCCATCCAGCTCTCTTAGCGGCAGAATTTCGGCGGCGGTGCCGGTCAAAAATGCCTCATCGGCGGTGTAAAGCTCATCGCGGGTAATGCGCCGTTCTTTGACTTCGATGCCCAACACATCCCGGGCCAGTTGAATGACGCTATCCCGGGTGATGCCCTGCAGGCAGGAGGTCACTTCCGGGGTGTGCAGCACGCCATCACGCAGTAAAAAGACGTTCGCCGCCGAGGCCTCGGCCACGTAGCCTTCGGGGTCGAGCATGATGGTTTCATCAAAGCCCGCTTTGACTGCCGTGTTGAGCGCCAGCATCGAATTCACGTAGTGGCCGCTGGTTTTAGCACGGCAAAGGCTGATGTTGACGTGATGGCGCGCCCAGGAAGAGGTCAAGGCGCGCAGACCGTGGGACGCTGCGTGCGGGGAAAGGTAGGGCCCTAGACCCCAGGCGGCAATCATCACATGGGTGGTCAGCCCCTGGGCACGCAGCCCCAGGCCTTCGGCGCCTAGAAACACGGTGGGCTTTAAATAGGCGCTGCTTAGCCCGTTTTTGGTCAGGCTCTCACGCTGAGCATCGATCAGTTCGGCTTCGCTAAACGGCAGCGGAATATCCAGCGCGTGGGCGCTTTCCACTAGCCTTCGCGTGTGCTCCGCCACCCGAAACAGCTGCGGGCCTTGCGGCCCTGCGTAGGCGCGCACGCCTTCAAAACAGCCCATGCCATAGTGCAGCGTATGGGTGAATATATGCACTTTGGCGTCCCGCCAGGCCAGCCACTGGCCATCTTGCCAAATCCAGCCGTCACGATCATAAAGCGGTGTCATCGGGTTATTTGCTCCCACTGTTGTTGCCAGCCATCGATGAGCGCCTGCTGATGCGGCTGCAGCGCTTGGTAGCCCCAGGCGGCAATTTCGTCGTTTTGCGGGTCGAATACAGCCGTGTGGCTGCCTGCGAGGGTTTGGATCACCGCGTGGCCGCAGAGCGGCACATAGCCTTCGGAGTAGCCGCCTTCATGCACCACCACCAGCTTGCCGCTGCAGCAGCGTTCTGCCACAGCCTTAACTTGGGCGGTCATAGTGGCGAAGGCTTGGCTGTTGAGCAGCATTTTGCCGAGCGGGTCTTTGGCGCAGGCATCATAGCCGCAGGCCACCACGATCAGGTCGGGGGCGAACGCTTCCAGCGCGGGCAGCACCAGCGTTTCCATGGCATACGCGTAGGCCCCTAGGCCACAGCCAGGAGGCAGCGGCAGATTCAGGTTGGCGCCTAACCCGGCCCCTTCGCCCTGCTCATTGAAACCACCGGTGTCCAGCGGGTAGTTGGCCGCTTGATGTATAGAAATGGTGAAGACATCGGGGTCGTGATAGAAAGCCGCCTGCTGGCCGTTGCCGTGGTGAACGTCCCAATCGAGTATCGCGACCCGGTTAGCTTGGCCCAGGGCGCGGGCACGCATCACCGCCACGGGAATATTGCCCAACAGGCAGAACCCTCGACCCTGGTCGGCTTCGGCGTGGTGGCCCGGCGGGCGACACAGCGCATAGGCGTTAGCCACCTCGCCCAGCGCCACGGCCTCCACAGCGGCAATGGCCAACCCTGCTGAGCGCGTCGCCGCCGCCCAACTGCCCGGCATGTAAGGCGCGCAGTCGCCGCCATTGCCACCCTGGGCGTTGTCTCCTGCCTGCAGTTCCCCCAGGTAGCGCGGGGTATGAAAACGCCGCAGGTCGGCCAGCGTGGCAGCAGGGGGCTTGACCACGTGCAGCTCGTCGATCAGCCCGCTGACTTCCAGAATATTTTTCAACCGCCGCTTACTCTCGGGACTTTCCGAGGCGGCTTGGGGCTGCAGGAATTCGCCGGGCGAAGAGAACACGCCGATGGCGCCCTGGTCGTGCCAAAAGCAGCGCTCGTGCCAATAGAAACCGGTGCTGCTCATACGTTAAACCCCTGCATAAAGGCCGCCAGGTTGGCGCTTAAATGCTCGGTGGGGTAGCCACCCTCCTGCACGATGACCATGGGTAGCGCGAGCGCTCGCAGGCGTTTTCCCACCTCGATGAACGCCTCGGTTTCCACGTTGAGGCCCGCGAGCGGGTCCTCTTTATGGGCATCGAGTCCGAGTGCCACCACGACGGCATCCGGTTCAAAGCGCTGCAGGTGGTCGATCAGGATCGCCAGGGCATCCAAATAGACCTCGCCATCGCTGCCCACCGGCAGAGGGAGATTGACGTTGGCCCCTACACCTTCATCGCCACCCTCTTCGTCCGCGCCGCCCCAGAAAAAGGGATAAAAATCACTCGGGTCAGCGTGCAGCGAGCCTGTCCATACGTCGCCCCTGGCGTAGAAAATATCCTGGGTGCCGTTACCGTGGTGCAGGTCCACATCGATGATCGCCACCTTGGCAAAACGTTCGCGCAGCACGGTGGCGGCCAGCGCCGAGTTATTCAGCAAACAAAAGCCGCCAGCCCGCTCCGGCCCGGCGTGATGGCCCGGCGGGCGGCATAGCGCATAGGCAACTTCCTCCCCCGCCAGCACGGCTTCAGCGGCTGCCTGGGCAGTGGCGGCGGAGGCCAGTGCGCCTTGAAAACTGGTCGCGCTAAGCGGGCAAGCCATATCGTGCAGGTGCCAGCCCGCTTGCCCAATGGGATGGCGGGGGTAGTGGAAGCCGCCGCCGCAGGGGTGAATGTTGGGTGCCACGAACTCGGCGGCATTGGGCAGCGCCTGCCAGCGGGCGTAGATCGTTTCGAGAAACGTCAAATAGCGCGGCGTATGAATCTGCTCCAGGCGTTTACGCAGCGTGGGAGAGTCTGACTCCACTGGCGCAGTGAGCACTAAGCCAGCCTTCTCTAACCCCTGCGTTAGCAGCTCGGCACGCACCGGGCCCTCTGGAGAGGCGGCGGGCTGGCCACGTAGCAGGAAGGTAGGCGGCGCATGCATCGCTTGGTCAGGGTGGTAAAAACACTTCATGAGTCGCAGTCCTTAGCTAGTCACAGCAGTGACGGTATCCAGGTGGAGAGCGCCGGGAAGGCCGCCAGCAGCACGATCACCACCAAGAACGAGACGTAAAACGGCAGCGATGCCACGATGGCCCGTTCGTAGGGCACCTCGGCTATTCGCGCGGCCGTCATTAGCGTCATTCCCACCGGCGGTGTAACGTTAGAGATATTGAGCACCACGATCATCAGGATAGCGAAGTGGAGCGGATCAAAGCCAAGCTGAATCATCGCGGGCACTAGCACTGGCGCAATGACCACCAGCGCGGGCAGTACGTCCATTACCGTTCCCACCACCAGAAGCAGCAGGCAGACCAGCATCAGCTGCACGAAGGCCGCATCGCTAAAGGTGGTGATGATTCTGGCCGCATCCCGAGCGATACCGGAGCGGGTCACGAACCAGCCCAGCACCGCCGAAGTGGCCAGCAGGAAAAACACCACCCCAGAAAAGCGCACGGTGGTGACGAGCGCCTCCCAGATTTTTCGCCACGTCAGGTTCCGGTAGAACACCACGCCGATCACGATGGCGTACACCGCCGCAAACCCCGACGCTTCGGTAATGGTCGTGAGGCCTGAGAGAATGCCGCCCAGAATGATCAGCGGTACCACCAGCGCGGGTAGTGCCAGCACGAACGACATGATCGCCATCTTAAACGGCGTGGGTGCCTGCTTCGGGTAGTTGCGCTTCCAGGCTAAAAAGAAGCTGACGCCCAACAATGCCAAGGCCATTAGCAAGCCAGGGATGATGCCACCGGCAAACAAGTCGATGACCGAAATATCCCGCAGCAACGTAGCGTAGACCACCATCACCACGCTGGGGGGAATGATCGGCCCGATGATCGACGAGCATGCAGTCACTGCCGCCGCATACTCCGCGTCGTACCCCTGCTTTTTCATTTCGGGAATCATGATTTTGCCGATGGCCACCGTATCGGTCACCGCTGCCCCCGTGAGGCCCGCAAAGAATACCGAGACCGAAATGTTCACGTGAGAAAGCGAGCCCCGTACTCGGCCAAACAGCGCATTGTTGAAGGCAATCAGCTTGTGGGTTAGCCCGCCCTGGTTCATTAGCTCAGCAGTGAAAATGAAGTAGGGTACGGCGATCAGCAGAAAGCCGGAAACGCCGGAGAACATACGGTCGGCGATGATGCCGAGCATCCGTTCGCCGCCAATGGCAAAACCGCCCGCCAACCCGGACATCGCCATCACGACGGCTACCGGCGCGCCAATCAGTAGCAGGACGACGAACGCAATGATCGCAGGTGTCATGAGCGGTGCTCCCTATCAGCGGTGTCGATAAGCTCGCCAATCACGTCCTGCTCGTCCATAAAGTGTTCCAGCAGTGCAAACCCATGCACCAAGTGCAGCAGCATCATCACGCCGCTTATCGGCACCACGATGGCAGTGACCTTGCTAGGAATGCGGATTTGGTCAGAGACCATGTACACCTGGGTGGCGCTAGTGAAGTAGTCCCAGCCGTACCAGGTGAGCAAGAGTGCAAATAGGCCGATCACCGCTAGGCAGAGCCCGGCGGCCACCTGCACCATCACTTTTGGCAGGCTGCGTACCAGCAGTGTCATGGCGACGTGCTCGCCATAGCGCAGTGAAATCGTCATCGAAAGAAAACCAATCCAAGGTAGGAACAGCCGCGCAAGCGAGTAGGTCCAGCTCAGCGTGCTGCCCGTGATCAGTTTGTATAAAAATGCGGTAAAAGAGATGCCCAGCATCGCCAAAATACAGCCTACACACACCACGATAGCGACCTGATTGACCAGATCGCTCACGCGACGTAAAGGAGTCAAAACGCCCATGGCCATTCCTCACGCTGGGGCGTAAGGCCCCAGCGTTGATTACCGTTATTGTCCGTAAATTCGCAGATCATCTTCCGCTAGCTGCTGGCCCACGCGTTCGACCTCATCCAGCAGGCCCTGCACACGCGCTTCGTCCATTCCGAAGTCATTGACGATCCACTCCTGCCAGGCGGGGCGGGCAATCTCGGCCATGCGCTCACGTTCGGCATCGGGCATCAGATAGCAGGCCTCGAAACGCTCGCATGACTCGACCCAACTGGCGGTGGCAAGGGCGCCCGACATGCCGTGGCTGAGCTGAATAGCCTCCCGTGCCGAGCTAATTACCGCCTGCTGATGGGATTCCGGCAGCGATTGGTACCAGGACTCGCTCACCATCCAGGGCGCGCTGTTATACACATGCCCGGTGAGCGTGGTGTAGTCGGTCACCGCATCGAAGTTGAACGTGGTATTGAGCACCGGCGCGTTGAACTGGCCATCGGCTAATCCGGTTTCCAGTGCGGTGATCAGCTCGCCCCAGGGCAGTGGCGTCGCGGAGGCGCCTAGCGAGCGCATGATGGCAACGTGGGCCGGGTTCTCTTCAGTACGAATATTGAGCCCTTCTAGGTCTTCCAGGGTCTCGATCAAGCGGACGTTGTTGGTGAAAGCCACGAAGCCGCCGCCGTCATCGAAGGTACCTAGATAGCGCATGTTTGCGGCCTCCACGGTGCCCGACATAAAGTCGGCAAACCACTCGCTATCGAAGAACGTCCACGCCTGCCGCCAGCTGGTAAAGAGGAACGGCGCGGTCACCGCTTGGTAGTCGCCATAGAACGACGACATGGCCCCGGCAGACATGATGGTGGACTGTAACGTACGGCCACCCTGCACTTCCGAGCCATTTTCTACTTCAGAGCCGAGTTGGCCGCCGCCGAAGATCGTCACTTCGAGATCGCCATCGGTGCGGGCTTCGACGAGATTCTTAAAATGCACCAGCGCCGGATAGATTTCGTTGTTGCTCATATCCTCCGGAAGTTGGGTCGCAATCACCATTTCATAAGATTGGGCCTGGGCCGTGTTGCTGGCAATGGCCAGCGGGAGGGCTGCTAGGGCAGTGAAGAGTAAAGAGCGCTTAGCGTTCATAACACACCTCGTTTTGGTTATTGATGGTCTTCGTTATGACTGGCGTTGCAGTGCTGTGGCATAGCGGCCTTTATTGTTGTTGTCTGGCCAGGCCTGCAGCGTGATTTTATGAATGATGCTTGGGCAGTGACTCCCATAGTTCGATGGCGGCGGCGAGATCCTCAAGAGAGGCGCCTACCGATTTAAACAGCGTGATGGCCTCCTTACCCGAGCGCCCTGGTTTGGCCCCGGACAGCACCTCGGCCAGCTCCGCTTGAATGGCGTCAAACTGAAAAGCGCCCTCCTCGATGGCCTGCAGAATATCCCCCGCTTCGCCTTTTGCGCCTGCGTAGGTGTCTACGAACACCTGCGCGCGGCCTAAACACGCGGCATCGGTTTCGCGCATTTGTGGGCGAAACGCGCCGATTAAATCCACGTGCGTACCCGGCGTGAGCCATTCGCCTTTGATGATCGGTTGGGTGGAGAGCGTCACACAGCTGATGATGTCGGCCTCAGCGACAGCGTCGGGTAACGCGTCTACCACCTGAGTAGCAAAGCGGTCTGCATACTCCTCGGCAATCGCGGCGGCTTTATTGGGGTTACGGCCCCATATCAGCACCCGTTTGATGGGGCGCACGCTGGCGTGGGCTTCGATCACCATCGGGGCCAGTTTGCCGGTACCCACCACTAGCAGGGTGTCGGCATCTTCATTGGCCAATGCTTGAGCCGCCAGCGCCGAAGCAGCGGCGGTACGGCGGCGGGTTAGTTCGCTGCCATCGATACACGCCAACGGCTGGCCGTGTTTGCCTTCGCTGAGCAAGTAAAGCCCCGAAATAGCCGGAACACCGTGCTCGGCGTTTTGCGGAAACACGTTGACCATCTTCACACCGATATAGCCAGCAGCTTCCCAGGCGGGCATCAGCAGCATGGTGGCTTCGCCGTCGGGCCGGTGCATGGCGTGATGGTGGCGCGGTGGTGACTCCACTCCGTTCACAAAGGTATGCCGCAAACGGTCGATGACGCCCTGCCAAGTGAGATGCTGTGCGACTTCCGCTGCCGAAACGACCTGCATATCAAGCCTCCGGCAGCGCAGCGATGACCATGATTTCCACCTTCCACTCGGGCTTGGCCAATTTGGCTTCTACCGCAGCACGCACCGGTGGGCGACCAGGCACGACCCAGGCATCCCAGGCTTGGTTCATTTGGTCGAATTCCGCCATGCTGGTGACCCAGATTTGCGCCGAGATCAACTGCTCTTTAGAGGTGCCTGCCTGGGCCAGCAGTTGGTCGATACGTGCTAACACCTGCTCCGTTTGTCCGCGCATATCGGCGGTGGCATCCGAGGGTACTTGGCCTGCGAGATAGACCGTGCCGTTATGCACGGCGACTTGGCTCATGCGGAGGTTGCTGTCTTGATAGGTCACGCCCATGGGATCTCTCCAAGGAAGGTGGGGTTCCTCTTGAGACTACGACGATGCCTTGGCGTGTGCTTGCCCGAAACTCGGGTAAATTTGCCCGCAAGTCAGGCAGACAGGGACGTCAGCCATTAGCGGTCAGATGAGGGGGAGATCTCGAAGTAACGCCGATAGGCGCGGGAAAAACTGCCCTGATCGCGAAAACCCACCAGCATGGCAATGTGACCAAGGCTCAGTGCGCTATGTCGTACCAGCGTGCGCGCATGCTCTAGCCGCCTGCGCTGCACATAGGCCAGCGGCGTTATCCCGGTGAGCTCTCGAAAACAGCTATGGAAGTGCCCAGGGCTCAATGCACACAGCGCCGCTAACTGCTCGACACGTATGTCATCTGCCAGATGTTGGTCTAGCCAGGCATCCAGGCGCTCTAAGTCGAGCCGTTCGCTGATACAGCGCACCCCAAGCTGGTCAGCCGTCTGTTTTGGCGCATCCTGCAGGTACATATAGAGGGCCCGCAGCAGCAGAACGGCAATTTCGTTTTGCAGCGCCGGGCACTGATCCAGCTGATGCGCCAGCGCATGAGTCAGTTGATTCAGGGCGGGGGGTACGGTAAAGAAGCGCGGCTTATCGAATAAGCGCTCGATCTCACTGCCTTTTTCCAGCGTGGCCAAGTGCTGTACGGGAATATCCAGCACCAGCGTTCGATTGCTGCCATCGCCTTGGTACTCGTGATGGCGCGATGAGGGGATCAAACAGCCTCGGCGAGCGGTCACCCGCTCACCCTGGCCTTCCATGGAGAGTTCAGTCACGCCACACGTCGCCAGTATCAACTGGTGAAAGTCGTGAGTGTGTGCCACCTGTTCTTGCGCTAGGTTGCGGCTATGCAGCTCGAACTGGGACATGACCGTACCGTTCGGGAAGTGTGAGAAGAAGACTCCACTATAAAACGATCGCGGAATAAAAAGCGAGGGGGCGTTAACGCTTGGTTAACGCCCCCTCGCTACTGCCTTGAGATAACCGATCAGGCGTCGGGCAGTGCCGCGATGACCATGATCTCCACTTTCCACTCGGGCTTGGCCAGCTTGGCTTCCAACGCGGCGCGCACCGGCGGGCGACCCGGCACTACCCAGGCTTCCCACGCTTCGTTCATTTCTGCGAACTCGGCCATGTCGGTGACCCACACCTGGGCAGAGATCAAGTGCTCTTTCGAGGTGCCCGCCTGCGCCAGCAGCTCATCGATACGCGCCAACACCTGCTCGGTTTGCCCACGCATGCCCACCGTGGCATCCGCCGGCACTTGGCCCGCAAGGTAGACGGTACCGTTATGAATGGCCACTTGGCTCATACGCGCATTGCTTTCGTGATAGGTCACGCTCATGGGGTTATCTCCAGCGAAGAGGGGTATGTTATTGCGTTGATATGCCATAAAGCACCGCCTTTATACGACGCTTGGCGGCATTCAACAATAGATAGGGGGGCTGGGTGATGGTGGGTTGAGGGAATCACGTGGGAAGCAAATTAAAACCCCCAGGCTGCCGAAAGGCTGCCTGGGGGTTGCTTGGTTATGCGTTAGGTAATAATGGAGTAGTTGGTGTTCACTTCTTCGAAATTATTGAGATCTATATTTTCGAAGTTGGCTATCAACTGAGTGTCGAAACTTGTATCCGACTCCTCTACCCGGAATAGCAGGGCATCATCATTGATGTCGACCGTATCGCCATTGCCAGCTAATAGATAAACAACGTTTCCAGTGCCAAGCCCCAGATTAGCTAACCAGCTTGCCCCGTCATTCACAAATTCTTCGGCACTGAAGACAACGAAGGCTTCATTAGCCCCTAGCGCTTGAGCTGTATCGTAATTAGCAAAGCCTGAGCCATCACCACGGAGCGAGTTGAACTCATCGTTCATTAATTCGACGATGAGCTGATCACCACCCGCGCCAGTGCTGAAGTCGATAATGGGGTCACCCAATGTTTCGCTACCATTCAGGGTGTAAGTGAGGCTGTAGGGTGATGCTGGAAAGCCTGCTTCCTCTGTATAGGCAATATCGGTGCCCGAGAAAGCCTGCCTGTTAGCTTGGCCCTCTCCGTTTTCTATCTCACCATTTACACCACTTCCAGTAATGATCACCCCATCGGCTTCACGCAGGTAGTCATTATTCGTCGTAATCCCAATATCCTCATAACCAGCCAGGGTATCTTTAACTACCCAGTCCATTAAGCTATCAACAGATACGTCAGCGCCATTTTGCGCCCCATCGATCAAACGCTCTACGAGCTGATAAATGCGCTGAGCATCGTAGGCATTAAGCTCACCAATATCGAAAGGGGTAGCATCGATCAAGGTATAGTTTTCTGCTAAGCCAAACTCTGATGGCAGCCTATCGAGAGCTTCCTCCAAGCTGTAACCGACAACGAAGCCAGCGTCCACAAAGGTATCTAGCTGCACCAGCGCTTCGTATTGCGAAATAGAAATTTCGCTATCCGTCACTCGCACTTCGGACGCATTTTGGATGCCTGCATCATCACGGACAATCACCTCTCCTGATACATCATCCAGCAGGTTGGTTGCAGAGTCTTCGACACGCCATGAGTAAGCA
Organism: Halomonas sp. MMH1-48; assembly: GCF_022348105.1. Lineage (NCBI taxonomy): Bacteria > Pseudomonadati > Pseudomonadota > Gammaproteobacteria > Oceanospirillales > Halomonadaceae > Halomonas > Halomonas sp. MMH1-48. The sequence goes on from NZ_JAKRFL010000002.1 coordinate 129,502, forward strand.
TCTAGCTTTGACGGTGCTGTACCTGCAGCGTTGATAAGGTCATCGAGCGTTGCATCAAGTGTGTTGGCATCAGCAACATTGAAAGGAGTCGCAAAAGCCACCACCGGCGCACTCAATATACTTAGAGAATAGCCAGGATTGCTGCTAGCAATGTCTAAAAACGCAATTCTATTATCGTAAGCCTCTTGAGGCGTAAAGCTCACGTTTGTGAGAGTGCTGGTCTGAAGTGTATTCAGAACAGACACCTCATTATCTGCCACGGTTACGAATTTCAGGAACTGACTTGCTGTCAATTCTGTTTCAGTCAATTGGATTGCTTGCGCCAATTCAACCCATGGAGCATCGACGTCAATATTTTCCACAGAGTCTTCGATGGTCCAAACTACCAAAGACTCAATATTCACTGGTGGCACATTAGACGCGCCATCTACAACATCAAACACACGCTGATATTCAGCTTCAGCAGTGGCGGAAGAAACTCCCACATACTCTAGCGGGCCATTAGCATTCGCTAACACACCATAATTGTTTTCAAATTCTTCATTTTCAATAAAGGTGATATCAATATCTTCATCGTAATAAAAATCTACTCGCACATTGACCAAGTCAGAAGGAGTTAGCAATCCCTCCAAACCATTCAAGTACTCATCCTCGAACACGATCGAGGCATCCGTTAAAGTGATGTTTAAAGCTTCACTGATGATGGGTGGAAATTCAGTACCACTTTTTTGAGCAAGAATATTCTCTGCACTGTCTTCAATAGTCCAGCTGTAAAGCCCATCTAGAGTTGTACCATCTACCTGTGTATTACGGGCAGCACTGTCCGTACCACCAAGCAGAACATCGACGGCATTTCTATAGGTTAAAGCATCTGCGACCGAGAGATTTTGAGCTTGGTAGGGCTGCTCAGTATCAATAATATAATTCGTCGCCAGTCCACTATTATCCTCTAGATAAATACCCACCGCATCTTCGAGTGTATACGACTGAATTTCAAACCCAGGAATTTGCTCCAGAATGCCGTATTGATCAAACGTAATAACCGCCGTGTCGTTTATTTCGACCAGCGTCGCGTCGCGTATATGAGGAGGATGTTGATTACCGTTATTTGTATAGGCCGTGACAATGGCGGCAGCACTATCTAAAACGCTCCACTCGTAGATGTCTGTCACTGACAAAGTGTCGGTGCTTGCATTCACCAGTGCTAATACGGCGTTGTAGTACCCTGCTGCATCGGCCACATTGATGTTGCCTTCCCCAACGGCTTCGTCAATGTCGAATTTATCGAGAGTAAAGAAGAAACGGTCAGCTAAATCGCCTGGAGCAGCGAACGTTTCAGCTTCCTCATCAAACACGTAGGCCAGCGTGTAAGAGACTTCGTTATAATCAAAGCCGCCCTCACCCAGGCCATTGACCAAGGCATCGTACTCGGCAGCCAGAATATTGCCATTCGGCCCGCCATTGGCGGCGAGGATGCTATCTGCGCCTGCCAGCACTTCGTCGGGTACGCCGTTAGTGATGACCCCGAGGATATTGCTGGCGGAGTCGGTGATGCTCCACTCGTAAACGGTCTCGAAATTTAGCGTATTACGTGCGCCTGCAAGAATACTCTTGACGGTTTCAATTTCCGTTAAAGCATTCGCGACACTCAACGCCCCATTGGTATTTGTGTAAGTAGTATTGGCAGTAATGGAGTAAAAATCACTGGGCGCCAGCACACCGTTGGCTTGAGCTGAAACCGCTGCTGCTAAGTCAGCATAAGTGACAGTGGTGCGCGCGGCATTTTCTCCCGCTTCCAAACTCAGCGCGTCCCCCACAGCAGCCAGCAGCTCTTCATACTGAGCTTGAGTGATGGTGGTACCTGTCACACGCACCGTTTGGGCGTTCACCACAGCATCGTCGCCAAACGCAGTATCACCCGCGTTGACGTTACTGATTCCGTCGAGCAGGTTGCCAATGCTGTCTTCGACCTGCCACACCACTGCATCGCTGCCGAGTAGCGCAGTCCGGTTCTCTGCACCCGCGATAATGGCGAAATAGCTCGCTCCCTGGGCGACTGTCCAAACGTCGTTGAACGATGTTTCCAGGTCGATCACATAGTCGGCAACCAGGGGGCCATTGCCAGCATCGATGACAGAGATGGCGTTAGCCAACGTGTATTCCACTAGCTCACCGAGGCGAATGTAGTTGAAATCCGCTGTGCTTAGCGCTTCGAACTGCGCAATCGTAATGATGTCGTCACTAACGTTGACTGCATCTGCTCGAGTGAGATGAGGAACGTTACCCGCCGCGAGAATGGCGGAGGCACTGTCGACGACCGTCCAGTTGAACAGCGCATCGGCGTTGGGTGTTTGAGTGTTAAGGGCGCCATCGAGGATTCGTTCTACCGCTGCCAGCGTTGTGGCGGCGGCGTCGACGCTGACCTCACCAGCTTCAAAGGGCACGGTGGTGTCGATGTCGTAATTGGCGGCTAGCGCATCTGCATTGACGGCGTTTTCCAGCGTATAGCGAACGATGGTCGTACCCAGCTCAAAGTTGTCCAGCGTGTTGAGCTGGTCGAATTGAGCCGACGAGATCACTCGGTTGCTGGCCGAGACTTGGTTCGCCTCGGTCACGTGCCCTTGATCCAGGTCGGCGATGATAGCGTCTGCTGTATCGCGAATGACCCACTCGAACAGCGTGAGCGGCGGCTGATTATTCGCGCCTTCCAACACCCGGCTAACATCGGCAAACGCAGTTTCCGCCTGGGCGACGGTCACCGTGCCTGCACTGAGTACTTCTTGTAGATCGATGATGTAGTTGCTGGCGAGAGGATCGGCAGCCAGCGCTTCGGCCAGCGTGTAATCGACCTCGGTCTCGCCGAGCACGAAGTTAGGCAACGCATTGAGCTGTACGAACTGCGCAGGGGTAATGATCGCTTCCGTCACGCTGATGCTATTGGCTTCGGCAATTTGTGGGCGTGCGGAGGGCGTTCCTAAAATCGTGGCAAGGCTATCGACGATATTCCACTCTAGGAGCAGATCACGGGTGAGATTGTCGCTGTCAGTGTTTTGGGCGAGATCCAGTAGCACACGCGTGCTATCGATCAACTCAGCAGCCTCGCGCACGGTTAAGTCACCCGCGGAGAAAGGCCTACTTGGGTTGAGCGTGTAGTTAGCAGGCATTACGTCGGTCGCCAACGCTTGTTCCAACGTGTACGGCACGACCGTGCTGCCCAGATCGAAATTATCCAAGGTATTGAGATCAGCGAACTGATCCGGACGGATGGTGGTGTTGGTGAGCGTCACGCTTTGCGCCCCAACGACCTCAGGGCGACCTAGACCACCGCTCACCAACACATCTTCGGCATCCGCGCGAATCGACCACGTATAAATATCGCCTAATGCAATGGGGGCAGTCGCCACATCGAAGTCGCCCGCCAGCACGGTTTCGACCAACGCCAGCTGGTTGCCTGCAGCCGTCAACCCCAACGTACCTGCCGCAAACGGCTGATTGGGGTTGATCAAGTAGTTCGCCGGCAGTTCGTCATTGGCCGCCAGCGCCACTGCTTGTTGTAGCGTTAGATAAGGTACCTCGGCACGGGTACCGATCGTGTCGGAAAGGTCGCTATTCGGGTCTTGAGCATTTCTTTGCGCGTCCCGAAGCGGGTTATTGTTGCCGTCTCGGTAGGCATCAATATTAAGGCCGTCACTGGCGTTATCGATGGCGTCCAGTGCCTGCTTTACTTGGCCAGCAATGGAAGGAAGGCCCAACGCATCGGCCATTTCCTGATTGGTCAACTCCCGGCCAGCGTCGCTCGCTTGATTGAAGGCAGTTCCCAGCCGCGAGAGCGCATCGGCACTGCTAATCCCTGCCGTGGCCGCCATGGCCAGCAGGCTTGCCACTTTGACACCCGCAATGAGCAGATCCAGATTAGGCGATGCCTCTGCCAACGGATCTGTCGTCATCAGATCGATTCGCTGGTCGAGGCCAAGCGCCGTTTTGATCGCCGTTTGGGCATCAGCATCGTTCAAGCCGAACTGTTGCGAGAGCTGCACCATCAGGGTGGTCAACGGGGTAATCACCGTCGCATCTTCCGGTGCCCGTAATACGCCGGTAAACGGCAACCCTGTGGAGATATCCACACCACCAGTGGCAGTCAAGATACCGCTGCCCTGCAAACCACTAAAGAAGCCATCGTCATTCGTGGTGACTTGATTCGAGTTGACGGCACGCGTCACGGTGGCCCCGGAAATATACCCATCGATCACATAGCCGCTGATGGTGGCAGGACCACCATCACTACCGCCACCGCCGCCTCCACCGCCCGCAGCGGCAGCCCCTACCGCAATGGCGCCGCCGCCGACATACAGCCAGGGGGGAATATCACCAAACGAGCTGACTGGCTCGCTACTACTGCTTGCGGTACTCGGGAAACTGCTGGTGCTCGACGGCTGATTGGCGAAAGACGCGCTCGGCACGAATAATAAGTTGCCGAAATCTTCGCCGCTGGCAATGCCTTGTTGAAGGGCATTGCTAGGGCTGATGAGAAATAGATCGCCCTGCTGGACCAGCGCGCCGCGCTCGATGACCATTTGCGTGCCGTCGGGACGGGTGATCAAGACATTGCCGTCGGGCAACAGCTCCCAGGTTTGTACGTCAGGAAGCTGGCTAAGCGGGACGAGAAGACCGCTATCATTTCCCAGTAGCTCCATCAGCGAATCGATATCGACGACGACACGGCCGTTTTCCAGCGCCACATCCGCGGCGGCCATGTCGATACGCTGACCGCTGTTCATGATGAGCGTTAGACTACCGTTAGGTTGGCGAATCACTTCCGCCACCCCTTGTAGATCATTGACGGCGACCATTGGGTCGGCCAGCGCCTGCTGTGCGAGTAACGGCAGCACCAACGTCGCGGCCATCCCCCCTTGCTTCAATGCTTTTTGGTTGTTGGCCATCCAGCGACGAACGAAGGCCATGCGCTCTTGAGGATCGGCCGGAACGTCGATACGCACCACGTCGTCACGCGTATTGGCCAGTGAGTCCCAGTCGCTTTGGGCTTCTTGATGGCTGACCCTGACACCATTGAGCAGATGGCCACTCATAACTCCGGGCCGCGTTGACTTAAGCATATCGGCTGATGACTTCGCCATTGAGCACATCTCCACTAAAGATTCGCAAGCGCGTTGCGCCAAACGTTTTTATGAAAGTCTGGCGTTGACCGCCTTAGCGCTCTCATCCGTCGTGGATGACGAGCAGCCATAAAAAAAATTGATCCGAGTATTTCATAAAAAAGCAGGAAATAAACCTGCAAAAAGGCGGGGTAATCCCGTTCTTCCCGGGATTAGGGGAGAGCATCGCGGGCAAAAACATCAGCACGGCTTGAGAGGTAGGCACAAAAAAAGGCCTAGCGATAAACGCTAGGCCTTTGATGTTGGTGCCGGTGGCCAGACTCGAACTGGCACACCCGTAAAGGCGGCGGATTTTGAATCCGCTGCGTCTACCAATTCCGCCACACCGGCAATGGAGGCGGATTATACGCAGATCGCTCGTCAAGTCAATCACATCGCTGACTTTATCGACCTAAAGCGCTATCCTAGGCGGCCTGTTCGACCACTGAAAGAGCTTTTTTCACATGCAGCGCGCGGATTTCCATTTCGAGCTACCCGATGAGTTGATTGCCCGCTATCCGTCCGAACGGCGCAGCGATTGCCGATTACTGTGTGTGGATGGCCAAAACGGTGCGCTGGACCACCGCCGTTTTCCCGATTTGTTGGACCTGCTGGAACCCGGCGATCTGTTGGTCTTCAACGACACCCGAGTGATTCCCGCCCGCCTGCACGGCCACAAGGCCAGCGGGGGTAAGGTGGAAATGCTGCTGGAGCGCCCTCTAGATAGCCACCGGGGGCTGGCTCACCTTCGTTCTAGCAAGTCGCCCAAGCCGGGCACTGAGCTGATTTTCGAAGGCGACATCCACGCCGTGGTCGAAGGCCGCCGCGACGCCCTATTCGAGCTGCGCTTTTTAGGCGACACGCCGATGATCGCGCTGCTGGAAAAGCACGGCCATATGCCGCTGCCCCCCTACATTACCCGGGAAGACGAGCTAAGCGACCGGGAGCGCTACCAAACCGTCTACGCTCGCCGAGACGGGGCCGTCGCAGCACCGACCGCTGGGCTGCACTTCGACCAGCCGCTGCTGGATGCCCTGGCCGAAAAAGGCATCGGCAGCGCTTTCGTGACGCTGCACGTTGGCGCGGGCACCTTCCAGCCGGTGCGGGTGGATAACATTCTCGAACACCATATGCACAGCGAATGGATCGAGGTCACCGAGGCCACCTGCCAACAGATTCGCGAGACGCAAGCCGCCGGTAAACGCGTGATCGCCGTGGGAACGACGAGCGTTCGCTGCCTGGAGAGCGCTTGCATGAAAAGTAGCGATGGCCAGATAGCGCCGTTCAGTGGCGATACCGACATCTTCATTTACCCCGGCTACGAGTGGCGCTGCGTGGATGCTCTGATTACCAATTTCCATCTACCCGAATCCACCCTATTGATGCTGGTATCGGCGTTCGCGGGCTATGAGCACATCATGCAGGCCTACCGCACGGCAGTTGAAGAGCGCTACGCCTTCTTCAGCTACGGCGATGCCATGCTGCTGACCCGCTAACCGACGCGCTTACCGATTGAACAACGAGTTATTGTGATGCGAAACGAATGCTTCATGCGCTTCGAGCGCTTAGCCGAGGATGGCCGCGCGCGTCGTGGCCGTTTGCACTTCCCCCGTGGCACGGTGGAAACCCCTGCGTTCATGCCGGTCGGCACCTACGGCACGGTCAAGGGCATGACGCCCGAGTCGGTCAAAGAGATCGGCGCAGAGATCATCCTGGGCAATACCTTTCATCTCTGGCTACGCCCCGGCACCGACGTGATCGAAGCTCACGGCGACCTGCACGACTTCGCCCAGTGGGATAAGCCGATCCTGACCGACTCCGGCGGCTTCCAGGTGTTCTCGCTGGGCGAGATGCGCAAGATCACCGAGCAGGGCGTACATTTCCGCTCGCCGGTGGACGGCAGCAAAGTGTTCATGGGTCCGGAAGAGTCCATGGCGGTGCAGCGCTCGCTGGGCTCTGATGTCGTCATGATCTTCGACGAGTGCACGCCCTATCCGGCCACGTTCGAAGAGGCCGAAAAATCCATGGAACTATCGCTGCGGTGGGCCAAACGCTCCCGGGATGCCCACGGCGTCTCGCCCTCTGCCCTGTTCGGCATCATCCAGGGCGGCATGCACCCAGAGCTGCGTGAGCGCTCGCTCAAGGGGCTGTTGGAGATCGGCTTCGATGGCTTGGCCATTGGCGGCCTCTCGGTGGGCGAGCCCAAAGAGGAGATGATCAAGGTCCTCGACTACCTGCCCACTTGGATGCCCGACGACACGCCCCGTTACTTGATGGGCGTGGGCAAGCCAGAAGACCTCGTCGAAGGCGTACGTCGCGGGGTGGATATGTTCGACTGTGTGATGCCCACGCGTAACGCGCGTAACGGCCACCTGTTCACCTCCGAAGGCACCGTCAAGATCCGCAACGCCAAGCACCGTTTCGATACCCGTCCGCTGGATGAAGAGTGCGATTGCCACACCTGTCAGAACTTCTCCCGTGGCTATCTGCATCACCTGGATCGCTGCAATGAAATGCTCGGTTCCATGCTCAATACGATCCATAACTTACGCTACTACCAGCGGGTGATGGCTGATTTGCGCGCGGCAATCGAAGCGGGTACATTGACGACCTTTGTGGAAAGCTTCTATGCAAGGCGCGGCCTCCCGGTGCCACCCCTTGCGGGCGCTGAGTCCTAATCCTTTTATGGCCGCCCGCCGTTGCGGGTGGCATGACCCACTCACCCATTGAGTGTTCTAACCCAGGAGTTCCCTGCAATGCTGGATTTCTTCATCTCACCAGCCCATGCCCAAGAAGCCGCCGCTGGCGGTGGCATCGCGCAAATCGTCATGCTGGTCGGCTTCGTGCTGATCTTTTACTTCCTGCTGTGGCGTCCGCAAGCCAAACGTGCCAAGCAGCACAAGCAGTTGGTATCGGGCCTTGCCAAGGGCGATGAAGTCGTGATTGGCGGCGGTTTGGTTGGCCGCGTGACCAAAGTCAGCGACGAGTTCCTGACCCTGGAAGTCTCTGAAGGTACCGAAGTCAACGTGCAGAAAAACGCCGTGGCCGCCGTACTGCCTAAAGGCACCATTAAGTCCATCTAACGCTTGCACTCCCCCCTGCCGACCCAGTGCCAGCCACCCCGGCAGGGGTGACATGGTAGCGTCGATGGTGAACGTTGCTGTGCGCAGCCTGTCTGTGCACAGCGATTCCGTTTGTAATTGAAGGCAGGGCTTGCATGCTCAACCGTTACCCCCTGTGGAAGTATCTGCTGATACTGGTCGTCCTGGTGGTTGGCCTTATCTACTCGCTTCCCAATCTATTCCCCGCAGATCCCGCCATTCAGGTGAGCGATGCACAAGGCAACGCCCTGGATGAACGGCAGATTACCCGTGTCGAAGAAGCGCTCAGCGAGAGCGATATCGCCGTCAAAGCCGTCGAAGAGACCAACGGTCAGTGGCTGATTCGTTTACAGAGCGATGACGACCAGCTCGACGCCCGTGACATCGCCGCCGACGTGCTGGGCCCCAACGCCACCGTTGCCCTCAACTTGGCCGATGCCACCCCTGAGTGGCTGCAAGCGTTTGCGGCCTCCCCCATGACGCTGGGCCTCGATTTACGCGGCGGTGTTCACTTCCTGCTGGAAGTGGATATGGAGGCGGCGCTGACCCAACGCCTCGAAGTGAACGCCAGCGCCATGCGTGAGTTACTGCGCAGCGAGCGTATTCGCTACCGCAACACCACCATTGACGACCGCTCGCTGTCGATCGACTTCGCCAGCAGCGAAGACCGCGACGCCGCCCGCCGTTTGATCAGCCGCGACTTCCCCAACTTCGAGTACACCAACGAAGGGGATGGCCGCGCTTCGAGCCTGGTCATGACGCTAAGCGACATGACGGTCAACGAAATCCAGGACTATGCGATCAACCAGAACTTGACCACGCTGCGTAACCGGGTGAACGAGCTGGGCGTCGCCGAACCCATGGTGCAGCGCCAAGGCCCGAGCCAAATCGTGGTCGAACTGCCGGGCGTGCAGGACACCGTGGCCGCCAAGCGGATCGTCGGTGCGACGGCCAACCTCGAATTTCGTCTCGAGGCGCGCAACGATACACCGGATGCCGAAACCGAACGCTTCGAGTTTCGCAACGATCCCTCTCGTTCGGCAGAGCTGATGCGCGATGTGATCATCACCGGTGACAGCGTTTCCAGCGCCAGTAATAGCTTCGACGAGAACGGCCGCCCTCAGGTCAACATCAACCTGGACGGCACCGGCGGTACGCTGATGAACCGCGCCACGCGCACCAACATCGGGCGCAACATGGCGGTGCTGTTCATCGAGCATAAAAGCGAAGACCGCATCGAAGTCGACCCGGAAACCGGCGAAGAGACCATCGTTCGTGAGCCCTACACCGAGCGTGGCCTGATCAGCTTGGCGACCATTCAAAGTGCGCTGGGCAACAGCTTCCGCATCACTGGTCTCGACTCCCCCACCGAAGCCGCCGAACTCGCTCTGCTGCTGCGTTCCGGCTCGCTCGCCGCGCCGATCTACTTCGTGCAAGAGCGCACCATCGGCCCCAGCCTGGGCGCAGAAAACATCGAACGCGGCCTGCTCTCGGTTCAGATCGGCTTACTGTTGGTCGTGCTGTTCATGCTGGTGCGTTACAAAGTATTTGGCGTGTTTGCCAACGTGGCGCTGGCACTCAACTTGACGCTGCTGGTCGCGGTGATGTCGATGCTAGGCGCCACGCTCACGCTGCCAGGCATAGCCGGTATCGTACTGACGCTCGGGATGGCGGTGGATGCCAACGTGCTGATCTTCGAGCGGATACGCGAAGAGCTGCGTAACGGCATGTCGATTCAGCAGGCCATTTACGCGGGCTACGAGCGTGCCTTTACCTCGATCGTGGATGCCAACATTACCACCTTGCTAGTGGCAGTGATTCTGTTCTCGATTGGCACCGGCCCGGTAAAAGGCTTTGCCGTTACGCTCTCTATCGGCATTTTGACGTCGATGTTCACTGCGCTGCTGGTCACGCGTGCCATGGTCAATCTGACCTACGGTGGCAAGCCCGTCAAAAAGCTGTGGATCTGATATCGATGAGATCACAACACGCGCTCAGCAAAGAATTTAAGAGGTGGTCATGAAACCCCTAACCCAACTGCGCATCGACTTCATGGGACGGCGCAACCTGGCGTTCATCGTCTCGGCGGTGATGCTGATCGTCTCGATCGGTGCCATCGTCTTCCAGCAGCTCAACCTGGGGCTGGACTTCACGGGCGGCACCCTGGTGGAGGTTCGCTACGGCACCGCTCCCTCCCTGGATGCCATTCGGCAACTGCTAGAGAGCAGCGGCTTCCAAGATGTATCGGTGCAGACCTTTGGCGCGTCGACGGAGGTCCTGATTCGCTTACAGCAAGCCTTCGATGGTGATGTGGGTAACGACGTCGTCAACCTCCTGCGGGCCAACGGCGATAGCGTCAGTCTGGTACGCGCCGAGTTCGTCGGCGCCCAAGTCGGCGATCAGCTTCGCGACCAGAGTGGTCTGGGGCTGCTCGTGGCACTGGGCGTGGTCATGCTCTATGTAGCCTTTCGCTTCCAGTACAAGTTCGCACTCGGTGCCCTGTTGGCCTTGCTGCATGACGTCATCATTGTCGTGGGGGTCTTTGCTCTGTTCCAGCTCGACTTCGACCTGACGGTGCTGGCGGCGATTCTCGCAGTCATCGGCTACTCGCTAAACGACACCATCGTCGTGTATGACCGCATCCGCGAGACGATTCGCACCTCGCGTATCGACGACATGCCGCAGATTTTCAACGAAGCACTGAACGCCACGCTGTCACGCACGCTGGCGACATCGGGCACGACCGTTCTGGTCTTGCTGGCGCTACTAATGCTTGGTGGCGACATGATCGAGAACTTCGCCATCGCTTTATTAGTGGGTATCGTGGTGGGCACGTTCTCGTCTATTTACATCTCCGGCGCCCTGCTGATTCCGCTGAAGCTCTCTCGGGAAGACCTCATTCCTACCAAGAAAGAAGTGGATGAAGAGGAAGAAGAGCTGCCCTAACCATGGGATAGCCGCCAACGAAAAGGCCCTGCCGGACACCCGGCAGGGCCTTTTTACTACCATTGACGGCGTACCATCCACCACTCACCCATCACACACAACGCCATCGCGCCGCCAATGACTAGAAGTGCGGCGCCAACTGCTTGATGAGCGCCTTGTACAGGCGCGGGCCTGCCGCCATGAGCTGACCTTCGACATCCACGGATGGCTTGCCGTCCGGGGTGCCCATGAGTGCGCCCGCTTCTTTCAGCAGCAGCGTGCCGACCTGCATGTCCTGCTCTTCCAAGCCCAACACGAAGACGCTATCGACGCGGCCAGCGGCCAGCTCGCACATGTCCAGCAGGCCGCTACCCGTGGCCAGCAGCGACTCCACCTGCGGGGCGAGCTGCTGGGTAATGGTCAAGTAAGCGGGTAAGTGGCTCGGGCGCAGCCAGGCTTCCGGCAGGCTCATCGCCATGCGCGTTGCAGGGATCGAGGTCGGTTTGCTCACACGCATCCGTTTGTCGTTGTGTTGAGCACCGCGGCCACGGCTGGCGATGTATTCATCGTCACCAAAAGGAGAGATCACCACGGCGTGTTCGGGACGACCTTTGACAAGACACACCACTGAGAGTGCAAAGCCCTTACCGGCCACGGCTAGGTTAGAGTAGCCGTGCAGCGGTTCGATTTTCCAAACGATCTCTTCACCTTCGCCTTCCCCCGCTTTATGGGGGGTGTAGCGGCCGGAGAAACCATGCTGCGGATAACCGCGCTGCAGCTGTTGAACGATGGTCGCCTCGGCCTTGCGCGCCGTATCTTCTAACAATCGGTCGAGATTGAATTCTTCATGGGCGTTTTCAATGCGTTCGCGGACGCGTAAAAAGTGCTCAACGGCGCTACGCGCAGCGCGCAGCGTAAATTGGACCATCGGATTCATGATCGGGCCTTGTCACAGTGATGTTAAAGAACGGGGCAGGCGCCATGCGCCTTATGGCGGGCAATTCTAACAGAGCCCCCTCGGGCATGCCATCGACTCGTGCTAGACTGCGCGTTTTAGCCATTTTAACCGGGTCTACTATGCTTGAGCGCATCCGAATCGTTCTAATTGGCACCAGCCACCCTGGCAATATTGGCGGCGTCGCACGCGCTATGCATAACATGGGGCTGGCGGATCTCGCCCTGGTCGCGCCGCGCTGCGATGTGGTCACCCAAGACAGCATCTCACGCGCCTCTGGTGCGGACCACTTGTTGCATCAAGCCACGGTACACGCCACGCTCGAAGACGCGGTGGCCGACTGCACCCTGGCCGTGGGCGCCAGCGCACGCTCGCGCACGCTACCTTGGCCCATGATTTCTCCACGGGCGCTTGCCGAGCGCCTGCCGGGGGAGTGCCAGGCCGACTACGCCCGTGTGGCGCTGGTGTTTGGTCGTGAAGATAGTGGACTGACCAATGCCGAGCTGCAGCGCTGTCATGCCCACGTGCATATTCCCACCAACGCTGATTTCAGCTCGCTCAACCTCGCTGCGGCCGTTCAAGTGGTGGCTTACGAGTGCCGCATGGCGTGGCTTGGCCAATCCGAGGCCCCCGCAATGGCCGATGACAAGGACGAGCTGGCGACCCACGAGGAGCTCGAGCGTTACTTCGAACACCTGGAGCGCACGCTGATCGCTATCGAGTTCCACGACCCTGCACAGCCACGCCAACTCATGGCACGCCTGCGCCGCCTCTATTTACGGTCACGACCGGAAAAGATGGAAATGAACATCCTGCGCGGCATTCTGTCGGCCACTGAGAAAGCCGCCCAGCCACACGTAGAGAAGTAGGATGACAAGGCTAGACACGCGCGCCAGTCAAACGGCGATGACCTAAACTTGAAGTGGTGCTCACGCGCCCCAACATCGCACTGTCGACTGTCGCTGTGCGCTAATGACACGCCAACACCGACGTGCTGCCGCCCTCACCGCCCAAGGATCACCCATGTTTCAACGCCTGCGTGAAGACATCAATAGCGTTTTCGACCGCGACCCTGCGGCACGTAACTTTCTTGAGGTGCTGACCAACTACCCCGGCCTGCACGCCCTGCTGCTGCACCGCTGCAGCCATTGGCTATGGCAAAAGAACTTCAAATGGTTGGCACGGACGCTATCGACCTTTTCCCGCTGGCTGACCGGCATCGAAATCCACCCTGGCGCGACCATCGGGCGACGCTTTTTCATCGACCACGGCATGGGGGTCGTAATCGGCGAAACCGCCCGCGTCGGCGATAACGTGACGCTCTACCAAGGCGTGACGCTGGGCGGCACGAGCTGGAACAAAGGCAAGCGTCACCCCACTCTGGAAGACGGTGTCATCGTCGGTGCCGGCGCCAAAATACTGGGGCCGTTTACCGTAGGAGCCGGTGCCAAGATCGGCTCGAATGCCGTGGTCACCAAAGAAGTGCCGGCGGGGGCAACCGTCGTGGGTATTCCTGGCAAAATCGTCAAGCGCGCGGATCCGGACGTAGAGGAGGCACTGGACATCGATCCCGCCCGCCGCGAAGCCATCTGCCAGAAATTTGGCTTCGATGCTTACGGCGTCAGCCAAGACATGCCCGACCCGGTGGCACGTTCGATGCAGGCGATGCTCGATCATATGCACGCCGTGGACGAGCGTATCGAGCGCATGTGCTCCACGCTGCGCAAGCTGGACGCTAACTACCGTGACGGCCAGTTGCCAGCCCTGCGGGACGAAGACTTTGCCGAGATTCTGGAGGAGAACGATACTGGCTGCCCTGGCTTGCGTCGCCCCCCCCAGGAGCGTAGCGACGAGGCAGCCAAGAGCAGCACGACGCGCAATAGTTGACCAAAGCACTCAGGATTTCCATAATGGCGCAACATTTGCTGCCAGCGCGCTGAACGTTCAGCGACGAGGTACCTGCCATGCGCTTGACCACGAAAGGCCGTTACGCCGTTACCGCCATGCTGGATTTGGCGATCAACGCTCCAAGCGGCCCCACCAGCCTGGGCGATATTTCCCAGCGCCAGGAGATTTCCCTCTCCTACCTAGAGCAGCTGTTTGCCAGACTGCGTCGGGCAGGGCTGGTCAGCAGCGTACGCGGACCGGGGGGCGGCTATCTCTTGGCTAGAGAGCCCGAGGCGATCAGCGTGTCTCAGGTGATCGATGCGGTCAATGAAACCGTCGACGCGACGCGCTGTCAGGGGCTTTCCGACTGCCAGCAGGGCGATACCTGCTTGACCCACCATTTGTGGTGCGAGCTGTCAGGGCAAATTCGCAGTTTCCTCGACGATATTACCCTGGCGCAGTTGATACAGCGTCCAGATGTCATTCGTATTGCAACCCGGCAACAGCAGCGGGTCGAGGCTGGCATCCTCGCCTCCTCACCTTGAAAGCCTTTATTTCACGCTGGAACCCATGACGATGACTGCTACCCCTTCGCTGCCCATTTATCTCGATTATGCCGCCACGACGCCGGTCGATGAGCGCGTGGCCGAGGTCATGCAGCGCTACCTCACCGTCGATCAACTGTTCGCCAACCCCGCCTCGCGTAGTCATATGCTGGGTTGGCAAGCCGAGCAGGTGGTCGAACAGGCGCGGCGTCAAGTGGCCGACATGATCGGCGCCGACCCGCGTGAGATCGTCTGGACCAGTGGTGCCACCGAAGCCAACAACCTCGCACTCATCGGCTTCATGCGCGCCAACCGCGAGCGAGGCATGCACCTCGTCACCTCGTGTATCGAGCATAAAGCGGTGGTAGATACCGCCAAGGCCCTTGAAAGCGAAGGCTTCGAAGTCACTTGGCTCACGCCTGGCGATGACGGTCGGGTCACGCCCGAGCAACTGCGCGCCGCCATGCGAGATGATACGGCGCTGGTATCGCTGATGGCGGTGAATAATGAATTGGGCAGCATCCATGATATCGCTGCTCTGGCAGAGGTCGCCCATGACTTCGGCGCGGCGTTTCATAGCGATGCTGCGCAGGCGGTGGGTCGGATTCCGCTCGACGTGGTCGCCCAGCATATCGATCTACTGTCGCTTTCTGGCCATAAGGCCTACGGCCCCAAAGGCGTCGGTGCACTGTACGTGAAGCGCCACCCAGACATTCGCATCGAAGCCCTGATTCATGGCGGCGGGCATGAGCGCGGCATGCGTTCCGGCACACTGCCCACCCATCAGATCGCCGGGATGGGGGAAGCCTTTGCCGTCATGCAGCAGCAACAGGGCGAGGACCAAACGCGCATTGCGGCGTTACGCGAGCGTTTGTTGAGCGGCTTGGCCGACCTAGAGGGCGTCGTTTCCAACTCACCGCTGGAACACGTCGTCCCTAATATACTCAACCTGGCCTTCGAGGGCGTGGATGGCGAGGCCCTGTTGATGGCGCTGCGAGACGTAGCGGTATCCACCGGCTCGGCCTGCAACTCGGCCAGCGTCGATCCCTCTTACGTCCTGTTGGGTATTGGTACGCCCCGTCGGCTGGCACTGTCGTCGCTACGACTCAGTATTGGGCGCTTTACCCAAGAGGCCGAGATCGATCACGCCGCCACCCTACTGCGCCACGCGGTGAGCGGCTTACGTGCCAACGCGCGCTAGACGGCTGACGCACGGCTAACGATTTCTCAAAGGAGAACGCTCCATGGCAACACTGAACATTACGCCCGCAGCGGCAGAACAGATTCACCGAGTGCTGGACGAGCGAGGCCAAGGCTTGGGCCTTCGCGTATCGGTCAAACCCAGCGGCTGCTCTGGCTACAGCTACGTACTTGATTTTGCCGATGAAGCCCAAGCAGATGACGTTCGGTTCGAGGCACATGGTGCCAGCGTGTATGTCGCTCCCGAGGCGCTCGAAATGCTCGACGGCAGCGAAGTGGACTACGTCAACGAAGGCTTGAACCGCTTTTTCCGCTTCAACAACCCCAATGTCAAAGATCAGTGCGGCTGCGGTGAAAGCTTCACGGTCTAAGCCGCACGTTAAATACCTAGCGTATATCACCGGTATTCATCCCCACCGGGAGGCGCTATAATCGCGGCCACTCGGCAGCCGGTGAAGTAGGCGGCATTGGCCGACCCTTTTTTCCTGCGCCGCCTCGGCTTTCCGAGGCGGCAATTTCTGCTTTATCCCTTTTGAGGAGATTTCTGCATGGCGACTGAACGTACTCTTTCCATCATCAAGCCCGATGCCGTTGCTAAAAATGCCATTGGCGACATCATCGCGCGCTTCGAAAAAGCCGGCCTGAAGGTCGTTGCCGCCAAAATGATGCACCTCTCCGAAGAGAAGGCTGGTGGCTTCTACGCCGAGCACAAAGAGCGCCCCTTCTTCAAAGACCTGGTCGGCTTCATGACCTCCGGTCCGGTCGTGGTACAGGTATTGGAAGGTGAAGGCGCCATTGCCAAAAACCGTGAGTTGATGGGCGCCACCAACCCGAAAGAAGCGGCTCCAGGCACCATCCGTGCCGACTTTGCGGAAACAATTGACGCCAACGCTGTCCATGGCTCTGATTCTCCGGAAAGCGCCGAGCGCGAAATTAGCTACTTCTTCGGTAACGACGAAATCTGCCCGCGCTAAATCAAGCGCTGCCGTTTCAACCTTCGTTGCCGGCCATTTTTGCGGGGGCTTTGCCCCCGCCTCTTCCTGAACGCTGACCGCCATGACCACCACCGTAGCTCAACACACGCCTGCCACTCGTACGACGCCGGACAACACCACGGCCGAACACCCAGCACCCGCTCGCCAGAACCTACTGGGACTCTCCCGCGAGCAGATGGAAGCGTTCTTTTTGTCGATCGGCGAAAAGAAATTTCGCGCCACGCAGGTCATGAAATGGATGCATCAGGAGGGCATCGACGACTTTACGGCGATGACCAACCTGTCGAAGGCCCTGCGCGACAAGCTCTCCCAGGTGGCCGAAATCCGCGGTCCAGGCGTCGTCTACGAAGGCACGTCTAGCGACGGCACGCGTAAATGGGTGTTAGAGGTAGAAGATGGCAGCTACGTCGAGACGGTGCTCATTCCTGCCGAAAACGGTAAGCGCCGCACGCTATGCGTCTCTTCCCAGGTGGGCTGCTCACTGGACTGCAGCTTCTGCTCGACCGGTAAACAGGGCTTTCAGCGTAATTTGACCGCCGCCGAGATCATCGGCCAAGTGTGGGTCGCCCAACGCAGCGTTGGCCCACGCCGTGATACCGCCAATCGCCCGGTGACCAACGTGGTCATGATGGGCATGGGCGAACCGCTGCTCAATTTCGATAACGTCGTGCCAGCCATGAAGCTGATGCTCGACGATAACGGTTACGGACTCTCCAAGCGCCGCGTCACGCTCTCCACTTCCGGCGTGGTGCCGATGATGGACAAACTGGGCGACGAACTGGATGTGAGCCTTGCCATCTCGCTACACGCCTCCACCGATGAGCTGCGCAACGAGCTGGTGCCGATCAACCGTAAGTACAACATCCGTGCGCTGCTGGACGCCTGCCACCGCTACCTGGCCAAGTGCCCCGATAATCGTCAGGTCACCATCGAATACACGTTGATCAAAGACGTCAACGATCAGCAGGAACACGCTGAACAGCTCGCGGCACTGCTCAAGGAGCTGCCGTGCAAGATCAACCTGATTCCGTTCAACCCGTTCCCTCATTCAGGGTACGAGAAGCCGTCACGCAACCAAGTGATGCGCTTTCAACAGTGGCTCTACGATTTGGAGTACAACGCCACCGTACGAACCACCCGAGGCGATGATATCGACGCCGCCTGTGGCCAGCTGGTGGGCCGCGTGAAGGATCGTACCAAGCGCAGCGCACGCTACATTCAGTCTGTACAGCTCGACGCTGACTGACCGCTGTCGTCTTGACTTCCAACCGACACAGCGCTTTGATGGACACGTTTTTTGCCGGGCGCTTGGCAATCGCCCGCTGTATGGCAATGGTTCAACCCGACACAAGAGGGCGTAGATGATCGGTCACCGCAGGCGCATTATTTCCATCAGGATGCCCATGCTGTCCGTGCTTGCTGGCAGCCTGCTGCTAGCGGGTTGCGCCACCTCTGGTCAGGCCGTTCGCAGCGATGCCAATCCCGCTGCGGTAGAGGCGTATACCCAGCTTGGCGTCGCCTACTTAGAGCGTGATAACCTGACACGTGCCCTGAATGCCCTCGACCGCGCTTTGGAGCTAAACCCACGTCATCCCGAGGCACTTCAAGCCCTTGCGCTGGTCTACCAGCAGCAGGGAGAGAGCGAGCTTGCCAACCGTTATTTCGAACAAGCGCTAGATGCCGAGCCATCGTTCACCCGCGCACGTAACAACTACGCCGCGTTTTTGTACCAGCAGGAACAGTTTCCACAAGCCTGCGAACAGTTAGAAAGGGCATCCCAAGATGCCCAGTACGCCAATCGCGCCCAGCTATTCACCAACTTAGGGCAGTGCTATTTGGCCATCGACGAATTGGATAAGGCGCGCGAACGTTTGCAGCGCGCGCAAAGCATCGACCCGCGCAACCCCCGCGGGTATTTAATGTTAGCCGAACTGGAAATTTCACAGGGCAATTATGATCAGGCCTGGGCGCCGCTGCAGAACTACTTGCAGCTGGCAGGCCCCGACCCAGCAGCACTGGAACTGGCGATCGATGTCGCCCTCGCCCGCGGTGACGACGCCGCGGCCACCGACTACCAGCGCTTGCTCAACCGCTGATCGACGCTCTGATCACCACATTATTGAAGGATGCTCAGCCATGAGCGACACACAGTTACACGATAGCGTTACCCCAGCCCCCAGCACAGCAACCCCTGGTGAGTTGCTCTCGCGTCAACGCGAGTCGCTTGGTGTTCCGTTAGCGGAAGCCGCCCGCGCCCTCAACCTGCGCCCCGCTGTGGTGGATGGCCTAGAGCGCGATCACTACGGAGAGATTCCCGTCGCCGCCTATCGTCGCGGCTACCTTCGCGCCTATGCCAAATACCTGGGCATGGACGACCGCATGGTGCTCGACGCTTACCAAGCGCGCCATGGCACCAGCGATGCCGACCGTAAAGTAGCGCCAGTTGCCGTCACCAAGCCCCCTTCTAAGGTAGGTGCCTGGCTTTTCAAATTGGTCACCCTGTTGGTGATTGCGGGGCTGATTGCCGTGACGGTCGCTTGGTGGCAGAGCCGCGGCGGCAGCGAGCCGCCGAGCATTGGTACCTCTTCCACGATGGAAGATAACGAAGCGCCGATCAGCGAGCCAGCCCCCGAGCCCACGCCAGTCGCCACGTCGGTGATCACGCCCGAGCCTGCCGTCACGCAAGAGCCGACCAACGACACCGCTAGCGATGCCTCGCCCGACAGCGATCTCAGCGATGCGGCCACCGCACCGGTGGCGAGCAATGACGAGCCCGCACAGGCAAGCGATGAAACGCCTGCCGACCAAACGGCCGAGACCGAGGCCGCCGTCGACGCCACCAACGCGCCTGAGGAAACCGTGGCCGAGGCGGCTCCCGCCGCCAACCCTAACCTGCTCGAACTGACGTTCAACGAGCAATCCTGGACCGAGATTTTCGATGCCAACAACCAGCGCGTGTTCGTCGGCCTGCAAAACCCCGGCACCACCGCCAGCGTTGAGGGCGAACCGCCTTTTCGTTTAACCGTTGGCAACGCCACTGGCGTGGAGCTGCGTTACCAAGGTGAGTTAGTCGACCTTGCCGAGCGCGCCGGTGCCAATAACGTTGCCCGCTTTACCCTGGGAGAGTGACCCGTCTTATGCACGCCCCTTCTCCGATCAAACGCCGCCCGTCACGCCAAATTCACGTTGGCAACGTCGCGGTGGGCGGTGATGCACCGATTTCAGTGCAAAGCATGACCAACACCAACACGCTGGACGTCGAGGCCACTGTCGGACAGATCCAGCAATTGGAAAAAGCCGGAGCGGATATCGTCCGCGTCTCGGTGCCCGACATGGATGCCGCAGAGGCCTTCGGCAAGATCAAGCAGCGCGTGGCCGTGCCGCTGGTGGCCGATATCCACTTCGATTACAAGATCGCGCTACGGGTCGCCGAGCTGGGCGTGGACTGTCTGCGCATCAACCCCGGCAATATTGGCCGGGAAGACCGCGTGCGCGCGGTGGTGAGCGCCGCCCGCGACCACGGCATTCCGATCCGTATCGGCGTGAACGCGGGGTCGCTGGAGAAAGACCTGCAAAAGAAGTATGGCGAACCCACGCCTGCGGCGCTGGTCGAGTCGGCGATGCGCCATATCGACCACCTGGATCGTCTCGATTTCCAAGAATTCAAAGTCAGCGTCAAAGCATCGGACGTGTTCATGGCCGTGGCCGCCTATCGCGACCTGGCAAACCGCATCGAGCAGCCGCTGCACCTGGGCATTACCGAAGCGGGCGGCCTGCGCTCGGGCACGGTGAAATCGTCCATTGGCCTGGGCATGCTGCTGATGGACGGTATCGGCGACACGATTCGCGTCTCGCTGGCCGCCGACCCGGTAGAAGAGATCAAGGTCGGGTTCGACATGCTCAAGAGCCTGAAGTTGCGCGCCAAGGGAATCAACTTCATTGCTTGCCCGAGCTGCTCGCGGCAGAACTTTGACGTCATCAGCACCATGAACCAGCTCGAAGAGCGGCTGGAAGACGTGATGACACCGCTGGACGTCTCGGTGATTGGCTGTGTGGTCAACGGCCCTGGCGAAGCCAAGGAGACCGATATCGGCCTCACCGGCGGCTCGCCTGCCAATTTGGTCTATATCAATGGCAAGCCGGCGAGCAAGTTGCGCAATGACCACCTCGTCGACGATCTGGAAAAGCTGATCCGCGATAAAGTGCGTCAAAAAGAGCAGCAGCAAGAGAACATGATTGCGCGCAGCGTTTAACGCCCGTGTCGCAGGCCTAGGCGATGTCGACGCCCGCCTCGTCCGCTGCCGCCCCATAAGGAGTTTTCATTGAGCAAGTCCGCCGCTAAAAAGATTCAAGCCATCCGTGGTATGAACGACCTATTGCCCAGCGATAGCCCTCGCTGGCAATTTTTTGAGGGCAAAGTACGCCAACTGATGCACCGCTATGGTTTCGATGAAATTCGTACGCCCATCGTCGAGCAAACGGCGCTGTTTGCACGCTCGATCGGTGAAGTCACCGATATCGTCGAAAAAGAGATGTACACCTTCGACGACCGCAACGGTGACAGCCTGACACTGCGTCCCGAAGGCACCGCCAGCTGCGTACGGGCGGCCATGGAGCACGGCTTGCTGCATAACCAAACCCAGCGGCTTTGGTACCAAGGGCCGATGTTCCGTCACGAGCGCCCCCAAAAAGGGCGCTACCGACAGTTCCACCAAGTGGGCGTGGAGACATACGGCTTCGAGGGCCCTGACATCGATGCCGAAGTCATCCTGCTCTCGGCGCGCCTATGGCAAGAGCTCGGCTTGATGGAGCACGTCACCCTGGAGCTGAACTCGCTAGGCTCCACTGAGGCGCGTGCGGCCTACCGCGATAAGCTCGTGGCCTACTTCGAGCAGCACCAAGACGTACTCGACGAGGACTCCAAACGCCGCCTGACCAGCAACCCGCTGCGCATTCTGGACTCCAAAAACCCGGACATGGCCGACATGCTCGATGCGGCCCCGCAGCTGATGGACCACCTGGACGACGAGTCCCGCACGCATTTCGAGCAGCTCAAGGCGATGCTGGAGACTGCCGGTATACCGTACGTGGTCAACCCGCGCTTGGTGCGCGGCCTGGACTACTACTGCCGCACGGTGTTCGAGTGGACGACCGCCGCGTTGGGCAGCCAAGGCACCGTGTGCGCTGGCGGCCGCTACGATGGCTTGGTCGAGCAGCTTGGTGGCAAACCCACGCCGGCCGTGGGCTTTGCCATGGGCATCGAGCGCCTGGTGTTGCTGCTGGAAACGCTCGACCTGGTGCCCGATGAGGCCATGGGCGGCTGCGACGTCTATCTGATGCCGATGGACGACAGCGCTAGTGTGGCCGCCCTGACACTCGCCGAGCAGCTGCGTAGCGCGCTGCCCACCCTGCGTCTGCAGCTGCACTGTGGCGGCGGCAGCTTCAAAAGCCGCATGAAAAAAGCCGACAAGAGCGCCGCGCCGGTGGCGATTTTGCTGGGCGAAGACGAGCTTGCCCACCAAACCGCCACACTGAAGTATTTGCGCGATGATCGCGAGCAGCAGCAAGTGGCCCAAGCCGAGCTGGCCGACGCGCTTCGCGAGATACTGTCGTCGAACGTACTGTCTCACTAACGTAACTGCCCAGCACGGTTTGGGCAGATGAACATCGTTGGCCGCAGCAGCGGTTGACCCATGGAACAGGAGGCCGCCCGTGGCGGAGCTGAGAAGCGAAGAAGAGCAGCTAGAAGTCGTCAAACGCTGGTGGAAAGAGAACGGTACCTCGCTGATCGCTGGTGCCGTACTCGCGGCGGCGGGTGTCTTTGGGTGGAACGCATGGCAAAACTACCAAGAAGGTAAAGCGGAAGCCGCCTCTGCCCGTTATCAGCAGCTCATCAATATGACGGCTGGCACGACCTTGGAAGACGACCAGCTAAGCGAAGCACAGACGCTGATCGATGAGCTCACCGACGACTACGGCAACACGCTGTATGCCGAACTGGCACAGCTCTTGGAGGCTCGTCTTGCCGTCGAGCAAGGCGATCTGTCCACGGCCAAGCAGGCACTGCAAGACGTCGCCAGCCACTCATCGCGCCGCTATGTGCAAAGTGTGGCGTGGCTGCGCCTAGCGCGCATCGAGGTCGCGCAGGGCAATCCAGAAGCCGCGCTCGCGCTGCTCGACCAGCCCATTTCCGATGCACTGGCGGCTCAACAAGCCAATGTGCGGGGCGATGCGTTCTTCGCACAGAACCAGCCCGAGCAAGCGCGCGAAGCGTGGCAAACTGCGCAGTCCATCGCCCAAAACCAGAACCAGCCGCTGTACGGCGTACAGTTCAAGCTCGACGATCTCGGCGCCGAGGAGGCGACACAGTGATGACGACTCACCCGTCTAAACCGCTCTTTTCCAAACATCTGATGCGCACCACCCTGGGAGCCCTCGCGCTAGCGCTGCTAGCGGGTTGTGCCAGCAAAGGCCAACCTGCCTTTACTCCCAAAGAGCTGCGCAGCTTCGATGAAACCTCGTCGCTGGATAGCGTGTGGGACCGCCGCGTCGGCGATGGCTTTGGTCGTGCCCGCTATCCCATCGCCCCGTCGCGTGAAGGCAATACGCTCTTCGCAGCGGATGCCAACGGTTTGGTCGCCGCGTTCAATGCCGACAGCGGCGCGCGTGAGTGGGAAGTCGAGCTGGATAGCCCGATTTCCAGCGCGCTGAACGCCATTGCAGGTCACGTCTATCTCGGTACCCGTAACGGTGAGGTGATTGCCCTCGACCAACGCGACGGCAGCGTTACTTGGCGCTCGCGGGTCTCCAGCGAAGTGCTGGCGGCTCCGCAGGCCAATCAACAATTGTTGCTAGTTCAGAGCGTGGACGGCCAGATCACGGCCCTGGATCGCGCTAGCGGCGAAGAGCGCTGGGTGTATACCAGCTCGCAGCCTGCCTTGACGCTGCGTGGTACCGGCACGCCAATGGTCATCGACCCGGTTACCTTCGTGGGCCTAGCCAACGGGCGTCTGGCCACGCTCGATAACCGTAGCGGCCAAGCGCTATGGGATATGCAGATTGCCACCCCACGCGGACGTAGCGATGTCGAGCGACTGGTAGACCTAACGGGCCAGCCAGTGCTCAGTCCGGATGGCCGTCTGTTCGTGACTAGCTACAACGGCCGGGTTGCCGCACTGGAAGCCACCCGTGGCGGCATGCTATGGGAAACCAGCCTCTCCAGCCGCCATACACCGATTCTAGTCGGTAATGTCCTGTTCGTAGTCAGCGACGATAGCCATCTCGTGGCACTCGACGCCAATAGCGGCCAGGAGATGTGGCGTAACGACGATCTCGAAGACCGCTGGCTCACCGCTCCCGCCTTTGCCGATGGCCGTATCGTCGTGGGCGATTTCGAGGGCTATGTCCATCTGATCGACGCCCGCGATGGCAATCTGGTCGGCCGCACCCGAATCGATGATTCGGGCATCAGCGTGCGCCCGGTCACGGAAGGCAGCACCATTCATGTCCAGGCCAACAATGGTCGCCTGGAAACCCTGGAAGTCACTCCATGACACCCGTCATTGCATTAGTCGGTCGCCCCAATGTGGGTAAATCGACGCTGTTCAACCGTCTGACCCGCTCGCGCGATGCGCTAGTGGCAGACTTCCCTGGCCTGACCCGTGACCGTAAATACGGTAACGGCATGCTGGGTGGAAAGGCGTACACCGTCATCGATACCGGCGGTATCAGCGGTGACGAAGAAGGCATCGATGCTGCGATGGCCGAGCAGTCGCTGGCGGCCATCGACGAAGCCGATATCGTGCTGTTCCTGGTCGATGCCCGCGCCGGACTGAACGTCGCGGACGAAGCCATCGCCAATCATCTGCGCGTCAATCAGAAAAAAACCTGGCTGGTGGTCAACAAGACCGACGGTTTGGAAGAGCACTCGGCCATGGCCGACTTCTGGACGTTGGGTCTGGGCGATCCCTGGCCGATTGCGGCTGCCCATGGCCGCAACGTGTCACTGCTGATCGATACGGTGCTCGAGCCCTTCCCTGAGCGGGATGCTAGCATCCCGGCCGACACGGGAACCAAAGGTATTCGTATCGGGGTCATCGGCCGCCCGAACGTGGGTAAATCCACGCTGGTCAATCGCCTGCTAGGCGAAGAGCGGGTGGTGGTGTTCGATGAAGCGGGCACCACCCGCGACGCCATCGAAATCCCCTTCGAGCGCAACGGCAAACCCTACGTGCTGATCGATACCGCAGGTATTCGGCGACGCAAGAACGTGCGTGAAATCGCTGAGAAGTTCTCGATCATCAAAACACTGGATGCGATCAAAGAGAGCCACGTGGCGGTGATGGTGCTGGATGCCCGCAGTGGTCTCGTCGAACAGGATCTGCACCTGCTGGATTACGTGCTCACCACGGGCCGTGCGCTGGTACTGGCCGTCAACAAGTGGGACGGCCTAGAGAGCGACGCCAAAGAGAAGATGCGCGCCGATATCAAGCGCCGTCTGGGCTTTGCTGATTACGCCGAGCTGCACTTCATTTCCGCGCTGCATGGCACGGCGGTGGGCGATCTCTACCCTTCCATCGAACGGGCGTTCAACGCTGCCAACGCGCACTGGTCGACCAACCGCCTTACCACGTTGCTGCAGGATGCGGTCAGCCAGCATCCGCCCCCCATGGTCAACGGCCGCCGCATCAAGCTGCGTATGGCGCACCAGGGCGGCAGCAATCCGCCGATCATCGTGGTACACGGCAACCAAACGTCGTCGCTGCCCGAAGCATACCGCCGCTACCTCACCAACACCTTCCGTAAAGTGTTGAAGGTGCGCGGTACGCCGATGCGCTTCGAGTTTCGTTCCGGCGACAACCCCTATGACCCTATGGCGGGGGCCAGCGACAAAGAGAAAGCCAAAAAGCGCGAGCTCAACCGTACCAAAGAGGCACGCAAAAGCCGCCGCTAAACGCGGCTTCGTGTCTTCACGCCCGCTGCTGTCGCAGCGGGCGTTTTTATTGTGTCATTACTGACAAATCTGCTTGACAGAAACCCTCGCCCACCCTCAAATAGCGGCGCTTTTCTGGTCCAGCTTCATCGCTACTCACCTTACCTACCCTTAGCTCATTCACCCTTGTCCTTCTCAGGAGGGAGTCACATGCACGTTGTTTTTCGTCGCGGACGCGGCCTGGTGTTACTGCTGTTAGCCAGCCTGTTGACGGGCTGTTTGGCGCTGCCACAAACAGGGTTGTTTGCCTTTCGCTTGGCGGTCACCTCGCTCGGTATCGAAGACGTGCGTATTGGCCCCTATAGTGTCAATGCCGGGCTGGACACCAGCGACCTTTCGAGCCTGCTGGCCTCTAGCCTGGGCACAGGCAGTCTACCGGTGCAGGCCACGCTGGCGATGGGGCTTGGCTTGCCCATTGGCATGCCGCCGGTCGAGATGTCAGGCTTTCGCTGGACGCTGGACATGCCTGGCGTGGACCCAGTGCAGGGCAACTATCAGCAGAACGTTACCCTCACCTCTGGCGAGGACGCCAATCTGCGCCTGCCGGTGGCGTTCGATATTCTCGCCGCCGACCGTCAGCAAATGACGCCGATGTTGACGTTAGCTCGCCAGCTCGCAAGCCAAGGGGAACTGCCCGCAGGCAGCGAACTGGCCATTACTCCTGGCGATTTGCGCGGTTTGGGCATGACCCTGCCGTCAGGCCTGCTCACTCCGACGATTCGCCTGAACGTCGGTGACGACGGGCAGCTCATTCCTCAACGCTGAGTCTTGCCAAGCGCGTTACTCACCGCGCTCATGCAGCCGTTTGCGGCCCACGTACTGGGCCGCAAATTGCCACGCCGTGCGGCCGCTTCGCCCTCCGCGCAGCGTGGCAAAGCGAATCGCCTCTGCCCGTGCCGCATCGTCCCAGTCCTGGGACGTGCCGATACGCCCCACCCAGTGTTCGCATACCTCCAAATAGGTCGCTTGGCTGAAGGGGTGGAAACCCAGCCATAGGCCGAACCGATCCGACAGCGAAATTTTCTCCTCCACCGCGTCGCCATGATGCAACTCCTCGCCGACCAGCCGTGAACCGCTGTTATCGTCCATGGACTCCGGCAACAGATGGCGACGATTCGAGGTCGCATAGAGCAGTACGTTATCTGGTGGCCCGGTCAGCGCGCCGTCTAGCACGCTCTTAAGCGCCTTATACGCGTCATCGTTACCCTCGAAGGAGAGATCATCACAGTACACCACGAAGCGATGCGGCTGATGCCGAAGCTGTTCCACTAGCAGCGGCAGACTCGACAAATCATGTCGGTCAACCTGGATCAGCCGTAACCCCTCTGTGGCCAGCGAGTTGAGCAGTGCGCGTATCACCGATGATTTTCCGCTTCCACGGGAGCCCCACAGCAGCGCATGGTTGGCAGGTAGCCCTTGTAAAAAGGCGCGCGTATTATCGACCAACGCCAGCTTTTGCCGCTCGATACCGAGCAGGTCGTCCAGCGTCATCGTGTCTCTTGGCGGCACGGGCACCAGCCGCCCACCCAGCGGGTGGCGTTGCCAAATGGCCGCCACGTGTTTTTCCCACTCGACCGGGACAGGTGCGGGTGGCAACCAGTGGTCGACATGATCGAGTAATCGCGCCAGGCGTTGGCTTAATTCGGCATCCATCGTCATCCTCAGAGTGCGTTATGATAGGGGTTGATTTACCACGGTCAGTGGTTATCTTGTGTGCAAGGATCCCTACTCGTCTATAAGGAAACTGTCTATGCGTTGGCTTCGCCCATTAGCGGTGACGGCGCTGTGCGCCTCGATCGCAGCCTGCTCGACCTCACCCACCGGCCGCTCACAGCTATTGCTGCTCTCCGATGATCAGCTGAATCAAATGGGCCAGCAGGCCTTCGCCGAATATCAGCAAAACATTCCGACCGCTGGCCAGGCGAGCCACCGCTACGTGCAGTGCATCACCAATGCGATCGTCGACGTTCTCCCCAACGAACAGCGTAACCTCGATTGGCAAATTCGTGTCTTCGAATCCGAACAGCCGAATGCCTTCGCCCTCCCGGGCGGCTACATGGGCGTCAACACCGGCATGTTGGATATTGCCACCACGCAGGACCAGCTCGCCTCGGTCGTCGGCCATGAAATCGGCCACGTGCTCGCGCGTCATGCCAACGAGCGCGCCTCCACCCAAAGTGCCACGTCGCTGGGTCTCTCGGTCATTTCCAGCACCTCGGGGATGCAGACCCCGGCAGGCCAGCAGCTCATGGGCGTGCTCGGCTTGGGTGCCGAATACGGGATCGCGCTGCCGTTCTCCCGACGTCATGAGAGCGAGGCCGATGTGATTGGCTTACAGCTCATGGCGCAGGCGGGGTTCGATCCGCGCGAAAGCGTCACGCTATGGGAGAACATGCAGGCCGCATCGGGCGGCGGCGCGCCTCCCGCCTGGATGTCGACCCACCCGAGCCAAGGCCAGCGGATTCAAGGCCTGCAAGCCAACATGGATCAAGCGCTGGCCACCTACGAGCAGGCGCGCAGCAGCGGCCGCACGCCCAACTGCCCACGCCCGTAGCACCAGTTAGAGGTTTTCGATGATCCGATTGGGTTTACTGCTATTAGTGCTACCAATTCTGGTGCTACTAGGCGTCTATTTTTGGGAGTTGGGGGACGTCCGCGCTTGCCAACTCGATGGCGGCTATTGGAACTATCTGGATGGTGCATGCTATGACACACCGCAGCCTTTCGTGTCGTGGCTCGAGCGTTCACCGCTGCTGGTCAACGGAGGCATGCTGCTATCCGTGGTGGGGCTGGTGATGTGCATGGTGGGGTTTTATACCAAATCGCGTTAGACCGACCCTTTCTCTCGCTCTCGTGAGCTCACGACGACACGATGGGGGCACTCGCCCCCATCGCCCTGCTCAATAATTGAGCGATTGACGTAGCAGCGTGCGTACGCTGGCCGTTTCGGGTCTCACGTTGCGCCATGCAAAGAACGACTCGGCCGCCTGCTCGACCAGCATACCCAAACCATCCAGCAGCTTTGCGCCGCGCGGTCCTGCCCACTGAAGAAACACCGTCGGCTCGGCGCCGTACATCATGTCGTAGGCCCAGGCACCTTCGCCAAACAGTGTCTCCGGTAGCGGCGGCAGCTCGCCTGACAGGCTGGCACTGGTGCCGTTAATGACCACATCGAACGGCCCCTCTACCGACGCAAAGCCACCGCCATGAATACGCCCCAGATCCACGAACGCCTCCGCCAACTGCTCGGCTTTTGCCACGGTCCGGTTGGCGACGACCACCTCGCTGGGTTTTTCGGCCAGCAGTGGCTCTAAAATGCCACGCACGGCACCCCCAGCGCCGAGCACCAGCACGCGCTTACCCGCCAGAGGGACGCGGTGATAGGCCAAATCACGCACCAATCCAATACCATCGGTCGTATCACCGTAGGTGCGCCCGTTACCCCCCACGATCAGCGTATTGACCGCTTGGGCGCGCTTGGCGCGATAGCTCAACGTATCGCAAAGCGCAAAAGCATCGCCTTTGAACGGCACGGTCACGTTGGCACCCCGGCCACCGCCCGACACGAAAGCTCGCCATGCGTCTGTAAAACCATCCTCAGGCGCCAGTTCCGCCGTGTACGTCATGGGCTGCTGGGTTTGACGGGCGAACTCACCGTGAATCAGCGGTGATTTCGAGTGTTTGATCGGATTACCAAACACGCAGTAACGGTCGCTCATCGACACTCCTTAGGCATGGCGCTGCTGGGCGGCTTCGGTCAGCCAATCGCGGGGCACCAGATAGTCGTGCAGCACGGCTTCACGGCTACCTGCCTCAGGCGTGAAGGCGTACTCCCAGCGGGCCAGCGGCGGCATGGACATCAAAATCGATTCCGTGCGTCCGCCGCTTTGCAAGCCAAACAGCGTGCCTCGGTCCCACACCAGGTTGAATTCGACGTAGCGGCCACGCCGATAGAGCTGGAACTCCCGCTCCGGCTGGCCCCATGCGTCCTGTTTCCGGCGCTCGACGATGGGAAGGTAAGCGTCCAGAAAGCTATCGCCTACCGCGCGCTGGAAGGCAAAACACTCTTCGAAGCTGCCCTCGTTCAGGTCGTCGAAGAATAGGCCACCCACCCCGCGAGTCTCGTCGCGGTGCTTGAGGTAAAAGTAGTCGTCGCACCACGCTTTGTAGCGCTCATAAACACCCTCTCCAAAGGGCGCGCAGGCGTCGCGTGCGACCTGATGCCAGTGCACTACGTCCTCGAACACGGGATAGTAGGGGGTCAGGTCGAAGCCCCCGCCAAACCACCACACCGGTGGCTCGCCCTCTTTTTCGGCAATGAAAAAGCGCACGTTGCCGTGGCTGGTGGGTACGTTGGGGTTCTCCGGGTGCATGACCCAAGAGACGCCGACCGCGTGAAAACTGCGTCCGGCCAGCTCCGGCCGTGCGGCGGTGGCAGAGGGCGGCAATTGTGCACCGTACACATGGGAAAAGTTGACGCCGCCTTTTTCGAAAACAGCGCCCGACTCCATCACCCGCGAGCGCCCTCCGCCCCCCTCTTCTCGCTGCCAACTATCCTCTTTGAACGCGGCCCGTCCGTCAGCGGCGGCAAGCCCTTCACATAGGCGCTCCTGAAGATCGAGTAGATACGCTTTGACGTCGTCTAGGTGCTCGTGGGCCACGTTGACTCCTGGTGAGGTGAATCGTGAATCGTGAATCGTGAATCGTGAATCGTGAATCGTGAATCGTGAATCGCTGACAGTGTGACGAAGCCGAGCAGCTAGTCACGCATCACTTTGCCGGTCACTAAATCGCGGATGGTGCTGGGTTTGGCATTGCCGCCCAATTCGCCCGCCACGATAGCTGCGACGTCTTCGCCAAAAATGGTGTCGACCTCGTCTGCGCTCATGGCAGGCGGGTCACCGGCTCGGTTGGCCGAGGTGGAAACGAGCGGACCACCAAACGCCTCGCACAGCGCTTTCATCAGCGGATGGTCGGTGACGCGTAGCGCCACGCTTTGATGAGCGCCGCGCACCAGGCCGTGGCTCCTGCCGTTATCGGGCACCAACCACGTATGGGGACCGGGCCAACTGGCGGCCAGCGGCGCATGTAACGCTAACGGTAGCTGATTGAGCCAGGGCTGAAACTGCTGAATGGTCGCCGCCACCAAAATCACGCCCTTGGCCGGGTCGCGCTCCTTCATACGCATGAGATGCGCCAGCGCTTCGTCATTATCGGGGTCACAGCTCAACCCCCACACCGCTTCGGTGGGGCAGGCAATCACACCGCCTTTACGCAGCGCAGCTACCG
Source organism: Halomonas sp. MMH1-48 (assembly GCF_022348105.1). Lineage (NCBI taxonomy): Bacteria > Pseudomonadati > Pseudomonadota > Gammaproteobacteria > Oceanospirillales > Halomonadaceae > Halomonas > Halomonas sp. MMH1-48. The sequence continues at coordinate 160,544 of NZ_JAKRFL010000002.1, forward strand.
CCGCTTTCACGTCAACCGCCGGTTTCATAGACGCTCCTGATAAGCTCTCAGCCAATCGAACAAAGGTGACTGCATCTTACCACGGGGCCGTCATTCTCACCCAGCCACCTGCCTGCTGCGTCGCCTGACCTTCGAGCTCCAGCATTAACAGCCGCTGTTGGCAATCACTGACCGAGAGACCGGTGGTTTGCACCAGCAGATCGATCGGCGTTGGCGAAGTGCCCAGTGCATCGAGCAGCGGGTCGCCGGTGATAGGCGAAGGGCTGTCGGTGCCATGGGAGACCGGCTTGGCACCGGCAGCCGCCTCTTCGTGCAGGTAGTGGGGCGCCCATTGCTGCAATTCTTCGAGCATGTCGTCCACATGGCGCACCAGCGTGGCCCCGCTACGCAGGAGCTGCAGGCAGCCACGGGCTTGCACGTTATGCACCGAGCCCGGCAACGCAAAAAGCTCGCGCCCTTGCTCCAGGGCAAGGCGGGCGCTGACCAGCGAACCGCTTTTTTCGGTGGCTTCGACCACCAGAGTGCCAAGCGATAGTCCAGTGACGATACGGTTACGGCGGGGAAAAAAGGCCGGACGCGCCGTCGTGCCCGGCGGGTGTTCGGACAGCACCAAACCGCCGGCCTGGGTGCTGAGCTGTTCATAGAGATCCCGATGGCGTGCGGGGTAAATGACGTCGATACCGCTTCCCAGCACGGCAATGGAGGTGCCACCTGCCTCCAGCGCGGCACGCTGGGCAATGCCATCGACCCCCAAGGCCATACCGCTCACCACACACCAGCCGCGCCCAGCCAATTCGCGGGCAAACGCTTGTGCATTGCGACCGCCCTCCGACGTGGGCCGGCGGGTACCGACCATGGCAATGCTCGGGGCGCTCAGGGCACGTAAATCCCCCTGCGCCCACAGTACCACCGGTGGGTCTGGAAGCTGATCGAGTAACTCAGGCCAATCGGGATGATCGCGGTGCAGTAGATGACGATGAGGCGCGCCTTGCAGCCAGGTCAAGGTGTCGTCCACCGCGTGTTGCAAAGGGCTGCGCGTCGGGTGAGCGAGCCACAGGCGTAACGCATTGGCGGCACTACTGGGCAACGCCGCCAACCAGCCTTGCGGCCACGATGGCTGCCGCGCCACCAGTTGTGCAATGCGCGTTGCGCCCATCCCAGGCAGTGCATGCACTGCCAGCCACTCCTTGGCATCCATCGCTGTTCCCTCTTGTAACGGATGATTCGTTCGTTAGCGCGTGGGCGAACGCACGCGATCCCCGACGGCCAATACCCGTGACGCCTGCATGACCAGAGCGAAACTCATGTGATCGTAAGGTCGAAAAACCATCACCAGCCCCGCTTCAGTGTCAGGTAAGCGCAGCAGCTCTTGGGTGCGAGGATCGGTGACGAGCTCGCCCTGCTGGTCGACACGCAGGACGTGCCCCGGCTGCAGGCCATCCTGGGTGCCTAAGTCCAGCGCAACGATCTGTAGGCGCCCAATAAAACGCACCCCGCCCGGTACTGCAACGATCTGTCCAGAGACGTCATTCAACGGTGCGCGGGGCTCGAACGACGCGCTCAGCTCACGATCCTCTAGGGGCAGCAGAATGTCGTTGTTACGTACTTCCTGATAAGCACTGAGCACCTCGACCCGGGCGATATCGCCCTCGCTGCTAACGTAGCGCGCTTCGCCAATATTGATCAGCTCATCGCCCAACCGTGTGCCATCGGCGGCGATGTAGGGCTCGCCTGGACGATAAATGCCTAAGCTCGCGCGCTCCGGCAGCTCTCCACGCACGTACAACCTATCGCCTGCCCCGCTAATCAGACGCTGGTTGTCGCCGCCTACCACGTAGGCGAGTTCCTGCAGGGGCTCGCCTGGCTCGACCACGCGATGCTCGCGCAAAAACGCGCGGACCACTTCCATCGGGATGGGAGTAATGGCCTCACGCTCTGGCACGGTGCGCATTTGCGGGGAGAGTTTGACGATGCTCTGACCACGCTCCAACGTGACGCAAGGCTGGCCTTCGCAGCTGCCCAGCAGCAGCACGTCGCCAGGATAAATGAGGTGTGGATTGCGCACCTGTGGATTCGACCGCCACAGCGACGGCCACTGCCACGGGGAGTGGAGGTAGCGGGCCGAGATATCCCATAGGGTATCGCCAGGCACTACCTCGTAGCGCTGCGGCGCATCGTGACGTAAGCCTTCCAGAGCTAAAACAGCTTGGCTGGACAACAGCACCCACGTTAAGAGCACGCCAAAGACGCTATAATAAAGAGGCTTTCGGGCCGCCATCCGGTTCTCTCCAGGCAGTCGTTGGTAAAGCAGAGGAAGAGGGCCACACGGTGTCGCGCGTGCCCAGGAACGCTATCAGCATGATATAGTGGCCCATAGTAAAGTAGTTAGGCGCGCTGACACAGGTTCGCCGCTAACTCATCTTAAAGACTCAGCATAACGGTGATTGTAACGCCATGGCCAAACTTCCTATTCTCGAATTCCCCGACGAGCGCCTGCGCACTAAGGCGGTACCGGTGGAAACCGTTGACGACGAGGTCCGCCAGCTCGTCGACGATATGTTGGAGACCATGTACGACGCACGCGGCATCGGCCTTGCTGCAACGCAAGTCGATGTCCATCGCCGCGTGGTCGTCATGGATGTCAGCGACGATAACTCCCAGCCGCTGGTGCTGATCAACCCGCGCTACGAGCCCATCGGTGATGCCAAAGAGCCGCTCTCCGAGGGCTGCTTGTCGATCCCTGAGTACTATGCCGAAGTACCGCGCTACCTGAAAGTGACGCTCAACGCGCTGGACCGTAACGGAGAGCCCTACGAGTTGGAAGCGGACGGCTTGCTGGCCCACTGCATTCAACATGAACTCGATCATTTAGAAGGTGTCCTGTTCGTGGATTACCTCTCTCCGCTCAAGCGCGACCGAGTGATGAAAAAAATGCAGAAGCGCCACAAGCTTATGAACGACGCCTAATCGGCACCTCATCACCTGGCCACTGGCCGAGCTGACACGCTGACTCACAGGCTGAATGCCTGCACGATAGCGCTGCCTCTCGGCCTTTGTGCGTTTCATAGATGGCACTTTCTCTCTTCTCCTAGGGGCTCTCCACCATGTCACCGTTACGCGTTGTTTTTGCTGGCACGCCAGACTTCGCCGCCTCCAGCCTTGCTGCCGTTCTCGACAGCGAACATGAAGTGGTGGCGGTTTACACCCAACCCGACCGTCCCGCTGGACGTGGCCGCAAGCTCACGCCCAGCCCGGTCAAACAGCTGGCACAAGAGCACGGGCTGCCGGTGGTCCAACCCGTCAGCTTGAAAGACGCCGATGCGCAAGCCGAACTGGCGGCGCTGAATGCCGATGTGATGGTGGTGGTCGCCTATGGGCTGCTGCTGCCCCAGGCGGTGCTGGATACGCCGCGGTTAGGCTGTATCAACGTCCACGCCTCGCTGCTGCCCCGCTGGCGCGGCGCGGCGCCGATTCAGCGTGCCATCGAAGCGGGTGATAGCGCCTCCGGCGTCACCATCATGCAGATGGACGCGGGGCTGGATACCGGCGCTATGCTCTACGACGTGCGCACCCCGATCACCTCACGCACCACGGGCGGCGACCTCCACGACCGGCTGGCCATTCAAGGCGCCAATGCATTGGTGACCGTACTCGATCAGTTGGACAGCGGCAGCCTAGAGGCAACCCCGCAGCCCGACGAGGGGGTGACCTACGCCGCCAAGCTCAGCAAAGCCGAAGCCGAACTCGACTTCAGCCAGCCCGCCGAGCAGTTGGCGCGTAAAATCCGCGCCTTCAACCCTTGGCCGGTGGCTTGGTGCACCCTGGGGAACGATCGTCTGCGGCTGTTGATGGCCAGCGTAGAACCCGGTGAGCAGTCGCCCGTCGCCCCAGGTACGCTGTTGGCACATGGCGACGAACACCTGCGCATTGCCTGCGGTGCCCAGGGCCAGGAAGTGCTGTGCGTTAGCCGTGCCCAGCTGCCCGGCGGCAAAGCCATGGCAGTGCGTGATCTTTTGAATGCCCGCCAAACGCCCTTGAGCGAGGGTGTTCGCCTTGGACAGCCTTCACAGCCAGCCTCGCAAGGAGCGCACCCATGAGCGAGCGACCCACCAAAGGCGGCAGCGGCCTGGACGTGCGCGCGGCGGCGGCCAGAAGCCTGGTGCCGATTCTCACCGATAAAGGCTCCCTGGCCGGGCTCGATGAGCACAGCGTCATTGCCAGAGACCGCGCGCTACTCAAAGAACTCTGTTACGGCACCTGCCGATGTTTGCCGCGCCTGCAAGCGTTGGCCAGCCGCCTGCTGAAGCAGCCCTTCAAAAAGCGTGACACGGATATCCAGGCGCTGCTGCTGATCGGTATCTATCAACTGCTCTACATGCGCACACCTGCCCACGCCGCCGTGGGGGAAACCGCCGGGGCCGCACGCCTGCTGGACAAAGAGTGGGCAACTCGCGTGCTTAACGGTTGCCTGCGCCGACTGCAGCGCGAGGCCGATGCGCTGCAGGCCGAAGTGGACCGTGATGAGAGCGTGGCCTTGGAACACCCCCAGTGGCTGCTCGGCAAGCTGCGCAGCGCCTGGCCCGAGCAGTGGCGTGTCATTGCCGAGGCCAACAACGAACCGGGGCCGATGACGCTGCGCGTCAACCAGCGCCACAATGATCGTGAAGCGTACCTGCAGCGACTCACCGAGCAGGGCTTGGATGGCCACCTCTGCCTCCATGCCCCCGATGGCATCACGCTGACTCACCCTTGCGATGTCTCGACGCTGCCTGGCTTCGAACAGGGCCACGTCAGCGTGCAGGACGAGGCGGCACAGCTCTGCGCCGCGCTGCTGGGCCCGGCTCTCGCGCCACGTCCCGGCGCCCATGTACTGGACGCCTGCTGCGCCCCTGGCGGCAAAACCGCTCACTTGCTAGAGCAGTTCGACATTTCCCTGACCGCGCTGGATAGCGACAACCAGCGGCTGGCAAAAGTCGACGACACGCTCGGCCGTTTAGGGCTCAGTGCCGAACTAAAACATGCCGATGCCACCACCCGCGACTGGTGGAGCGGCACGCCCTTTGATGCCATTTTGCTGGATGCCCCCTGCTCCGGCACCGGCGTGATTCGTCGCCATCCGGACATCAAAGCGCTACGCCGTAAAGAGGACATTCGCCAGCTCGCCAAGCTCCAGCAACGGCTGCTGGATAATCTATGGCCACTGCTACGCCCAGGTGGGACCCTACTCTACGCTACCTGTTCGGTGCTGCCCGAAGAGAACGCCGCACAAATCGATGCGTTTTTAGACCGCACCCCGGACGCCCATGCCACCACGCCCCATGACGTGGCCTGGGGTGAGCAAAGCGGCACGGGCCGCCAGCTGTTTCCTGCCGTGAACAGTCACGATGGCTTTTTTTATGCCAGACTAGAGAAGCGCAAGGCCTAAGCACTAGGCCGCCTTTTCATGACACGCAAGGAGACAGCATGAGTCATCATACCTATAAACATATCGAGCTAACCGGTTCATCCGAAAAAGGAATCGAGGACGCCGTGCAGAATGCCCTGACCAAAGCCGCCGAAAGCGTTCGCAATATGCGCTGGCTCGAAGTCACCGACACGCGTGGGCACATCGAGGATGGCCGCGTGGCACACTGGCAAGTCACGATCAAAGTCGGCTTCACACTGGAATAATCCCTACCTGCTTTTCGACGGCGGCTGGTTTACACTGGCCGCCGTCTTTGTTGCAGCGCACACCGCGTGCTGATAAAACGTTGGCGCTCATAACGTAACCGATGCTTAGCGATGAAAATCATCATTCTCGGCGCCGGCCAAGTCGGCGGCACCCTTGCGGAGCACCTTGCCCGCGAGGAGAACGACATCACCGTCGTCGATACCGACGGCGCAAAACTGCGCGAGCTGCACACCAAGCTGGATATCCGCACGGTGACCGGCGCAGGCTCCTACCCGATCGTGCTGCGCCAGGCGGGCTGCGAAGACGCCGATATGCTGATCGCGGTGACCAACACCGACGAGATCAATATGATCGCCTGTCAGGTGGCTCACACGCTGTTTCGCACCCCCACCAAAATTGCCCGGGTCCGCTCCACTGCCTACCTGACTCGTAAAGGCCTCTTCGCCCACGAAGCCATTCCCATCGACGTGCTGATCAGCCCCGAGCAGGTGGTGACGGATCACGTGCGCCGCTTGATCGAGCATCCCGGCGCGCTGCAGGTGCTGGAGTTTGCCGGCGGGTTGGTACAGCTGGTAGCGGTGAAAGCCTTCTACGGCGGTCCATTGGTGGGCCAGGATTTGGCTTTTCTGGGCAAGCACATGCCCAACGTGGAAACCCGCGTGGCGGCGATCTACCGTCGCAACCGGCCGATCATCCCCCGGGGCGACACCATCATCGAAGCCGACGACGAGGTGTTTTTTCTCGCCGCCCGGCGAGATATCCGCGCGGTGATGAGCGAGCTGCGCAAGGTAGAGCGGGACTTCCGCCGGGTCGTCATCGCCGGAGGCGGCAATATCGGCGAACGCTTGGCGGAGCACTTGGAGCACAGCCATCAGGTCAAGATCATCGAGCACAGCCTGGAGCGCTGCACCACGCTCTCCGAGCGGCTAGACCGCACCGTGGTGCTTCACGGCAGCGCCACCAGCAAGCGTCTGTTGGAAGAGGAAAACATCGAAGACTGCGATATCTTCTGCGCGCTGACCAACGACGACGAAGTGAACATCATGTCGTCGCTGCTGGCCAAACGGCTGGGAGCGAAGAAGGTCCTCACGCTGATCAACAACGCGGCCTACGTGGATTTGGTGCAGGGTGGCGATATCGACATCGCCATCTCCCCCCAACAGGCCACCATCGGCAGCCTGCTGACCCACGTACGCCGGGGCGATATCGTCAACGTACACTCGCTGCGCCGGGGCGCGGCAGAGGCGATCGAGGCCATCGCCCACGGCGATAAGCAGTCGTCGAAAGTCGTGGGCCGCACCATCGCCGATATCGACCTGCCCGAGGGCACCACCATCGGTGCCATCGTACGCGGCAAAGAGGTGCTGATTGCCCACGGCGATGTAAAGGTGGAGAGCGGCGACCACGTGATTCTGTTCGTGATCGACAAGCGGCGTATTCGCGACGTGGAGCGCTTGTTCCAAGTCGGGCTAACGTTTTTCTAAGGAGCGTGCCAGAGTGATGACACAGCCACAACCGGGGCGAACAGCACGATGAGTTTGCGGGTCATTTTACGAATTTTGGGCCTGCTGCTGATGCTCTTCAGCCTAACGATGCTCCCTCCCATGCTCATGTCGCTCTGGTTTCGTGACGGCGTTTGGCATGCCTTCATGAGCGGTATTGGAATTACCGTCATGACGGGGCTGCTGCTCTATCTGCCCAACCGCCGTGCCCATAAAGAGCTGCGCATCCGCGACGGGTTCATCATCGCCGCCATGTTCTGGACCGTGCTGGCGCTGTTCGGCTCGCTGCCGCTGATGCTGTTTGGCGAAGACGCGCTGAGCATGACCGACGCGGTGTTCGAGTCGTTCTCCGGCCTGACCACCACTGGGGCCACGGTGATCACCGGCATCGATTTCTTGCCTGAGTCGATTCTTTACTACCGCCAGCAGCTCCAGTGGCTGGGCGGCATGGGGATCGTCGTACTGGCCGTGGCTATTTTGCCCACCCTGGGCGTCGGCGGTATGGCGCTCTATCGCACCGAGATCCCCGGCCCGCTCAAGGACTCCAAGCTCACGCCACGCATCACCGAAACCGCCAAAGCGCTTTGGTACATTTACGCGACGCTGACCTTCGCCTGCACGGTTGCCTACATGCTGGCGGGCATGAACTGGTTCGATGCCCTGGGGCACAGCTTTTCCACTGTCGCCATTGGCGGCTTTTCTACTTACGATGCCAGCATTGGCTATTTCGATAGCGCCGCCATCGAACTCATCTGCGTGGCCTTCATGCTGATTTCCGCCTTCAGCTTTAGCCTGCACTTCATTGCCTGGCGGGAAAAGCGCTTGCTGCACTATTTCCAAGATCCCGAAGCGCGCTTTCTGATGCTGTTTTTAGCCGGGCTCACCACCATCACCGTGGTGACCCTATGGCTCACCGATACCTACGAGAGCATCACTGGTCTTCGGCACGCGCTTTTCGAGGTGGTCTCGGTGGCCACGACCGCGGGCTTTGCCGTGGCGGACTTTTCCGGTTGGCCAGGGGCGCTGCCGTTCTTGCTGTTCGTGGCGGCATTCGTCGGCGGCTGCTCGGGCTCCACCGCCGGGGGCATGAAGGTCATCCGTATCATTCTGATTTTGAAGCAGGGCATGCGCGAGGTGATGCGTCTGATCCACCCCAACGCGGTGATTGCCGTCAAGGTCGGTAAAGTGAGCGTGCCTGATAGCATTGCGCAGGCCGTCTGGGGATTTTTCTCTGCCTATGTGATGCTGTTCTTTTTGATGCTGGTGGGTGTGATGGCGACGGGCGTCGATCAGGTGACGGCATGGTCGACCGTTGGCTCTGCACTGAACAACCTGGGTCCTGCGCTCGGTGAAGCCAGTAGCCACTATGGCGACTTGCCAAGCCTTGCCAAATGGATCTTAGTACTGGCCATGTTACTGGGCCGCTTGGAAATTTTTACGGTATTGGTGCTGTTTACCCCCGCCTTTTGGCGGCGTTAAACACACTGCGAGTGACTTATTCATTGAGACTTTTTAATGACCCAAGATGATGCAACACCGCTGGCTCAAGAGAGCCTCGTGCTGCCCACGACTAGCGGCCCGCTGACGACCGTTCAAGTGGGCACGACGCACTATACCCTGCTGGGAACGGCCCACGTGTCGGCCGAGAGCGCGGACGACGTTCGCCAATTGATCGACAGCGGCCAGTTCGACGCCGTGGCCATCGAGCTGTGCGACGCTCGTCACCAAAGCATGGACAATCCCGACGCCATGGGCGAGCAGGACCTGTTCCAGGTATTCAAGCAGGGCAAAGCGGGGATGGTCGCAGCAAGCCTCGCCCTCGGCGCGTTCCAGCAGCGTATTGCCGAGCAGTCCGGGATTCAGCCTGGCGCCGAAATGCGCGCTGCCGTGGAAGAGTGCCGCTCGCGCGATCTACCGCTACTGCTGGTCGACCGGGATGTAGGCATCACCCTCAAACGCATTTACCGCAACGTGCCGTGGTGGCAGCGCTTCTCGCTGTTTTCCGGACTAATTGGCAGCGTGCTCTCGCGTCAGGACGTCTCCAAAGAGGATATCGAAAAGCTCAAAGAGGGCGACATGCTGGAAGCGACCTTCAGCGAGTTTGCCGCAGAGTCGGAGGCACTCTATACGCCGCTGATTCGTGAACGCGACCGCTATATGGCACTGCGTTTGGCGGAAGACGCACCTCCCGGACGCTACCAGAACGTGCTGGTGGTACTGGGCGCCGGACATTTGAAGGGGACGAGCGAGCACCTGGAAGCACCGCTGCCGGAAAGCCCCACCATCGAGAGGGCGTCACTCGAAGCGACACCGCCGCCCTCCAAACTGTGGAAAGCCACTCCCTGGCTGATTACCGCGCTGGTCATTACCGGTTTCGTGGTGGGCTTTTCGCGCAATACCGAGCTTGGCTGGCAGCTAGTCATCGAGTGGTTTTTGATCAACGGAATTCTATCCGGCGGGGCCACCATTGCCGCTCTCGCCCACCCGGTGACGGTCATTGCCACCTTCTTTGCCGCGCCGCTCACATCGCTCAACCCAACGATTGGGGCCGGCTTCGTGGCCGCTGGGGTAGAGCTCTATATGCGCAAGCCCAAAGTGCGCGACTTCTCTAGTCTGCGCCACGACGTGACGCAGCTGAAAGGCTGGTGGAAGAACCGCGTCTCGCGCACCCTACTGGTGTTCATTCTCGCTACGCTGGGGTCGGCAGTGGGCACCTGGGTCGCTGGGTTTAGAATCGCCGGTGCGCTATTCGGCAGCGGCGCTGCGTGAGTTCGATCAAGCAAGCCCCCTGGCAGGCCGACGCACTGCTTCTGCTGGTCACGGTGGTGGCCGCTGGCGGCTGGATATTCTCCAAAGAAGCGCTGGCGGGCATGCCGCCGCTGCTGTTCATCGGCACGCGCTTCTTACTCGCCGGGCTGATCCTACTGGGATTCTCTTGGCCTGCTCTGCGCCGTATGCCGATACGCCGGATCCGCCGTGGCCTGCTGGTCGGCGTTTTGTTCAGCGCCGCCATCGCGTTTTGGGTACTCGGGCTGCACTACTCCGATCACCTGGGTGAAAGCGCCTTCATCAATAGCCTGGGCATCCTGCTGGTTCCCGTCGTCGCTCGGCTGCTGTTTGGTGACCGCCCACCGCGCAGCACGTGGGTCGCGCTGCCCATTGCGCTGCTCGGTTTTGCGCTGCTATCGCTCAATGCGGGATTTCGAGTGGAAGCCAGCCAGCTATTGATGGTGTGCGCCGCGCTCTGTTTTGCGCTTTTGATCAACGTCAATACCCGCGTAGTGCGCAATGTGCCTGCGCTGCCGCTAACCACGCTGCAACTGATCTCGGTAGGCGTGGTGCTAACGGGGCTTTCCCTGGTGGTGGAGCACCAGCCGCTGGCGCTCAGCCCGTCGATTCTCAGCTGGTTCATGGCCAGCGTGCTGCTGGCCAGCTCGCTGCGCTTCTTTCTGCAAATCAAAGCGCAAGGCATGACCACGCCTAGCCATGCGGCGGTGATTCTGATGCTAGAAGCCGTCTGGACCGCGCTGTTTGCCGCTTGGTGGTTTGGCGAAACCATGACCGCATTGCAACTGCTTGGCTGTAGCCTGATCTTTATGGCACTACTGATCAATCGCTGGTACTGGGTCCGCAAAGTGCTGCTGCGCTGGCTGCCCGGTGGCAATCCTTCCCGCTAACCGTGCTCTTCTGCCCGCTGCCGCTCCAATAGCCGCTGCATGGCTGCCGTAGGCTCTTCGATCTTGCGATAATAGCGGCTCTCTGCGTAGCTATCGTTGAACACGTCAAAGTAGTCATCCAGCACGCTAGCCGCTGCTTCATCGCCACTCTGACGCAGTAACTCAATAGCGACTTCAGCAGTGCACAGATGCGCTTTCGAGGCGGGCTTGCGCAGCCGGTAGCGGGTCTCCCGCTCGGTACGCAGCGGCAGCACCGGTAGTGCATCCAGGTAAGGGCTTTTGCGGAACATGCGCCGCGCCTGACGCCAGGTGCCATCCAAAATGATGAACACCGGTATCTGCGCCTGCTGCTTGGCAGCATGCACCGCGCCGATATCCACCACGCGGTCGGCGTAATCCGGCTGGTCATCGGGGAAAATCACGAACGGCGCGTAGCGTGGATCGTCCAACAGCGCCGCCAGCGTGTCGTCCGGCGCGGTGCGATACCAAGTAAACACGCGAGTATTGGTGAGCACATCGCCAATCAAACGCCCGGTATTGGTCGGCTTGTAGTGCTCGATGGAGTGGGTTAACAGCCATGCCTGAGCGTCGCTCTCCGCCTTGACCTGATACGGGCAGAGGCAGTTCAGCTCAGGTAAGTTGCAGCCCTCACAGCGCGTCACGAAGCTGCCCCGCGCTTTGAATTCACGACGAGGCGGGCGCGGATGCCCGGTGGCCGGGTCGCGGTCGGTCAATGCATCATGTTCAGGGGGCAGCGAGGTCGCGTCAGGCATCTGCGCTCCAGTGGGTCATCAAAGGGCGCAGAGTATAAAGCAGCGTGGGGTTGAACAGCCAGATGCTATTCCGGCAGCTATCTTTCAAATGTCAGCGACAACTTTTGACCAATACGCTCAAGCATAGCCACCAAACTAGGCACAGATTCAATGGCTAGCATTAATAGCGCTGCATTTTTATCCGGGTCGTCTGGATACTCATGGGCAAAGCGATTGCGAAGCATCCGTAGGGACTGCCACTGCTCACTTTCTTCCAAATAGCCCAATTTCTCTAAACGATGGAGCTTATCCAGCATTGGGCGATCTTCGTAGGGCTCTTGCAGGTAAAGCAGCACCGAGGGGAACAGCCGAGTCCCCATCGCATCTTGTAATTTGCCAAATCTTAGTACGAATTGATCCAAGCTTTGAATCTGCGCATCGTCCAGCGCCGCTAATTGACTCCCCGACAGCGGTAAGCATGGTGTAAGAGAGGAGAGCGCATAGTCAATAAAATGCATATGCCGTTGGCACTCACGCCATGCTTCTTGCAAACGTAGTAGTGCAATATCCTGTGTCATAATGGAAGTCCTGCCCGCTCAGCAATGCTAAAAATGGCCGGATAATTCTGGCGGTTGGGATAATCAATCAGCATATCGATTTTTTGCTCGCCGAGTAGCTGCTGAAGCTTTACTTGGCAGCGCATTTCAGCCCGTACTATGTCATTGACATCGCGGATATCGGTTGTGATCAGAAGATCAATATCGCCACCTTTGGCTTGATCATCCGTGCGGGAGCCAAAAAGCTTTACGTTCGCTTGCGGCCCAAAACACGACTTCACGGCGCTGACGATGGCCTGACGCTGAACATCATTTAAGCGCATCGTTGACCTCCTTAGCCTACGCACTAGCCATTTATTACTTTCAAAAGGCTAGCATATTTTAGCCTTTCTTATCCCCACTCATGGTAAACCAACTCTCTTCAAAAAGTTGACACCTTCGGCACAGCCCCGCTAGAGTCCTGTCAACTTTCAAAAGAATATAGGTTTACCCGTGACCGCCACCTCGACTTCTTCTCACGCGGCGGATGCCGCGCCGCGCTACGACTGGACGCTTGACGAGATCAACGCGCTGTTTGCGCTGCCCTTTAACGACCTGCTGTTTCGCGCCCAGCAGGTACATCGGGCGCATTTCGACGCCAACGCGGTGCAGGTGTCTACCCTGCTGTCGATCAAAACCGGGGCTTGCCCGGAGGACTGCAAGTACTGTCCCCAATCGGGTCACTACAACACCCAGTTAGAAAAAGAGAAGCTGCTGGAAATCGAGAAGGTGGTGGCGCAGGCCAAAGCAGCTAAAGAAGCAGGCGCCAGCCGCTTTTGCATGGGGGCCGCATGGCGTAGCCCACGGGATAAAGATTTAGTGGCGGTGGAAGAGATGGTGCGCCAGGTAAAGGCGCTAGGGCTCGAGACCTGCATGACGCTGGGCATGGTCGACGGCGAGCAGGCCACGCGGCTGGCCGCTGCCGGGCTCGACTACTACAACCACAACCTCGATACCTCCCCCGACTTCTACGGCGAAATCATCACTACCCGCACCTACAGCGACCGCCTGGAGACCCTGGCCACCGTGCGCGACGCCGGTATGAAAGTGTGTTCCGGCGGCATTTTAGGCATGGGTGAGGGCGCACAGGATCGCAGCGCATTGCTGCAGCAGTTGGCCAAGCTCTCGCCGCATCCTGAATCGGTGCCTATCAACATGCTGGTCAAAGTACCGGGGACACCGCTGGAAAACGTCGAGGATTTAGACCCGCTGGCGTTCATCCGCGCCATCGCCGTGGCCCGTATCATGATGCCCCAAAGCCATGTACGCCTCTCGGCGGGTCGCGAGCAAATGAGCGAATCCACCCAGGCGCTCGCTTTCCTAGCCGGTGCCAACTCCATTTTTTACGGCGACAAGCTGCTGACCACCGGCAACCCTCAAGCAGAGCGCGACCGCGCGCTGTTTGCCAAACTAGGCCTGCACCCCGAGCGCCGCGACACTTGCGAAGACGACACGCAGCATTCCGAGCGGCTGGCCCAACAGGCGCAGCGTAATGCACAGGCCGAGCGCGCTGCGGCGCTGGCGGTGGATGCCAGTGTCTGAGGTGTGGCACCAGCGCTTGGCGGCAGCCCGCCACGAGCGCGAGCGTCAGCAGCGCTGGCGCAGCCGCCGGGTTTCTGCCCATGGGGCACTCGACTTTTCAGGCAACGACTATCTAGGCCTTGCCCAAGACCCACGCGTACAGGCGGCTCAGGCGGAAGGCGCGAAACGCTTTGGCGCCGGGGCCGGGGCGTCGCACTTGGTCAGCGGGCACCTGGGCATTCACGATGCGTTGGAAGAGGCGCTGGCCGAGTGGACCGGGCGCGAGCGGGCGCTGCTGTTCTCCACGGGTTATATGGCGAACCTGGGCGTACTGCAGGCGCTAGCGGATTCGAACACCGCGGTATTTCAGGACCGTCTCAATCACGCCTCGCTACTCGACGGGGCCGCGCTGAGCGGCGCACGCTCCCGGCGCTATCACCACCGCGATGGTCACGATCTACAGCGCCTGCTCGAGCGCAGCACGGCCACCCATAAGCTGGTGGTCAGCGACGGCGTGTTCAGCATGGATGGCGATATCGCCGACATCGAGCAGCTCGCCCACCTCAGCCAGCAGCACGACGCCTGGCTGATGATCGACGACGCCCATGGTCTCGGTGTACTGGGTGAACACGGCGCGGGCTGCGTAGAAGGTTTTGATAGCCACGCCGTGCCGATCTTGGTCGGCACCCTGGGCAAGGCACTAGGCACCGCAGGCGCATTTGTGGCGGGTGACGCCGCGTTGATCGAACAGCTGATTCAGTTTTCCCGCAGCTACGTGTATACCACCGCCCAGCCGCCCGCGATTGCTGCCGCCACGTTAGAAGCACTCACCATCGTGCAGCGGGAGCCCGAGCACCGCCAGCGGCTCACTCGCCACATACACTACTTTCGCCAGCAGGCGGCCGCCTTAGGGCTGCCACTCGGCCACTCCCAAACGCCCATCCAGCCGCTGCTACTGGGGAGCGAACAGCGTACCCTGGCCTGGGCGTCCACGTTCGACCAGCACGATATCCAGGTAGGGGCGATTCGACCGCCCACAGTGCCCAACGGCGAGTCGCGGCTGCGCATCACCCTGAGCGCTCGCCACACCCAAAGCGATATCGACAGGCTCTTGGAGGTTGCTGCTGCCTGCCTGCGGGAGAAGCAACAATGAAGCTCATCCTGCTGTCAGGCTGGGGCGTTGATTACCGCATTTGGCAGACGCTGGCGGCGCACTGGCACCCTACCATCGAACCCACCCCAGTGGAGTGGCCCGGCTACGGTGAGTCTCCAGCGCTGTCCACGCCGATGAGCATCGCCGCCCTGGCCGAACGGATGGCCCCCGAGCTACCCAGCGATGCCGTCTGGGTAGGCTGGTCGCTGGGAGGGTTGCTGGCCACAGCGCTGCTCGATCACTTGCCGCCGCCCCAGGCCCTGCTGCTACTGGGTGCAGGCAGCCGTTTTTGCAGTGACGGGGAGGATGGCGGTGTGACGTATGAGGAGCTGGCCAGCTTTCAGCGCGCCTTCCATCGTGATCCGGTTGCCACGTGGCGGCACTTTCTACGCTGGCAGGCCCAAGGCGAGCCCAACGCCCGCGAGGCCCACCGCCAGCTACGCGCACGGTTAGGCGAGACTCCCCACGCCGATACCGACACGCTCGCGCAAGGGCTCATGTGGCTCGAGACGCTGGATAACCGAGCACTGCTCGCGCACCCTCCCTGCCCTATCCGCCGATTGGCGGGAGCCCATGACCCGCTGCTACCCGGCCGCTCTCGCCAGCAAGCGCTACGGCTGGAAGCCGCAGGACACTGCCCCATGCTCTCCCAGCCCGCCCCACTGGCGGCACGGCTGGCCGAGCAGGCCATCCTCCAGGAGCCGCGATGAACTCACCGGCTACCCCGCTTCCACTCACCCACTGGCAGGAGCGTGTGGCTCGGGCCTTTTCCCGAGCGGCACCACGCTATGACACCCTCGCCAGCGCCCAGCGCGATATCGGCGAGGCGCTTTGGCAAACGCTGCCCGAGAGGTCTCATCACGTGCTCGACCTGGGCTGCGGCACCGGCTACTGGACCCAGCGGCTAGCGGAACACTATCCCGATGCTGCCATCACCGGGCTCGATCTAGCGCCCGGTATGCTCGCCCAGGCACAGGCGCAGTATGGCGATGCCATACGCTGGGAGCAGGGAGATGCCGCCGCGCTACCGCTCAGCGATGCCAGCGTGGATCTCGTGTTCTCGAACCTGTCGATTCAGTGGTGTCCGGATATCGGCGCAGTGATGCAGGAGCTCGCCCGGGTGCTCGCCCCGGGTGGGCAGGCGCGCATCACCACCCTGCTGCCCGGCACGCTGAGCGAAGTCGCCACCGCTTGGCAGCGGCCCGAGGCGCTGCTGCAAACACCGGATGCCAGCACCGTACAGCGGGCGATTCAGCAAAGCGGCCTGCGCCTCATCCAGCATACCCGTGCGCAGCGGCGGTTTTTCTATTCCGATATGAACGCCGTCATGGCCTCCATCAAAGGCGTAGGCGCCCAAGTAGCCAGACCCAACGCTCGACTGACCCGCCAAGCGCTCATTAATGCCCAGGCTCGCTATGAATCGCTGCGCACACCGCAGGGGCTGCCGGTGAGCTACCACTGCCTGACGCTACGACTGGAAAGCGCGAGATGAACAACACTTATTTCGTTACTGGTACCGACACCGATGCGGGCAAGACCCTGGCCACCAGCGCGCTGCTGTGCGCCGCCCGCCAGCGCCAGCTCACCACGCTAGGGTTGAAGCCCATTGCCTCAGGTAGCGAGGCCACGCCCAACGGCCTGCGCAACCGCGATGCCCTGGCGCTACAGGCGCAAAGCTTCCCGCCAGTGGATTACCCAACGATCAACCCCTGGACCTTTGCTCCCGCCATTGCACCGCATCTCGCCGCCCTGGAAGCAGGTGCGGTGCTTAACGTGGCAAGCGTTACTCAGGCGCTCAGCGACACGTTAACCGGCACGCCACGGGATCTGACGCTAATCGAAGGCGCAGGCGGCTGGCGGGTGCCGCTGAATGATGCAGACGACTTTTCCGACCTGCCTTGCGCGCTCGGGCTGCCGGTGATCCTGGTGGTCGGGCTAAAACTGGGCTGCCTCAACCATGCTCGGCTCACTGCCGAGGCCATCGCTGCCGATGGCTTGACGCTGGCCGGCTGGGTGGGCAGCGTGGTAGAACCTGCCTTTGCCAGCGATAGCGCACGCTTCACGGCCAATGTGGCGCTGCTGAAGCGCGCCTTACCTTCTCCCTGCCTAGGGCTCATTCCTCATTTGGCACACGCCGATGCCTCCACCGCGCAGCGCTTTATCTTCCTTGATGCGTTGCTCCCTTTTGCCACCCAGGAAGCAACGCTATGAACTCTCCCGTTTGGCACCCCTACGCCCACCTCAAGACCCAAACGCCTGCGCCCAAGGTGGTGGGCGGCAGCGGCAGCTACTTTACGCTAGACAGCGGTGAGCGCCTGCTGGATGCCACCTGCTCCTGGTGGTGCATGATTCACGGCTACGGCCATCCGCGCCTCGTCGCCGCCATTCGCGAGCAGGCGGGGGAGCTTTGCCATGTGATGCTGGGTGGCCTCACCCACGACCCCGCCGACCAGCTGGCGCGGGCGCTGGTGCGCATTACCCCGCCGGGGCTGAATCATGTGTTCTTCTCCGATAGCGGCTCGGTGGGCATGGAAGTCGCCATGAAGATGGCGCTGCAGTACCAAGTGCTCTCGGGCCTCCCCGGCAAGCGCAAAATGCTCTCGCTGATGAAGGCGTATCACGGTGACACCACCGGCTGCATGGCGGTGTGCGATCCCGAAGAGGGCATGCATGGTCTGTTCGCCAGCCTGCTGCCCCAGCACCACTTCGCCCCAGCCCCCACGGCCCCCTTCGACGCGACGCCAGAGCAGGTAGAGCGGGACCTCGCCGGGCTGCGGGAGGTGCTAGCGCGCCACCACCATGAGATTGCTGCACTCCTGATGGAGCCGCTGCTGCAAGCGGCGGGCGGGCTGAACATGACCTCGCCGGACTACCTGCGCGGCGCACGGGCGCTGTGCGATGAGTTTGGCGTGCTGCTGATTTTTGATGAAGTCGCTACCGGCTTTGGCCGCACCGGCAAGCTGTTTGCCGCCGACCACGCGGGCGTTACGCCAGACATCATGGTGCTCTCCAAAGGGCTGACCGGCGGCTACTTGGGCCATGCGGCCACGCTGGCCACCGACCGGGTTCACGGGGCGTTCATTGGCGACAGCGAGCACCACGCGTTCATGCACGGCCCCACCTTTATGGGCAACCCCCTGGCCTGCCGCGTGGCGCTGGAGAGCCTGAAGGTGTTCGAGGAGGAGCATTACCTGGAGAAAATTGCCGCGCTCAGCCAAACGTTACAGCGCGAGCTATTAGAAGACGTAGCGCTGCGCGCACATCCGGCCGTCGCGGACGTGCGCGTGTTGGGCGCAACGGCGGTGATCGAAGCCCACAGCAGCGAAGCGCTGAAAGGCGTTGGCGCATTCGCCCGAGCGCGGGGCGTGTGGCTGCGCCCCATTGGCCGCTGGCTCTACACCATGCCCGCCTATATCGCAACAGATGCCGAGCTCACCCAGATTACCGGGGTGATGAAAGCGTGGTTTTTAGAATAGCGTCATCCAACGTCATGAACAGGTCAGGTGAGGACGTGGAGAGCGATCCTGCCGATCAAGGCAGTATCAAATTCCCCTGCTTACGCCACTGGTTAACCAGCGCCGGCACGCCTTCCCCCGCCGTGGTATTGATCGCCAGCACGCCGGGTGGGCTTAGCTCATCGGCGTCGGGGTCTACCAGCGCACAGGGGGTGTCATAATCGATATAGGTGAGCAGCGATGCGGCGGGCATCACTGCCAACGAGGTACCCACCACCAGCAGAAAGTCCGCTTGGCTCACCAGCTCGCAGGCCTCTTCGAACAGCGGTACCGCTTCGCCAAACCACACCACGTCTGGGCGCAGCTGGCTGCCTTTATCGCACACATCGCCCAGGGCAATTCCGCCCTTTGACAGTGGGTAGCGCAGCCGCGCATCCACCGATGAGCGGGCCTTTAAAATCTCGCCGTGCAGGTGCAGCACGTGACGGGAGCCTGCCCGCTCGTGCAGGTCATCGATGTTCTGGGTAATCACGCTGACCTTGAAGCCCTCCTGCTCCAGCGCCGCCAGCGCTTTATGGGCGGCGTTGGGCTTTGCCCGGCGAATCTGCTCCCGGCGCTGGTTGTAGAACGCCAGCACCCGCTCCGGGTCTTGGCGCCACCCTTGTGGCGTGGCGACCTCTTCCACCGGGTGATCCTCCCAGAGGCCATCGCTGGCGCGGAAGGTTTTGATACCGCTCTCCGCGCTGATTCCCGAGCCGGTAAATACCACCAAGTGCGGGGCTGAAGTCATGCTGTCCTCGGCTTACGTCGTCCAGTGAACGCCTAATGTACCAGTTGCCCCACGGTGCCCGCGAACCGCTGCTTGTTGCGATACGGGTACACGTCGATCACCCGCCCCTCCAGAATCGCCCGCTGCAGCCCCAACCAGTAGTCCGGGTCGAACAGCTCCGGATGCTGCTCCATGAATAGTGCGCGCAGTTCCGGGTTGGCAAACATGAACGGGCCAAACTCTTCGGGGAAGATATCGTTGGGGCCAATGGACAGGCTGGCCCCGCCATCCATGTAACTGTCGACCCCCTGGGATTTGGGAATATGACGGAAGCGGCACTCGGTGAGATAGCTCACCTCGTCGTAGTCGTAGAAAATCACCCGCCCGTGGCGCGTGACGCCAAAATTTTTCAGCAGCATATCGCCAGGGAAAATATTCGCCGCCGCCATCTGCTTGATGGCGTTGCCGTAATCTTTTAGCACCATCACTCGCTCATCGGCACTGCACTGCTCCAGATAGATATTCAGCGGCGTCATCATTCGCTCGGTGTAGCAGTGCTTGATGATCACCTTGTCCTCTTTCAGCGACACTGTGGAGGGAGCGACCTCCAGCAGGTGGGCCAAACACTCCGGCTCGAAGTGATCCTGGCGGACGATAAAGTTGGAAAAATCCTGAGTGTCGGCCATGCGCCCTACCCGGTCGTGGCGTTTTACCAGCCGGTACTTCTCCCGCACGATGGCGTGGGTGACCTCTTTGGCGGGGTCGAACTTATCCTTGATGATCTTGAACACGGTACGAAAGCTCGGCAGCACGAATACCGCCATCACCATGCCCCGTACCCCCGGCGCGATCATGAAGCGCTCTTCGCGCTTGGCCACCTGCTGATTCAGCGCGCGGAAAAATTCGGTTTTGCCGTGTTTGAAAAAGCCAATGGCGGCGTACAGCTCGCCCTCGGGCTTGTGGGGCATGAGCTGTTTTAGATAGGCGACGAACTCTCCCGGCACCGGCACGTCTACCTGGAAATAGGCGCGAGTGAACGAGAAGATGATCGACACTTCATCGGTTTCGGTGAGGACCGTATCCAAGTGCAGGCAGGGGTCGCCCCCCTGCTGCTCGCCATACCCTTCCCCATGTAGAACGGGCAGCACCAAGGGGACCTGCTCGCCGCCACCTAGAAGTCGCCCCACCAGATACGCCCCTTTGTTGCGGTAAAACACGCTGTTGAGTAGTTCTACCTGGGCATCGTCTGCCTGCCAAATCGCAGCAGGGAGCTGAGCTTCCAGCAATCCAGCGCCGAGCTGGCTGTCGCGCTCGACGTCGGCAAAGGGGGACTCGAACGGGGCTTCGCTCAGCGCCCAAGCGAGCGCCCCTGCCCAGTCGCCGTTGACGTCATACCGACGGCACAGATCGATGCCCGAGCGGTGCGCGGCATTCTCCCGGGAGCTGTAGACGAACATCCAGTCGTTGCGGATATGGCGATGCTGAAACACCGAACAGAACAGCGAATTGAAGAAGGTTTCCGCCAGCTCGTAATCCAACCGCTGGCTGATCAACTGGGCGTAGTGTCCGCGTGCTTCCTGCCAGGTTTCGCAGTGGGCCAGCACCTCCTGGGCAAAGGTGCGCTGCAATCGACCGAGCGTCTCCTCGACTTTTTCACCGTACAGGTTGATCCGCGCGGCGGAGGCTTGCTGCGCCTCTCGCCAGGCGGCGTCGCGAAAGCGGCGGCTGGCATCGGAAGTGATCTGCTTGAAGCGGGCACGGTACTCATCGAAACCGTGCAGCACGGTGGCCGCTAGGCGGTACGCGGGGGAGTGTTTCATCACGCGGGCTCACGTCGAAAGAGAGCTTCCCAGGGTCCGTGAACGGCCCACTACATACGAGACGACCTTAGTCCTGTCAGTGTTAGCCCTGTCAGTGTCAGCTCTGTGAATACGGCGCAATGGAGGCAACCTCCAGACGAAACGGCCCCGCGGTGCGGTCGGCAATCAAAAATCCGAGCTGGTGAATAGTCGATGGGTCGAGAGCCGGCGCGCTGGAAAGCAGCGTGCCCCGGCGCACCGCATCGAACTGCGCCCAGGTGAATCGATGCGTTTCCCACTGGTGAGCCGTGGGCGTGAAGGCCACCCGGTAGGCGCTGGCCTCCTTTAGCGCGCTGCTTTTGAACCGTAGCTGATAGGTACGACCATCGCCACGCACGCGCAGCGTAACGCCTAGGCCGTGGGCTAGGGTCGGCTCGAAACCGTCTGGTTCACGGCGCACCGAGGCAAAGCCGCCGCCGTTTTCCAACGACACCTCGCCATAAAAGCAGCCAGCGCCCGCGTCCAAACGAAAGCCGCTGTGGGACACGCCGCCCATCACGCCATCGTCCACCGCGTACCAGCGCCGCTGCTCTGCCTCGGCCATGTTCGATTCGTTAAAGTTCAGCATCCTTCGAGCTCCTCCTTGTCCGCCAAAGACAACGCCCCTGAGCAAGAGCCCAGAGGCGCATTGACATGGTTCAGACTAGGCGATGCGCCGCCGTGATTACAGCTTTGCGGAAGCAGCCGCCGGAGCGACGGGCTCGGCCTCCTCCGGCGAGGCGGTCACTAGCGCGAACTCCTCTTCGGCGGTTTTCGCCACCAGATGGTGTTTGCTGTAGAGGAAGTAGTACGCCGCTCCAGCAATGAACAGCACGATGGTGTAGTTGAACGCCCGAGGATCGAAGGCATAAACGCCGGTCAGCGCGACGAGCGAGAGCACCAGGGAGATGCCTGAGGTGACCACGCCGCCTGGGGTTTTATAGGGGCGCGGCAGATCGGGCTGCTTGAGACGCAGCCAAATATGGCTAAAGGCCATCAATGCATAGGAGATAGTCGCACCAACGACCGCCATGCCTAACATCAGATCGCCTTCGCCGCTCAGCGACGCGAGAAAACCAAAGATGCCGGGCACTATCAGCGCTAAGTAAGGCACTTTACGCTCGCTGGTCAGCGACAGCGGTTTGGGCAAATAGCCTGCCCGAGAGAGCGCGAACACCAGGCGACTGTAGCCATAAATGATCGAGAAGAAGGAGGCGATCAAACCCGCCAGGCCCAGCACGTTGACCAGGGTCGCCAGCGTCGGGTTACCTGCAGCATTCAAGGCATCCACCAGCGGCACGCCGCTTTGGCCAATCATCTCCGCACCTGCGGCACCGGCTAACAGCACCACCACGAGCAGGGCGGTGAAGAGCAGAAACAGCATGGCACCGATAATGCCTTTAGGCATATCGCGAGCAGGGTCTTTCGCCTCTTCGGCCGCCAACGGCACCCCTTCAACGGCCAAAAACAGCCACATACCAAAGGGCAGCGCCGCCCAAATGCCGTACCAGCCAAAAGGCATGAAGGTGCTCGCACCCGCCGCCTCGGTGGGGGCAATATCGAACAGGTTGGCCGCATCGAAGTCACCAATTAGCGCTACCGCAGTGGCCAGAATGGCAAAGACCGCCAAACCGCTGATCACCATCATCACTTTCAGCGCTTCACCGACACCCGCCAAGTGAATGCCAATGAACACCGCATAAAACAGCAGATACACCAGCGGCCCGTTAACGCCTAACAAGGCCTCTACCGCCGAGCCGATAAAAATCACGATGGCCGCCGGGGCCAGCGCGTACTCGATCAACACGGCAAGTCCAGTCAAATAGCCGCCCGCAGGCCCCATGGCTTGCCGAGCGAAGCTGTAACCGCCGCCAGCGGCAGGAATCGCAGCGGACATTTCCGCCAGCGCCAGCACCAGCGCGAGGTACATCAGCGCCATCAAACAAGCAGCAATCGCAAACCCGCCCCAGCCTGCTTCAGCGATGCCAAAGTTCCAGCCCGCAAAGTCACCGGAAATGACATAGGAAACCCCAAGCCCCGCGAGCAGCATCCAGCCTGCCGTACCTTTACGCAGCTGGCGCTTGGCCAGATACGCCTGATCAACCGTTGGTTGTGTCATCGTTTTGCCCTTTTCAGTGTGGAACGCAATGGGTGTCAGCGGCGTGCTGTGGTCCTGGTTCCGTCTTGTTATTGGGAGAGCCATCAGCGGTGTTATTGAAAATATCGTTAGCGTTGTTGCGCGTGGTGACCGTCAATCGGCCACCAGGAAGTTTCGAGTCGAACCGCTGCCGCCCTCCAAGACGTTATCTTCGCTGCGATCTTTGAGCTTCACGCCGGAGAGCTTGCGCTCCCGCGCCTCGGTTAACAGCAGCAGCAAACGCCGGGCCGCTTCTTCATACGCAAGCCCGGCCGGGCGCACGTTGGAGATGCAGTTGCGCCGGTCATCTTTTAAGCCCACCTCGGGGCCCCAGGTCATATACAGCCCTAAGCTATCTGGGGAGCTAAGGCCGGGGCGTTCGCCGACCATGACCAGCACCGCGTCGGCGTTGAGCAGCGCGCCCACTTCGTCACCTATGGCCACGCGACCTTGCTCGACAAGGATCAGCGGCGCGAGCTGCCATTCGTTCTTGTCGCGCCCGAGTGCGTCATACAGCGCGGTGAGAAACGGGGCGCTGTTTTGCTGTACCGCCAGCGCCGAGAGGCCATCGACGATCACCACCGCCAAATCGAACCGTTGGCCGCCCTCTGCCGCTTGCTGCAGCGCCTGCCGGGAGTGTTCATTGAGCCGTCGGCCATAATCAGGCCGCTGCAGGTACATCGCGCGGTCCTCTGCACGGCTATGTACTGCAAGCGGTGTGGTGCTCAAGCCAAGCGTTTGGGTCAGCTCCTCGGCCAGCGTCTGGCAATCCAGCGGGCAGTGGACCGCATCTTGGGCTTGGGCATGGGCGAGCTGAAACGCAAGCAGCTGCTGGGTGGGCAGGCTCACGCCCGCACGCCCTAGCCCAATGCGCGCATCGGTGAAGGCGCGCAGACGCTCCCAGGGGTTCTCGATGACGATCGGCGCAGTGGTTTCCTGCGTGGGGTGTTTAGGCATCTTGGTCGCTCCCCTTCGGCAAGTGGCGCAGGCTGTTGGCAAAGGCAGCAGGCAGCTGGTCGTTCAGGCGATGGGTGCTCACATCTTGAAAGATCTGCATCTTGGCCAGCCACTGCTCGAACTCCGGTGCGGCTTTTAACCCCAACACCCGACGGGCATAGAGCGCATCGTGAAACGAGGTGGTTTGGTAGTTGAGCATGATGTCGTCAGAGCCAGGAATGCCCATCACGAAGTTGCAGCCTGCCACGCCCAGCAGCGTCAGCAGGTTGTCCATGTCGTTTTGATCGGCGTTGGCGTGGTTGGTGTAGCACACGTCGCACCCCATCGGCACACCCAGGAGCTTTCCGCAGAAGTGATCCTCGAGCCCGGCACGGGTGATCTCTTTGCCGTCGTACAGATACTCGGGGCCAATGAATCCCACCACCGTGTTGACCAGCAGCGGATTGAACTTGCGCGCCACGGCGTAGGCCCGGGCTTCGCAGGTTTGCTGGTCGAGCCCGTGATGGGCGTCGGCGGAGAGCGAACTGCCCTGGCCGGTTTCGAAATACATCACGTTGCGACCCACGGTGCCGCGATTGAGCGTTTGTGCGGCGGCTTCTGCTTCCGCCAGGATGCTCAAATCGAATCCAAAGCTGCGGTTGGTGGCTTCGGTGCCGCCGATGGATTGAAAGACCAGATCCACCGGAGCGCCCTGCTCGATGGCCTCCAGCGTGTTGGTCACGTGAGTCAGCACGCAGGATTGCGTAGGGATCTCGTATTTCTGGATCACGTCGTCCATCAGGCGCATCAGCTTGATGCTTTGGGCGACGTTATCGGTGGCCGGGTTGATACCGATCACCGCATCGCCGCTGCCATACAGCAGGCCATCGAGAATACTCGCCGCGATGCCGGTCACATCATCGGTGGGGTGGTTGGGCTGTAAGCGGGTCGAAAGCCGCCCCGGCAGCCCAATGGTGTTGCGAAATGCCGTCGTCACTTGGCACTTTTTGGCCACCAGCATGAGGTCTTGGTTGCGCATCAGCTTACTCACCGCCGCGGCCATTTCCGGTGTAATACCGGGGCGGGCAGCTGCCAGCGCTTCGCTGGTGGCGTGGTCAGAGAGCAGCCAGTTGCGAAAATCGCCTACGGTGAGGTGCTTTAGCGGTGCAAATGCCTCTACATCGTGGTCGTCGATGATCAGACGGGTGATTTCGTCCTGCTCGTAGGGGATCAGCGCGTCGTTCAAAAAGGTGGTGAGCGGTAGCTCCGCCAGCACCATTTGGGCGACGACTCGCTCTTCTGCCGATTCTGCCATCACCCCGGCAAGGCGGTCGCCCGAGCGCGGCGGCGTGGCTTTGGCCATCAGTTCGGCGAGTCCGCTAAAGCGATAGCGGCGGCTTCCCACCGTGGTGTGATAGGTCTGCGCCATGGGCCTTCCCTTCTCTTACCTATTCGATACTCAAGGCGCGGTATGCGCGTTGAGGAACAAAACTTGCTTGTTCTCACAATAGCGCTATCACTTAACGGGGAGTATCGAGTTTTGGCAAAACACACCAAGGATATAAAAACCAATAAGAAACAGTGGATTAATAACGACAACAAGGCGTGGGCGCCAGTCGGTCACGCCACTAGGAGCGGGTGATGTCCTCGACGCCGACTCAAAGCGCACCAAAAAAGTGCATTCAAGAAGCCTTCGATGCCGATGAGCATGCGCAAAATCTGACCCGCTGGCAGCAGCAGTACGACCAGCTCACCCCGGGACGTTTTTACGGACGGCTGGATGAAATTGCGCTGCCTGCCCTTCAAGTCTTCAAAGAGCACACGGGCCAAGCGCTGCGTCAGGAGTGTCGGGTGTGGGAGAACTCACTGTGGCTGGGGATTCCACCCCGCTCGGCGGGGTCGCGTATCAATGGACAACCCCTCGACGCACAGCAAGTAATGTGCCGCCCCGGCGGGCGCGATTTTGAATTGGTGACCCCGGAAGGCTTCGATATTTACGGGATGGTGATACGTCTACCGGCGTTATACGCCGCTGCCGAGCGCCAGGGCATCACGCTGGATGAGCAGTGGATGACTGCGCCCCGCCGTCATGTGAACCCTGTCACGCTGCGCGCCTTACTGTTTCTTTTGGAACGCCTGTTAGGCCAGCAGCAGAGCGCCATCGCCGAGAGGCTGCATCAGGATATTCTCTTGACTGGCCTGTTAGAGCTGCTGGATGCCCAGCAGCCCAGCAAAGAGCTGCCTCCTAGCTACGTTCACCGAAAGGCCGTCGTCGACCGGGTCAAGCAGTATGTCGATGCGCATCTAGACGCGCCGATTACCATGGAAGCATTATGCGAGCTGACACATGTGAGCCGACGCACGCTGCAATATAGCTTTACGACGATTTTAGGTATCAGCCCGCTGCAGTTTCTAAGACTAACGCGGCTGAATCGCGTTCGCCGTGCGTTACGCGCGGCCGAGCCGCCCCAAACGGTCACCGAGATTGCGACGTACTGGGGCTTTTGGCATTTGGGGCAGTTCGCCCACGACTACAAGCAGCAGTTTGGTGAGTGCCCGTCGCACACGCTCAATCAGTCTCCAAACGGCACTATGTCAACCAGTGCTTAGCAAACTGCTCGGCACTCAGCGGTCGGCCATAGTAATACCCTTGGGCCTGGGTACAGCCCATGGCCAATAGCGCCTCACTTTGCGCTTTGGTCTCGATGCCCTCTGCAATGGTTTCCAGCCCTAACGTTTTGGCCATGGCGATGATAGTGGCCACGATGATGCGGTCATTGTCGCTAGTGAGCATATCGCGCACGAACGAGATATCGATTTTGATCCTATCGGCGGCAAAGCGTTTTAAATAGGCCAATGACGAATAACCGGTACCAAAGTCATCGATCGAGAGCCCCATGCCATGCCCCTTCAATATCTCGGTGATGGCGATGGCATCGTCTGGGTGGGCCATGATCCCGCTCTCGGTGATTTCGATACTCAAGGCGTGAGGAGACACGCCGTGCGTGCGGCAACTGGCCAGCAGCGTCGCCACCAGATCGCTATCTTCGAACTGGTCGGCCGCAATGTTGATAGCTAACGGCACGTGCAGTTGCAGACCTTGACGCTGCCACTGGGCTAACTGCTGGCAAGCTTTATCGATGACACAGTTGCCAAGCGGCACGATCATTCCACGCTCTTCGGCAATGGCGATGAACTGCCCGGGCGAGACGTCTCCCAACTCGTCGTCCCACCAACGACACAGCGCTTCCGCCCCAATGAGTTGGCCACTGCGCATATCCACCTGCGGCTGGAAATGTAAATAGAACGAGTGGTTTGCAATCGCCAGTGCCAGGCGCTTGGCAATATGCAGCTGTTGTGCGACCGCATGCCCCATCCAATACTCGAACGTACGCGTCGACAGTTTCTGGCGCTTTGCTTGGTACATAGCGATATCGGCATGCTTCAAGAGCGCTTGCGCCGATTGACCGTGGGCCGGGTATAGCGCGATTCCCACGCTCACTGACAGTTCAGACGAGTGCTGCTCTATCATGATCGGCTCATGGAGACTCGCACAGAGGGTGTCCGCTATTTGTTGGGCGTGTTGCTCGTCGTTCGCTTCCTGGCAAATGATCACGAACTCGTCTCCACCTAGCCGGGCGACAAACTCTCCCGTAGGCAGTACGCTGCGAAAGCGCTGCGCGACTTCTTTTAGCACCAAATCACCGACATCATGGCCAGCGGTGTCATTAATCTCTTTGAAGTGGTTGAGATCGAGCAGCAATAGCGCAAAAGGTAGCTGCGCTTCGGCGTTGACACACTGCTCGAGCCGCTGCATGAAAGCCGTGCGGTTGGGTAACCGAGTGCCTGCATCACAATAGGCCAGTTGGCGTATGCGAGCCTCGTCACGTTGGCGGCCAAGTTCGGACGCTGCTCTTGCGGCGAATATTTGCAATACCGCGCTGACGATTTTCGTCTCCGAGAGCGGTGCTTTGAACATCACGCCAATAATGCCAATAGGACGCCCATGGGCATCGTCCAAGCGTCGACCAACGTATGCGTTGACCCATGACAGTGCGCCATTGGACTCGACCGGCAAACGAATACCAGCCCCTTCGAGCACGATACATTCACGCTGTGTCAACACGTCCTGACAGGGCACGCCTGCCAAATGGTAGCTAAACGCAGGCTGACGCTCGCCGTTAACGTAGAGCGACAACACATTGGCAACGTTGGGGTCCTGATCATCGAGCGTCGCAATGAAGCCGACATCGGCAGCCAACGCGTTGGCCATGTGATCGGTCAATTGCGTCAGGAAGGCTTCGCCGTGCTGCGCCGACACGGCGGTGGCCACTTGAGCCACCGCATGCTGGATACGCTGTTCGGCTTGACGGTGTCGAAGGCAGTCGATACCAAAGGCGATATCGTCAGCCAGTTCACTCAATAAGCGCACTTCGGCAGCCGTCATGGGCGCATCATCGCTTTGATAGAGCGTGATGACACCGAGCAGTTGCCCCCGATACACCAACGGCAACGCCACCAACACGGCGACGTCTAGCGCCACCAGCGTGGCATCGTGCCCCGAAGCGTCGGGATCGAGCCGAGGCGAATATACCACCGGTGCACGGCGGGCCATCGCTTGGTGACGTAGTTCGCGGCTATAGCCCTCCACCAGCAGCTGCTTTGGACTTAACCAACCCGACACATCGGTTTCTCTATCGACACAGGCTTTTAGCCCCCCTTCGACGCCTTCCTCCCCAGGCAGACCATGATGCACCCAAGCCGCCGTGTAGCCTCCGACGTCCACTAGAACGCGGCACGCCGACTGCAGTAGCGACGTTTCATCGTGGGCGTGAAACCGTGCGTCATTTCCTCTACTCAGCAACCTCAACGCCCGTTGCTTACTGGCAATACGCTGATCGGCCTGATGACCGATGATCTGACGGGAGAGTTCGACGCCTGCTAACGAGGCAACGATACGCATGACCTCTTTCGTGTATCGAGGCAACCGAAGCGGTCGCGAATGCATGAGCACGAGAATCCCATGGCAGCGGCCCGATGCATCAGCCATGGGGACACCGAGATAACTTTCGACACTGAGCGCTGTCAGTCGAGCATCGTTAGGGAAGCAGGCACGCGCCTGGGAAGTGATATGAAAACAAGCGTGCGCACTCTTCACTCGCTCACAGGGGGTGCCACAAAGCAGATAGGAGGTCGCCTCGACAAACGTACCTTCGGACCACATGG
The DNA here is from genome assembly GCF_022348105.1 of Halomonas sp. MMH1-48. NCBI lineage: Bacteria > Pseudomonadati > Pseudomonadota > Gammaproteobacteria > Oceanospirillales > Halomonadaceae > Halomonas > Halomonas sp. MMH1-48. Next base: position 189,777 of record NZ_JAKRFL010000002.1, read on the forward strand.
CCAATGGCGTGGCGGTATCGCGATGATCGATACGAGCGACCAATGCGTGGTCGACGCTGAGCAACTTCGCCAAGGTGCTTGCTAAATGGTGAAAGAACCCGCTTTTATTGACACGGGACAATCCTTCGGCGAGCTGTTGGAAAATTTCTGGTGCCGTCGTAGGAGACATGATATTAAGCGCCTTCGGGTTTGATAGGTAAGCCACGTTGGCAAGCCAAATGCTTTGATCAAAGCCGAATTGACCGCTGTGTGATCATCCCTGAACCATACAGTGATAGTGGCTGTTACGTTTGAACAGCTACCTTAAAGAGCATTGTCCGTCCTTGTTATTCATGCCAATGGATACCACCTGAACCATAGTGTTCAACAGGGATGTCTTTTAATGACTTAACGTACGGCAGACATCTCATCTCTTGCTCTTCCAGCCAACACTTCAAACAATAACGCTTATGGCCATTACTATACGGCCTTTAAGTTTTAATGAATCTCACCACGTTTTTATTTTAGATGATCAATTTAAATAGATTTAACTTTGTTAGTTATCGCCTTTCAGTACGCGTTGCAAAAAAAGCAGATGATGCCACTCATTATCAACCTGCGAAGGTGATATTCAACCTAAACAGTCCTTCATGTCAATAGGCCGTTCCCCAACCATTCAAGGTTATATGGAGGACCGTGTGAATAAAACCGAACAGAAACGGCTAGCTAGCAACATCGGCAGAGCCATCGCCAAACAGCGAATACGCAGCCAGTTGACCCAAGAAGAAGTAGCCGAACGCCTTGGGGTTGGCAACGAAGCCGTTTCTCGAATCGAGCGAGGGCGAGTTATTCCCAATATTATACGCTTATTAGAATTAGCCGAGATATTCAACTGCGAAGCAGCGGAGCTTTTAGGCCAAGCCAGTATTCATGTCGATGATCAAACACACCGAATTAAAGCGTTATTAGCTCCATTAAAACAACGTGATCGAGAGTTGATGTTAGAACTCGTAGAGAGCTTGGCCATACGTTTTCAACAAGACGAATCGACCGAAAAGTAGCCTCACGCCCAACGAACACCTCTTCGGATATCGCCACATCGCTTGGCGTTTGTCGTGGAATGCGCGTCATGTTTCCAGCGTTTTGGAGCTTATCAACGCTTCGTGCTATAGATACTGGACGGAGTAGCTATTGAGCACCTTATGCAGTGCGCATGATCCATACCCAGCATGACGCAACCTCTGCGCTAGCCCAACCGTCTCTTGAGGGGCCCTATGCTGAATACGACGACCTGGAATCGCCTTCGCTATAGTGCCTATGCACCTTTCTATGATGCGGTCGTATCGCGAGCGTTACGTCGTCCACGGCGTGTCGCGCTCAGCCACGTCGACTGGGAGCCCGGTATGCGCATTCTTTTGGTGGGCGCAGGAACGGGCTTGGACCTTCCCTTCATACCCCATGGGCTAGAAATACACCTGACCGACCTTACACCTGGTATGGTCCGACGCGCCAGCGCCAGGGCCGAGCGTTATCAGCGAGATGTGGCTTGCCATGTCATGGATGCCACTCAACTGCTCTATCCCGATGAGCACTTCGATGTCGTCGTCATGCATCTGATTTTGGCGGTGATGCCCTGCCCCGAGCAGGGACTGACCGAGGCCTACCGTGTGCTTAAGCCCGGTGGGCAGCTGTGCGTTATGGATAAGTTCCAACCCGATGACCAACCGTCGGGCTGGGGACGACGCGCAGTCAACATCCTTACCTCCTTCATCGCAACCGATATCACACGGCAAGCCACGCCCATGCTCCAACACGCAGGTTTTCGTATTCAGCGCGACGAACCGGTGCTCATGAGCGGCCTGTTCCGCGCACTGCTTGCAGTGAAATAAGTGAGCGAAATTGCTAGCCATCAACAAAACTCTATACAATAAAATATCAATGTATAGATTTTGCACATAAACCGACATAGCATGACTGTCCTGCTTCATGTCACCGACGAGGACGCGCCATGCCTAAAGCGGCGGTCAAACGCTTTCGCTGCCTACCTGAGGATGAACAATCACGCGTCATCGAAATGGCCTGGGAAGACCGCACACCTTTCGAAGCCATCGAGCGGCTCTTTGGATTGGACGAATCCGATGTGATCGAGGTGATGCGTCACCAGATGAAGCCAAGTTCATTCCGCCTATGGCGCAAGCGGGTCACGGGCCGCACGACCAAGCACCGAGCCCTGCGTTCGCCCGATGTCATGCGTGGCTACTGCCCTACTCAATACAAGCGCTAAGCTTTTCTTCTCACCGCTGCCTAATGCCTCTCATTTCACTGGCAAAGTCGCCGTGCCGCCCACGTTCATGTCGCCATGACAGGATATGTTCAGCCGCCACTAAGTGTTATATTATCACATAACATATAAAAGTGAGAGGACCTATCCGTGTCTGCATTTTCTCCCCTGCCCGTGACCGTGCTTTCCGGCTTCCTGGGTGCCGGTAAAACCACCGTGCTCAATCATATTCTCGCCAATCGCGAGGGCCGACGTGTTGCAGTGATCGTCAACGACATGAGCGAGGTCAATATCGATGGTGCACTGGTGCGTGGCGGCCCAGGCGAGCCGACGCTGGATAGCGACGTCGCCTTGAATCGCTCGGAAGAGCGCCTCGTCGAGATGAGCAATGGCTGTATTTGCTGCACCTTACGCGAGGATCTGCTGGTGGAGGTGAGCCAACTGGCCCGTGAAGGGAAGTTCGATTACCTAGTCATCGAGTCCACGGGCATCTCCGAGCCGCTGCCCGTGGCAGAAACCTTTACCTTCGAAGACGAAAGCGGCCAGAGTCTTTCCCAGGTCGCAAGACTGGACACGCTGGTCACCGTGGTCGATGGCGCCAACTTCCTGGCTCAGTATCAGGAAGCGCAGAGCCTGGCCGAGGCGGGAGAAAGTCTGGGCGAGGACGATGAGCGCAACGTTGCCGACCTGCTGGTGGATCAGATCGAGTTTTGCGATGTGCTGCTGATCAGCAAGACGGACTTAATCAGTGAGACTGAACTGGCGTCATTGAAAGCGATTCTACGCTCGCTCAACCCGGAGGCCGAGCTGGTGCCCATCACCCAGGGCGGCGTCCCGCTGGACAAGGTGTTGGATACCGGCAAGTTCGATTTCGAGCGCGCCCAGCAGGCGCCCGGCTGGCTCAAGGAGATGCGCGGAGAGCACGTGCCGGAAACCGAAGAGTACGGCATTGGCAGCTTCGCCTACCACGCCCGCCGCCCCTTCCACCCGCAAAAATTTCACGACCTGCTGAATGCCGAGTGGTTCGGCAAGGGCCTGCTGCGCTCCAAAGGCTTTTTCTGGCTGGCTACTCGCCCCCGCTACGCGGGCCAGTGGAGCCAGGCAGGCGGCATTGCCCATCACGGCCCTGCCGGAGTGTTCTGGAAGGCCATCCCGGAAGCCAGCTGGCCGGAAGACCCGGAATACCGCCAGTTCATTCTGGAGAAATGGCAAGAGCCGTTTGGCGACATGCGCCAGGAGCTGGTGTTTATCGGCCAGAACCTAGATGAGACCAAAATGCGTGAAGCGCTGGACGACTGTTTACTCAGCGAGGCCGAACTATTAGAAGGGATGGAGACATGGCAGCAGTTGCCCGATCCATTCCCGGCCTGGGAGTAAAAGCACCACTTCACACCGACACCACCTCAGCACTGGCCGGATGCGCCAGCGCCTGCCAAGCATCATAGGTGGTAAAGAACACTTGGCCGGTGAGTTCGTGGTAGAACGCCGTGTGCTTTAGGCGATCCATCACTGGCCCTTTCACCTCGGCCAAGTGGAGCATGGCACCGGCGTCTTTCAGCCGACCGTTGATGACCTCCAGGCTCTCCAGGGCCGAAGCATCGATGACATTCACTGCCTGACAGGTGAGCACAATGTGCTTGATCGACGGCGAGCGGGCAGCCAGCGCCATGACGGTATCTTCGAGATAGCGAGCGTTGGCAAAATAGAGGCTTTCATCGATGCGCAGCATGGCCACATGCTCGTCGGTTTCTACCTGATGGCGCTTCACGTTACGGAAATGCTCGGTACCCGGCACCCGCCCTACCACCGCACTGTGGGGCTGGCTGGTGCGGTAAAGGTGTAACCCCAGCGAGAGCACCACCCCACTGATAATGCCCACTTCCACGCTGTGCAGAAGGGTCAGCAGCAAAGTAGCGACCATCGCCACCCCGTCACTGCGGGAGTATTGCCAGGTCCGCTTTACCGCAGGCAAATCAATCAACGTCCCCACTGCCACGATAATCGTGGCGGCCAGCGTGGCGGTGGGTAAAAGCCAGTAAGTCAGTGAGTAGCAGCGTGGCCAACACAATCCCAAGCGCGGTAAAAGCCCCCGCCAGCGGCGTCGCCGCCCCGGCTTCAAAATTGACCACCGAGCGCGAAAAACCGCCCGAAACCGGCGAGCCACTGCTAACGCCAGCGCCAAGATTCGCCATACCGAGCGCAATCAGCTCTTGGTTAGGGTCAATACGCTGACGGCGCTTGGCGGCCAGGGTCTGCGCCACGGACACCGACTCTACAAACCCTACCAAGCTGATCAGCAGCGCCGCCGGCAGCAGGCCGAGCCATAGCGATTGATCCAGACTCGGCAGCGTAATGGCAGGCAGGCCACTGGGCACAAAGCCCACCACATCGACCCCGCGCTGCTCCAGTTGGAGGCACCAGGCCAACAGGTTGGTCACTACCACGGCCGAAATAGGCGCGGCTTTGACCATTAACCCTGCCCAACTGGCAGGCATTCCCAGCTTGGTCAGCCAGCCATTCAAACGCTTGCGACACACCCATAGATACGCCCAAACGCCAAGGCCAATGAGCAGCGTTATGACATTCACCTGCTGCCACTGGCCCAATAGCGCACGCAGCAGTTCCACCACGTTATGGCCGGATGCTTCGACCCCAAAAAATGTGCTTCAACTGGCTGATCGCGATCAAAATTCCCGAGGCAGTCACAAACCCAGAAATCACCGGATGGCTGAGAAAGTTGACTAAAAAGCCCAGCCGAAGCACGCCCATGGCGATAAGAATCAGCCCAGAGAGCGCGGCAAGCACCAGCGCCGCACCGATATACTCCGGGCTGCCCGGCGCGGCAAAACTGCTCAGCGCCGAGGCCGTCATCAGTGCTGCCACCGCCACCGGCCCTACGGCCAAACTCGCGCTGGAGCCAAAGATGGCGTATAGCACCAGCGGCAGCATGCTGGCGTAAAGCCCCATTTCCGGCGGCAACCCTGCCAGCATGGCGTAGGCCAGCGCTTGCGGCACCAGCATCAGCGTGACGATCACTGCGGCAAGTACATCCCGCGTGAGCAACCCCCGATGATAGGTTCGCAGCCAGCCGATTAGCGGCACCCAGCGCTCAATGTTCATGATGCAGTCTCATAATAGGTATCTGCTGATACGGGGCCTTCGTACTAGGGTTTTACTCATCTTCGCTTTTTATTGGACGCTCCGTTCAAGACCTTGGCGCTGATCTTCCAAGTCCACCCCTGCCGCATGGGCCGCCGTAAACAGTTCCGCCAAATCGCACTGCTCGTGCTGACGCTTGGCGTAGGCCCACAGGTGTGTGGCCCGCTTACCTGAGCGGCAAAACGCCAAGAGAGGGCGCGGCAGCTGTTGGAGCGCTTCAGCAAAGGCGCGGATGTCAGCTTCGCTGTACTCGCCTGGCTTCACGGGGATATACACCCAGGCAAGGCCAAGCTGCTCGGCTTTTTCGCGATAGCGCGCCTCGTCGGGAAAGTCTTCGCTCTCACCCTCGATGCGGTTACACACCACCGCATTGAAACCACGCGCTTTTACCTCTTCCAACTCATCCACCGCCAGCGCTGAGGTGATCTCAACGCCTGGCTCCAATGGCTTCGTTTGCATGACCGAGCACACCTCCTATTGGGTTGGATAACCTTAATCCCAGGCCGCACCTTCCAGGGCATCCAGGGGGATTTTCAGATAGCGCTTGCCGTTGGCTTCTGGTTCCGGCAAACGGCCGCCGCGAGTATTCACCTGCAGCGCGTGCAAAATCAGCTTGGGCATGGGCAGCTCGATATCCCGCTTGTGGCGCAGGGCGATGTACTCTTCCTCGCTTTTGCCTACCAAGTGCGGGTTGTTGGCTCGCTGCTCATTGACGCTGCTCTCCCACTGCGGTTCACGGTCGTCGGGCATATAGTCGTGGCCGGTGAACAGCCGCGTATTGCCCGGTAGTGCGAGAATCTGCTGGATGGAGTTCCATAGGGACTTGGCATCCCCACCGGGAAAATCGGCGCGCGCCGTCCCAAAATCAGGCTGGAAAAGGGTGTCATGCACAAAGGCGGCATCACCGATGACGTAGGTGATGGAGGCCAGCGTATGGCCAGGCGAGTGCAGCACGCGGGCGCTGAGTTCTCCAATGGCAAACGTATCGCCCTCCACAAACAGCGTGTCCCACTGGCGGCCATCGGTGGGCATCTCTGGCCAGTGATAAATCTCCTTCCATAGTGCCTGCACTTGGGTGACGTACTGGCCAATCGCCGTCGGTGCGCCGGTTTTCTGTTTTAGGTACTGGGCTGCTGAAAAGTGGTCTGCGTGGGGGTGCGTATCCAGAATCCACGCCACTTTCAGTCCCTCTTCCTCGATATATTTCAACAGCGCGTCAGCGCAAAAGGTGGCCGTTGCGCCAGACTTTTCGTCGAAATCCAGCACCGGATCAATAATCGCGCACTGCTTGGTGGCAGGGTCGCTGACGATGTATTGGATGCTAAAGGTACGTGGATCAAAAAAGCCCGCAACATCAGGTGAGCCTGTGCCTGTGCTTTGAGAAAGGGCAAAGGTCTGCATGCTTATCTCCCGGCTACTTGAGTAGGGTTGCCTGACGCCAAAGCGCCAAAAATTGTTATAAAGATAGCTGATTATGAAATATAAGCAATAACAACCACAAAAACGCCGCCTCCCTGCTAACAGGGGGCGGCGACAATAAGAGCGACGATGGAGCAATCAATACGGGCTAGAACGTTTTCTCCAACGCAAAGCGCGGCTGGGTGTTCCCTTCTTTCGTCACGCTCTCCATGAACATCGCCAGCGGGCGCACCCAAAGACCGTAGTCGCCATATAGCGCGCGATAGACTACCAGCGGTTCTTCGCTTTCGCTGTGCTGGGCGGTGCCCATCACTTCGTAAAGGCTGCCTTTGTAGTGGCGGTAAATACCGGGAACGGGAGTGGTCATTCGTTTTCCTCTTGAATGGCTTGAGTGGCGGAGGGCTGATTCGCTTTCTTGGCGAGGCGCTCCAACACTTTGGAGGCGGCCACGAAGCCAAAGGTCCCGGTGAGAAAGGTCGCCGCGCCAAAGCCAGAGGCGCAGTCCAGCCGTGTAGCCTCGTTGCTGCCGGGCTTTTGCAGGCACACTTCGCCGTCGGCACTGGGGTAGATCAACTGCTCATCGGAGTAGACGCACTCCACCGAGAAGCGCCGCTTGGGATTGCGGGAGAAGCCGTAGTCGCGGCGCAATCTTGAGCGCACTTTGGAGAGCAGCGGGTCGTGCTCGGTGCGGGTCAAATCCGCCACTTGAATGCGCGTGGGGTCGGTCTGCCCGCCCGCCGCGCCGGTGACGGTAATCGGGATTTTGCGCCGCTTGCACCAGGCAATCAGCGCGGCCTTGGCGATGACGCTGTCGATGGCATCCACCACGTGGTCGGCATCGTCGGGTATGCGTTCGGCCAGATTGGTGGGCGTGACGAAGGCGGTATCCGCGATAATCTCGATCTCGGGGGCAATCAGGCGGCAGCGCTCGGCCAGCACGTCTACTTTGGGCTGGCCAATCGTGCCATCCAGCGCGTGGAGCTGGCGGTTAACGTTGGAGACAAACACGTCGTCCAGATCGATCAGCGTAAGCTTGCCTATGCCCGAGCGGGCGAGCGCCTCGACTGTCCAACTGCCCACACCGCCGACCCCGACGACGACGACATGGGCACGGCGAAATGCCTGCGCCGCACGCTGGCCGTAGAGGCGCCGAATACCGCCAAAGCGGAAGTCATAATCGCTGGAAGACGTCGTGGATTCATTCAATGACATGGGCAGGCTCACAGTGCTTGCAGGGCAGAAGGCATGGCGATGGGCGGCGTGCGCACACTATCCAAAGGCAAGTGCCCCTGCCAACCAAACTGCTCGAACAGATGTTTCATCGTCTCATCCACGGCGCAGCTGAGCTGAATGCGTTTATACAGCAGCGGGTGATCAAACACTAAATAGGTGGCGGCGAGCAGCAGCCGAGGGGCAGCCAGCTGCTCGGCAAAAAAGCGGTTGTGGACACTTTTGCCATGCTTGGAGTCGCCAATGATCGGGTAGCCGCGGCGGGATAAGTGGCGGCGAATTTGGTGCCGCCGCCCGGTCAGCGGCCGTGCTTCCACCAGGGAATAGCGCGCCACTGGGTAGCGGTCTACCTGCACCGGCAGCTCGACGCTATCCAAGCGGCGAATATCGGTCATCGCAGGCATGGCGGGCATTTCCGCCTTGGGGCGCGTGCCGTCCTCCTCCCGTAACGGGTAATCCAACCGCTCCTGCTCCGGCGCTTTGCCGCGCACCACCGCTAGGTAGCGCTTCTCTACCTGGCGTTCGCTAAACCCTTCGCTCAGCAGGGCGGCTGCCTCGGAGGAGAGGCCAAACACCATCACGCCGGAGGTCGGCCGGTCCAGCCGGTGCACCGGGTAGACCCGCTTGCCGAGCTGGTCACGTAGGCGCTGAAGCAGGAACTCGGTTTCCCCACGCGCCAACGCTGAGCGGTGCACTAATAGGCCCGACGGCTTATGCACCGCTACAAGATGCTCATCCTGATAGAGGATGGTGAGTGGCTGCATGAAACTCCTCGCAACGTAGGCCGAGAACACGGCAACTGGGATATGTGTCGCAGGCTATTGTCGCGACTTAAGGCGCTTATGTCATCCGCTGAGGCGAACGTAACGCTGCGCTAACGCGCCCATGATCTCCTGACCGAGTGGATGAGCCCTACCGGCGCGAGCGCAACCGAGGGCTCGCATCGTTCTGGCAGGGGACGCAGCAGGCAGCTACCTTGAAAGAGTGCCCTGGAGCAGGGCTTCCATGGACAAGGAAAGGAGTAACCAAGATGCGCTATCTACTACCCCTCACCGGTATCGCGGCGAGTATGCTATTGGCCACGGCGGCTTACGCCAACGAGTCGTTGGATGTCGAGATGCATAAGGTCAGCGCCGATGGAGTGGAGGAGTCCATCGGCACGGTGGCCATCGAGCATACCGAGCATGGCGTGCTGCTCACCCCTTCGTTAACCGGCCTGGAACCAGGCGTTTATGGCTTTCACGTTCACCAAAACGCCAGCTGTGAGCCCGCTGAAAACGACAGCGGTGAAATGACCGCTGCGCTCTCGGCCGGCGGCCACTACGACCCCGAAGAGACCGGCACCCACCAAGGCCCCTACGGTGACGGCCACTTGGGCGACCTACCGGTGCTGACCGTGAATGAGGATGGCGACAACCTGCCGGTACTAGCCCCACGCTTGAGCATGGAAGACATGCCAGGCCGCAGCCTAATGATTCACGCCGGTGGCGACACCTACGCTGATGAACCCCACCTGGGCGGCGGCGGCGCCCGTATGGCTTGCGGCGTTGTCTCCTCTTAACCCTCAATTTGATGGCATTTTCACTTCGGGCAGCCAAACGGTTGCCCGTTTTTCTTTGTTAATCAGCCACTAAAGTCGTAGACCACTAAAGTCGTAAAGCACTAACCGGTACGTCTCTGTACATTCACCCCGGCTAAATAAGCGCGGCTTGCTGCCTAGCCGTTCGCTTGACACCCTCCCTGACCCGTTGAGTGCTTTCTATGATTACGTTCATTTTCTCGATAGTGCTATTAGTCGTGGGTTACTTTACCTACGGCAAGTTCGTCGAGCGCGTGTTTGTCGCCGACCGTAAGCGTCAAACACCGGCGTTCAGTATGCGCGACGACATCGACTATGTACCGATGAATACCACGCGCAACTCGCTCATTCAGCTGCTGAACATTGCCGGGGTAGGCCCCATTTTCGGCCCTATCCTGGGGGCGCTCTATGGCCCGGTGGCGTTTGTATGGATCGTGATTGGCTGCATTTTCGCAGGTGCGGTTCACGACTACCTGACCGGCATGATCTCCATTCGCAACCACGGTGCTCACCTTCCCCAACTGGCGGGTAAGTTCCTGGGCAAAACGATGAAGCACGTGGTCAACGGCTTTGCGATCTTGTTACTGCTGTTGGTGGGCACCGTGTTCGTCACGTCGCCTGCGGCGCTGTTGGCCAACATGACATCGCTATCGCTGACACTGATCATCCTGGCGATTTTTGCTTACTACCTGATCGCAACGCTACTGCCCATCGATAAAGTGATTGGGCGTATTTATCCCTACTTCGGAGCACTTTTGCTGTTTAGCGCCGCAGGCATCGGCATTGGCTTGGTCGTCACGGGCGCGCCGATCCCTGAGCTGTCATTCCAGAACATGCACCCGGATAGCGCACCGATCTTCCCACTGCTGTTCTTGACCATTTCCTGCGGTGCGCTGTCCGGCTTCCACGCCACCCAAACGCCGATCATTTCGCGCATCACTGAAAACGAAACCAACGGCCGTAAGATTTTTTACGGCATGATGATTGCCGAAGGCGTGATTGCCATGATTTGGGCGGCGGCCGCCATGAGTCTTTTCCAGGGCGAGCAGTCGTTGTCTGACGTGTTGGCGGCAGGCGGCCCGGCCGCTGTGGTCAGCGAAGTCTCGACCACCATGCTGGGCGCCGTTGGTGGCACCCTGGCCGTGCTGGGTGTCATTGTGCTGCCCATCACCTCCGGCGATACCGCCTTCCGCAGCGCTCGGATGATTATTGCCGACTATTTGAAAGTAGAGCAGAAGCCTATCGTTAAGCGCATCCTGATTGCGCTGCCGCTGTTTGTGGCGTCTTACGCGCTCACCCATATGGACTTCACGCTGCTGTGGCGCTACTTCTCCTGGGCCAACCAAACCACCGCCGTGATCGCGCTCTGGACAGGCACCATGTACCTTGTGCTCTCGCGTAAGCCGTACCTGATCACGTCCATCCCAGCGGTCTTCATGACCATGGCAACCTTCACTTACCTGGCCTATGCACCGATTGGCTTTAATCTGCCGCTGCAAACCAGCTATATCGTCGCCGCCCTTGGCACGCTGGTCTGTATCGCGCTGTTTATGAAACGGGTACGCCGCCTGAGCCGCGCCACGTTTAGCGTGGATGAGCCGGTGCCTGGTGCGCTGGATCAAGACGCTACGCTGGCCACGAGCAGTCGATAAATATCAGGTCAACACTTTGCATTGAAACGCAAAACGGGCAGCCCCAAGGGGCTGCCCGTTTTGTATTAGCTAGCGCTCGGCGCTTAATCGCCTACTGCCAAGCGGACGACGTCTTACTCTTCGTCAGTGGCCAGTGCCATATGTTTTTGCAGGTAGTTTTGGATACCGACCTGATCGATGAGTTGCAGCTGGGTTTCGATGTGATCGATGTGACCCTCTTCGTCGGCCAGCAGATCGCGAAGCAAATCGCGGGTCACGTAGTCCTTGACGCTCTCACAGTAGGTGATGGCCTCAATGTAGTCGTTGCGGCCGTCGTGCTCGATCTTCAAATCGCACTCGAGCATCTCTTTGACGTTTTCACCGATATGCAGCTTGCCGAGATCTTGAAGGTTCGGGATACCTTCCAAAAACAGAATGCGCTCGATCAGCTTATCGGCGTGCTGCATCTCTTCGATGGATTCATCATACTCCCATTTAGCAAGTACTTTGAGGCCCCAGTCTTTGTACATTTTGGCGTGCAAAAAGTACTGGTTGATCGCCACGAGCTCGTTGCCAAGCGCGATATTGAGATGCTGAATTACTTTCGGATCGCCTTTCATGCCGTCACCTTTTTAGCGTATTGATCAATAACGTACTGTTTTGCAGCGTACTCTTACATTAATCAAGGAGTATAGGCCATAAAAAGGCTAACTCCCAATGCTGTCGAGAGTATCAGTCGTGACGACAAAAATTCAAGCAAATCAGTTATTTGCTAACGATAAGTCTAACAAGAGTGATTCGCGTCATACGGCGTAAGCGAGACTCATATCAGACTCGGCGCGTACGGCCTGAACGGCCTCGCGGGTGAGGGATTTGGCGAAGCAGGCGCATTTACCACACTGGGTGCCGCAGCCAGTGGCTTCGCGCACTTCTCGCCAGCTGCGCGCTCCATCGCTAATCTGCTGGCGAATCTGATGATCGGTTACTCCCTTGCACACACACACGTACATGGCGACACCTCATAAAAATCATGAGATGAATGTAAATGATTCGCATACATCTTTTCAAGTAGAAAACGTTGTTCTTTAGTATCGATTCGCCTTAAGCCCATTGAGACATACGATAACCCGTTGACGGGTGAGCTATTTTCAATAAAAACGCCCAAAATTATTTTTTCGGAAGCACCACGGTTTCGGTCTTGGATGCAATGTCTGGCCAGCTTCTACGCTGCCCATCGAACAGCACCCACCAATAGCCGATACCGAAGGCCGCCAAGGACAGCCAGGCCGTCGCGCAGCGTATCAGGCTCTGCTTTAACGTGATCGCATGGCCATCCAGCGTTTGCACCCGCAGCCGCCACGCCTGCATACCTAGCGTCATCCCTCCTCGACGCCAGGAGTAGACGAAGAACAGCGTCACGAAAAACAGCAGCATGAGCCGCAGGCTCCAGATGTCGAAGGCCGTGGTACCGATCTCTTCTGCCGTTTGACCCAGCACGAAGCGGAAAAAGGCCAAGTGAGCCACGGTGACGGCGATCCAGATGGCCGTCACCAAAAAACCGTCGTACAGCATGGCGCCCAATCGGCGACCTATGCCGGCGGGCCAAACGTCATCCAACTGGGTAAAACGTCGCGTCGTCACTGCTCTATTCTCCTGATGTGCGTCTGCGCGGCCTTTAGCCATTTCGGCGCAAGAAATAGATGCCCACCGCGGCACAGGCAAGAGTCGGCACCAGCACCGCCCAGACAGGGGAAAAGCCAAAGATGGTCGACGCCGGGGCGAGCAAATCCTGCACGTACTTGAACACCAGACCGGTCACTACGCCATAAAAAACCCGCGTACCCGCTGCCACCGAGCGCAGTGGCCCAAACACGAACGAGGCGGCAATCAGCACGAGCGACCCCATGGTGAGCGGCATCAATACCTTTTGCCAGAAATAGAGCAGCGGCTGGTCTGCCTGAAGGTTCTGGCTTTGGAGGAAATTGGCGTAGGCCCATAGCTCGCTGGGCGCCTGGCTTTCGATGTCACGTAGCAGCCGCTCCAACTGGGTCGGGGTGAGCGCCGTTTCCCATGCCGCACTCGGTTGATACGCCGACTCCGTGCGGTTATCGAAAATACGTGTCATGGTCACGCCTTCCAATTGCCATGCCCCCTCCTCCCAGTGGGCACGATTGGCATGGGTCGCTTCGATGAGACGGCGCTCGTCGAAGCGGTAGCGGGTTAAGTCCAGCACCACGTTATCCGCTCGAATGGCCCCAAAGCGGTAGACGCTATCGCCTTCGAACTGCCAGCCACTGCGGGTAGTCAGCATGGCGCCCTCGCCTTGGCGCTGCTCCAATCGCCACGCTTCGGCATACTGCTCGGTTTTGGGGCTAACGAACTCCGCTACTAGCAGCACCACGATGACCACTAGCAGCACGGGCTTCATCACGCCCCAAACGATGCGCGCCAGCGAGCGGCCAGCAGCGCGCATGACCGTCAGTTCGTTGCTGGAGGCCATGCTGCCCAAGCCAATGAGTGCGCCAATCAGCACGGCGACCGGCGCGTACTGGTAAAAGCGCCATGGGAGTCGCATCCCCAAGTAGAGCAACACGTCCAGCGCGCTGTAGTCGCCCTGGGTGTCCCCTAAGTCACCGATATAGGCAATGGTGATATCAAGCCCCAGCAGCACGAACTGCACCACCACGATGGCAGCCAGGACGTTGCGGGCGATATAGCGATCCATTCGATCCATGGCGATCAGCATTAGCGCATTCCCTTTCGTTGCGAGTGCCACAGCAGCAGCACACCGAGCCCCAAGAACAGCGCATGCACCGGCCAAACACCCAGCGCCACGGCCAGAGAACCACTCCCAATCGCATCGACAGCGGCAAGCAGTAAACTCAAATAGGCAACGTATAGAAACACAGCGGGCAACAGTTTTGCGAAGCGCCCTTGCCGTGGGTTTACCCGTGACAGCGGCTGGGCCAACAGCGCTAAGATGAAGACCATGAGCGGCAACCCTGCCCGCCACTGAAATTGTGCCTGAGCGCGTGGATCGGGATCTTGCCACAGCTCGGCGGTCGTGGCGTACTCCAACGAATCCAGCTCCTGGCGATCTCGGCTAAGTCCCAAACGCAGCGTGTAGCGCTCGAAGGTCAAACGCTCGGCATCCTGGCGTCCGGGCGTTACGCCGTAGCGTTCGCCGTCTTCCAAAATGAGAAAACGGCTGCCGGTATCGACGTTCGTTTCCTGGTAGCCCGATCCCGCGCGCGTGATGTAGCTATGCGTTTTTTCTGCCCCCGCCATGGGCTGCTCGTGCACCAGCACTTCCTGCATTTGAGTGCCGTCGCTGCTGAAATCGGTAATGTAAGCCGTGCGCCCTCCGCCAAAATCCTGGAAGCGCCCTGGCGCGAGCACCGATACGTCCAAACGGCTGCGCTGCTCTTCCAGGGTCGCCTCGGTTTGCAGTGCCCCCGCAGGCGTCAACCATAGGCTGCAAAGACCGACCAGCACGGCCACTACCGTAGCGGGTAGTAGCGTCACGCGAAACAGCCGCGTCGGACTCATGCCACACGCCACCATCACGGTAATTTCGCTGTTCATATAGAGCTGCCCATAGGCCAACAGAATGCCGAGAAAAAACGACAGCGGCAGGATCAGCTCCATGAAGCCGGGCAAGTGAAACAGCATCAGGCTGCCGAGTATCGTGACCGGGAAATCCCCCTCGGCAGCATCCGAAAAATAGCGGATAAAGCGGCTGCCCATAATCACCAGCAGCAGGATGCCCGCCACGGCAGACATGGTCAGTAACACTTCACGAGTTAAGTACCGGAATAGAATCAACGCGCTCTCCGACTAGTGGTGCAGGTGGCCATGCAATGCGCCCATGGCTTGGGTACACTAATCAAACTGGTAGCAAACACTAAATAACGGGGCATTATCCCGAATCACTCGTTGCTTGTCTTGTTGGAGACGTCATGGAATTTTCCGTTCAGACCGCAAACCCCGCCAAAGCCGAAACGGCTTGCCTCGTTCTCCCTGTCTATAAAGGTAGCGACTTACTGCCTGCCGTGGCCAAATTAGACGACGCCAGCGAGCGCTTGATCGGCCAACTGTTGGAGCGCGGCGACTTCGACGCCGCACTGGGTAACGTGCAGCTCGTGCCGTTTGCACCGGGGCTAGGGGCGGAGCGTATTCTGCTGGTGGGTTTGGGTGAGCGCGATAAATGCCAGGAAGCCGCTTTTATTAAAGCCCTCGACACCGCCATGGCAGCGCTGATCAAACTGCCCGTCGACGAAGCCAGCGTCACCTTTACCGACGTACTGATCGATGATCGAGACGCCGTTTGGAAAGCGCGCAAGACCCTCGAGGCCGCCGAGCGTGCTATTTACCGCTTCGATCAGTTCAAGTCGTCGCCAGCCAAAGCGCCGAGCCTGGCCAAACTGACGCTGATCGTCAGCGATGCCAATGATGCGCCGCTCGCCAAACAGGGGGCCGCACTCGGCATTGCCATTGGCCAAGGCATCAACGTCACCCGTACGCTGGGCAATCTGCCGGGCAATGTATGTACGCCGCGCTACCTCGCCGAGCAGGCCCAAGCGCTGGGACGCGATTCCCAAGGCGCGCTGGCCGTCGACATCCTAGACGAAGAGGCACTTGAAGCCCTTGGCGCCCACTCGCTGCTATCCGTTGGCCGCGGCAGCGCCGAGCCGTCGCGCCTCATCGTGATGAAGTACCAGGGCGCCGACGACCCCGATGAAGCGCCCCATGTATTGATCGGTAAAGGCATCACGTTCGATACCGGCGGTATTTCGCTGAAGCCCGGCGAGGGCATGGATGAGATGAAATTCGATATGGGCGGCGCGGCCAGCGTGTTTGGCACGGTCAACGCCATATTGGCGATCAAGCCCAAGCTCAACGCCGTGTTCATCGTCGCCGCTGCCGAAAACATGCCCGACGGCGCCGCTACCAAGCCGGGCGATATCATCAAGACCCTCAAGGGCCTGACGGTCGAAGTGCTCAACACCGATGCCGAAGGCCGTTTGGTACTGTGCGATGCCCTCACCTACGCCGAGCGATTCACCCCCGCCAGCGTGGTGGATATCGCCACCTTGACGGGTGCGGCCATTATTGCCCTGGGCCACCACGCCACCGGCCTGCTCTCCAACGACGACGATCTCGCCCTCGACTTGTTAGAGGCCGGTGAAGTCGCCTGGGACCGGGCATGGCATCTGCCACTGTGGGATGAGTACCAGGAGCAGTTGGACTCCAACTTCGCCGATTTGGCCAACATCGGTGGCCGACCGGCCGGCACCATCACCGCGGCGTGTTTCCTATCGCGCTTTGCCGACCACTTCCCCTGGGCGCACCTGGATATCGCAGGTACGGCGTGGCACTCCGGCAAGCAGAAAGGCGCCACCGGCCGCCCAGTGGGCCTGCTCACCCAGTATCTGCTGGACCGTGAAGCCGACGCCCAAGTCGAAAATGGCGAGGCCTAATCCCACAAACCGGCCAACAATGGTTGCCTTTCGTTGACGCAACCGTTAAACCTGAACGCATGAGCGTGTGCCCTGGATAGGCTGGCACACGCTGTCCAAACGATACGCTTAATAGATGCCCTTCGGGGCTTGGCTCTAGCGGAGAGAACACGCCGTGCCCACAGCTTCAGATGCCCAGTTAGAAACACGCTTTGAGATCCTGCCGACCAACCAGCCGATGGCCGATGAGATCCGCGACAACGTTCTGCAAAATCCAGGTTTCGGTAAACATTTCACCGACCATATGGCCCACGTGCGCTGGACCGTCGATGCCGATTGGCACGGCCACCAAGTGCGCCCCTACGGCCCACTGACCCTCGACCCCGCCGCTTCCGTGCTGCACTACGGCCAGGAAATTTTCGAGGGTATCAAAGCATATCGCCATGCCGACGGCTCGATTTGGACCTTCCGCCCCGAGAAGAACGCCGAGCGTTTCCGCCGTAGCGCCCGCCGCTTAGCGCTGCCCGAGCTGTCGGATGACGATTTCATCGGCTCACTGAAAGCGCTGCTGGCGCAAGACCACGCCTGGGTGCCCACGCCCGCCAGCGACGCCGACGAGTGCAGCCTCTACCTACGCCCGTTCATGATCGCCTCCGAGGCTTTCCTTGGCGTACGCCCAGCTCATGAAGTCGACTACTACGTGATCGCCTCCCCGGCGGCCGCCTATTTCAAAGGCGGCATCGAGCCGGTCTCCATCTGGCTCTCCTCCCACTACAAACGTGCGGCCCCCGGCGGCACTGGCTTTGCCAAGTGCGGGGGCAACTACGCCGCCTCGCTGGCCGCCCAAAAAGAGGCCGCCGCCAACGGCTGCAGCCAGGTTGCCTTCCTCGACGCTGCAGAAAACAAGTGGATCGAAGAGCTGGGCGGCATGAACCTGTTCTTCGTTTACAAAGACGGCCGCATCGTCACACCGCGCCTGACCGATACCATTCTGGAAGGCGTGACGCGTAATTCCGTCCTGACCCTGGCCAAAGACGCGGGACTGACACCGGAAGAGCGCGCCATCAGCATCGACGAGTGGCGCGAAGGTGCCGCCTCTGGAGAGATTACCGAAGTCTTCGCCTGTGGCACGGCAGCGGTCATCACGCCGGTGGGTGAGCTGGTCACGGAGAACGAGCGCATTCGTTTGCAGGGCAATGGCAACAATGAAGTGGCCAAACGCATCCGCAAGACGTTGCTCGACCTTCAATACGGCCGCAGTGATGACAAGTACGGCTGGCTGACCCGCTTGGTATAATCCCCTAGCGTTACAAACCTAGCCGCCACTCGCACCGTGGCGGCTAGGTTGCCAGGCGCGTTGACACCGCTGGAGCCACCATGGCACGCATCGATTTTTATATTCTGCCCGACACCACCCTAGAAGCCCGCCTGCAGTTCGCCTGTAAGCTCGCCGAGACCATCCACCGCAAGGGCTATCGGCTGCACCTGCACTGCGAAGACAAAGCGCTGGCCGAGCAGGCCGACGACGCTCTGTGGCAGTTCCGCGAGGACGCCTACCTTCCCCATGCGCTGGAAGACAGCGACTTGGCTGACAGCGTGCCCATTACCCTTGGCTGGCAAACCCTGCCCAGCCCGCAGGCAGACACCGCCCTGCTGAATCTTCACCCTGACATTCCCGATGGGGTCGAGCGTTACGCCCGCGTCGCGGAAATCATCAACCAGCACCAGCAGGTACTGGTCGCCAAGCGTGCCTGCTGGCAACGCTACAAGGCGCTGGGGCATGAGGTCGTGCCGCATAAATTGGGATAAGTGTCCAACGACTTGAAAGCCCTCCATAACAACAACTCAATGGATGAGACGGCCGATGCTTTCCCATACCTTGTTAGCCCGCACGCCGCTAGCGGTCATCGTCATTGCCCAACTGTTTGGCACCTCGCTATGGTTTAGCGTTAACGGCGTTGGCTTAGCGCTGCAGGAAGCCGTGGGCCTTAGCGAAAGCGACCTCGGGCTGCTTACTATCGCTGTGCAGGCGGGGTTTATTACCGGCACCCTGCTGATTGCGACCACGGGCTTGGCCGACCGAGTGCGCGCCAGCCACCTGTTTGCGATGTCTGCCGTACTCGGCGCGCTGATCAACGCGGCGTTCATCAGCGTGGCGGATAACGTCACGTTGGCGGCAGGGGCTCGCTTTTTGGTCGGGCTTTGTCTTGCGGGCATCTATCCGCTGGGCATGAAGCTAGTGGTGAGCTGGACGCCCACCCACGCAGGCTCGACGCTTGGCTGGTTGGTCGGCATGCTCACCCTTGGCATTGCTTCGCCGCACCTGCTGCGCGGGCTCACCCTGCATCTTCCCTGGCAGTGGCCACTGCTATTGGCCTCTGCCCTTGCTCTTCTGGCAGCGCTGATGATTTTCCAACTAGGCGTGGGGCCACATCTGCCTGCCAAGGCCAACGGCGGGCGACCTTGGGCGGGGCTTGCCGCATTCAAAGAGAAGAACTTCCGCGCCGCCGCGCTGGGCTACTTCGGCCACTGCTGGGAGCTTTACGCCCTCTGGGCGCTGGTGCCCTTTTTAGTCACCAGGGAGTTGGAGCGCTTGGGCGCGGCCCCTGGCTTGCAGCCGTGGCTAAGCTTCGCGGTCATCGCCTTGGGGCTTCCCGGCTGCGTGATGGCAGGCCGGTGGAGCCGACGCATCGGTAGCGCACGGGTCGCGTTTATCGCACTGGCGGTCTCTGGCACGCTGTGCCTTGCCTATCCGCTGCTAGGCGGCCTGTCGCCCTGGCTGCTGTTGGCCCTGCTTGCCCTCTGGGGCGTGAGCGTGATCGCCGACTCAGCGCAGTTCTCTGCCCTGGCGTCTGCCAGCGCACCGCCGGAGCGACTGGGCGCCGCGCTGGCCATGATGAATGCGATTGGCTTTGGCCTGACGATTCCCTCCATTGCGCTGGTCAC
Source organism: Halomonas sp. MMH1-48 (assembly GCF_022348105.1). NCBI lineage: Bacteria > Pseudomonadati > Pseudomonadota > Gammaproteobacteria > Oceanospirillales > Halomonadaceae > Halomonas > Halomonas sp. MMH1-48. The sequence goes on from NZ_JAKRFL010000002.1 coordinate 209,460, forward strand.
GGCACTATGGGCCAACCAGGGGCCTTTGGTGATTTGGTGGCTGCTGCCTGGGCCGATCATTGGCCTCATCACGATGCGTAGACTGATCACCCGCTGACGGTAGAAGCGACGTTTGGTAAGGTGCCTTACCGTTTATTACCCCTCAACGCCCGATCACAGAAGGTTGTCGCCATGAATCACGCTGCCCAGTGGGTGCCGCTCAACCCAGAGCACCACGGCGGTTTAATGTGGCAGCGTTTTACCGCCTACCACTTTGCGCAAACCACTACCCAAGTCGCATTGGCAGACGCTGAGCTGCGCCATGCGGCGGCTAACTTTCCCATCGCGCTGGCGGACACGGGCGCAGGTTGGCAGGCTGTTGCGCTGCTGGGACTGGAAGATGGCCAGAACCTTCTGGTGGATGACCAAGGCCGCTTTCGGGCCGCCTACGTGCCTGCCGCGCTGCGCAGCCACCCGTTTGGGCTGCACCCTGACTATCCCGGTAGACTGTGCATCGACCAGCACTCGCCCTATGTCGTCGAGCGCCTGGATGCCGAGCCTTTTTTCAACCAGCACGGGGAGCTTGCCCGCTTTCCCGCCCAAGTGCTGGCATTTCTACAGCAGCGTGAGCAAGGCTGTCAGCGGCTTTCCACGCGTATTACCGCGCTATCCAAGTCGGCACTGCTGACGCCCTGGCAGCCCCACGGCTATCAAGGCAGCACACCGCTGTATCAAATCGACGAGCGCGCTTGGCAGGCCCTTTCTGCCAAACAAATAGGGCTTTTCTGGCAATTGGGCGCCGTTCCTTTGGTGTACGCTCTGTTGCAATCGCAACAGCAGCTTGGCCGTTTGCAGCTCTATCGGCAACGCAAGGCGACGGCAGAGCCTTCGACGCACTCCTCAGACCCCCTTGCCCAATGGCAAGAAGCGCTGAGCAGCGAAGCCGAATATGACTGGCCGAGCGCTACCTAAACGCGCTAAGTACCGATGCTCTTCAGGAACGATAATGAATGTGAACGTAACCAGGTCGCTCATACTCGGCCTACTGCTGGTCAGCCCCCCACTGATGGCGCAACCCGTGCTGGAGGAGCCACTGGCCGAGACGGCCGCCTTGCCCGCTTCCTCTCTGGATGGCCCGGCGTTTTCGCCCGAGCTCCAAGAGCTCCTCGACCGCTTGCGATGGCAAGCCAGTGAGGCGACAGGCAGTTCTATGGCGCTGATCGCGTTACGTGAAAAAATTCAGCAAGCCATCGAGCAGCAGCCCGGCATTCTGGCTCAGCGCTCTCGAGAGCGGGAATCCGTGCTGCGCATTGACGAAGTGCGCGCGGTGCGCCGCCCGCAGGTGAACGCAGGCCTCGAGTACCGCAACGACCTCCAGCGTACTGAATCACTGCCCGATCGCGGCTCGCGCGTCGATGCCGTGGTCACGCTGAGCCAGCTACTGCTGGATTTCGGCGCGAGTCGCGAACGCGTTCGCGCCGCCGATCTCAGCGCAGAAGCGGCGTTTTGGCAGTCCCAGTCTAGCGTTGAAGAGGAAGTCCTCTACGCGGTGAACGCTTACCTGGATGTGGCCCGCTTGACCGCCCAGCGCCAACTGGCCGAGCATAATCTTGAGCAGCATCAGCGTATTTTTGAAGACGTGAGCCTACGCCGTGAGGCGGGCGCTGGCTCGCGGGCCGACGTACTGCGCGCGCAAAGCCGATTGAGCGACGCCGAATCACGCTTGGTCACACTGGAGGGCGAGCTGGCCCGAGCGATCAACGTGTATCAGGAAGCGTTTTTCTCCACGCCGGATGTACTCGCGCTGCCCCAGGGTGCCGCGCTATTGAGCGATGCCAACGCAGACCGCCTGTTGGACAGAGCGCTGGCGAAAAACGCCGCGCTGCGCAGCCAAACGCTCACCAGTGAAGCCAGCGATGCCGAGGCCCAGGCCACCCGTAATGCCCGCCTGCCCAGCCTAAGCGTGGCGGTCGAGGGCCGTCAGTTCGATGTGAACGATTTCAACGAATCCGATAACGACGTCGCGCTACTTTTCAATGTCGACTACACCCCCTACAGCGGCGGCGCCACCTCCTCGCGGGTTGCTCAAGCGGTCGAACGCCAGCAGCAGAGCCAGTACGAGCAGCAAGCGCTGCGCCGTGAGTTAGAGCGCGAAGTCCGCTCGGCCTACACCGATACCCGCACCCGTCGTGCGGAGCTGGAAGCGCAAACCGCCACGCTCGCCGCCGAAGAGGAGGCCCTACTGGCCTATCGCGAGCAGTTTGCCGTTGGCCGCAGCAGCATCAACGACTTGCTCGACGCCCAGCGCGACTTATTTCAAACCGCGCTGGAGCTGATCAACCGCCGGGTGCGCTGGGAACAGGCCGCTTTCCAGCAGCTCGCGGTCACTGGTGAACTGCTGGATGTGATGGAGATTCACCTTGAACGCCGCTAACCCCTATCAGGACGATCTAGAGCAGTGCTTGACCTTCGTGGCCGCCCATCTAGCGCTGCCCGTTTCCGAAGCTGCCGTGCGTGCTCACCGAGTAGGCAACGAATCCCCACTGACACCTGATGGCTTCATTGATGCCGCCGAACGCCATGGCATGGTCGCCGCACTGGGCGAGCATCCTCTCGCCACGCTGGGTAACTCCCTGCTGCCTGCAGTGGCGCTGCTGAAAAATGGCCGCGCGGTGGTCCTCATCGAGCGTATCGATGACAATCGCTTCGCGCTGTTTGATCCGGCCCTGGGTAAACAGCCCGTCGAAACCCATGTAAGCGCCCTTGAAGAGGCGTATATCGGCCACCTGATTGCCGTACGCGCCCGCTACCGTCCGGTCAGTTTGAATAGCGAACCGGCCATTCAAGGCGGCCACTGGTTCTGGAGTGCGCTCTCCTCGAATCGCTGGGTGTATACCCAAGTGGTGATTGCCGCCGCGCTCACCAACTTTTTAGGCCTGGCCACGTCGCTGTTCATCATGGTGGTGTATGACCGCGTACTACCCAATGAAGCGGTTGAATCGCTGGTGGCGCTCACCATCGGTGTGAGTATCGCCCTGCTGTTCGATTTTGCGGTAAAAACCCTGCGTCAGCTGTTTATCGAACGGGCTGGCCAGGAAGCAGACTTACGCATGGGGCGGCGTATCTTTGATCACGTGCTCAACCTGCAAATGAGTGCCAAGCGCGGCTCCACCGGCGGCTTTGCCAATACCCTCAGAGAGTTCGAGACGCTGCGCGATTTCTTCGCCTCGGCGTCGCTGGTCGCCATCGTCGATCTACCGTTCATCCTGCTATTCATTGGCGTGATTTATCTGATCGGCGGGCCGCTGGCCCTCATCCCGATGATCGCCGTTCCCCTCGTATTGCTGATCGGCATTGCTGTTCAGCCGTTTCTCAAACGTCTTTCTGGTCAAGCCTTTGAAGAGAGCCGCTCCAAGCAGGGCGTGTTGATCGAGGCCGTTGCGGGCTTGGAGACCATCAAGGCCAGCGGCGCAGCACCGATGATTCGCAAACGTTGGGAAGAGAGCGTGCACCAGCAGTCGACTGTAGGGCGTCAAGGTCGCGCGATTCAGCAGTTCGCCCTCAACGCCACCGCCTTTGCCCAGCAGGCCGCCCAGGTGAGCATCGTGGTGTACGGGGTCTTTCTGGTGGGCGCTGGCACGATCTCCATGGGGGCCATGATTGCCTGCGTCATTCTCACTGGGCGCGCGCTGGCGCCGCTGGCACAGCTGGCGCAAACCATGACCCGCATCAACCAAGCGCGTACCTCCTACCGCGCGCTCGACCAGCTGATGAACATGCCCTCCGAGCGCCCGGCAGGCCGCCACTACCTCAGCCGTCCCACGCTGGAAGGCAAGCTGCGCCTGCAGGACGTCAGCTTCCGTTACCCCGAGCAAACCACCGCTGCGCTGGCAAATATCAACCTGACCATCGAGCCCGGCGAGAAAGTCGCCCTGCTTGGCCGCGTCGGCTCCGGCAAGAGTACGCTGGCACGTCTGCTGCTGGGCATTTACCCACCGGAACAGGGTGCCGTGCTGGTCGACGATACCGACCTTCGCCAAATCGACCCTGCGGATTTACGCCACAACATTGGCAGCGTTCTACAAGAAGCCTGGCTCTTCTCCGGCACCGTGCGGCAAAACATTGCCATTGGAGCCCACCACCCCACCGATGAGCAGATTCTCAACGCCGCGAAACTTGCCGGAGCCCATGACTTCATTGCCCGCCACCCGAAAGGCTACGACATGCCAATTGGCGAGCGCGGCGAGGGACTTTCCGGCGGTCAGCGCCAGCTGATCTGTCTGGCCAGAGCCCTGCTGGGCGCGCCGCCCATTCTACTGATGGATGAGCCCACCAGCGCCATGGACATCCAAACCGAAAAAGAGGTCATTGCGCGCTTGAAAGCCGCGAGCACAGCACAAACGCTGGTGGTGGTCACCCACCGTACCAGCCTGTTGGAGCTGGTGGATCGCGTGGTCATTCTCGACCAGGGCCAGATCGTGGCCGACGGCCCCAAAGCTCAGGTCATGCGCCCTGTGGAAGCCGCCCCCCACCGTTCGCGTGAAGGAACTACTCAGTGAATCGTCCTACTTCTCAACTGGATTTCGAGCACTTCGTACGCCATGGACGTGCCAAGCGTCCCATCGGCAGTAGCCTACTTCTGCTCACGATCATCGCGTTTCTGCTGATTGGTTTCATTTGGGCGTATCTCACGGAAGTCGATGAAGTCACCCGCGGCCAGGGCAAAGTCGTGCCCTCACGCAGCTTGCAAGTGGTCGAAAGTCTGGAGGGCGGCGTGGTCACGGAGATCAACGTGCGCCGGGGCGATACGGTCGCCCAAGGCGATACGCTCATGGTGCTCAGCGGTGGTACGCTCGAGGGTGACTACGAGGAAAGCCTCCAGCGCCTGCGTTCGCTCCAGCTGCGTATCCAGCGCTTAGAGGCCGAAATCAACCAGACGCCGCTGGCGCTGGATGACGCTCTGAGCCAAGCCGCCCCCAGCGTGGCCGCCAGTGAAACGCGGCTTTTTCATGGCCGCCAACTAGAGCTAAACGCAGAGCTACAGGTGCTGGAGCAGCAGGGCTACCAGCGGCGCCAAGAGACAGCGGAGCTGGAAGCCGCCCTTAGCACGGCACGCTCAGGCGTCCAGCTAGCCGAGCAGGAGCTGGCGATCATCCAACCGCTGGCCCAGCGCGGCATCGAACCGGAAACCTCGCTACTGCGGGTACGCCAATCGCTCAACGAGCTGCGGGGTGAAGTGGCCCGTCAGCAGAGCGCAGTGGCGCGCGCCGAGGCGTCCATTGCGGAAATCGAAGATCGCAAAGTGGCGGCACGCAACGCCTTCGAGGCCGATGCGTTAGCCCAGCTGGCCGAAGCGACCTCCCACGTCGCTGAGCTGCAAAAAACCCTGCCGGGACGCGCGGACCAAGTCGCCCGCACCACGATTCGCTCGCCGGTAGACGGCGTGGTCAATCAAGTACACATCAGTACGGTGGGCGGCGTGGCAGGCTCTGGCGAGCCGCTGGTGGAAGTAGTGCCCGCCGACGATGCGCTGGTGGTAGAAGCGCATATTCGTCCGTCCGATATCGCCTTTCTCTACCCCGGCCAGCCGGTCAAAGTAAAATTGACCGCCTACGATTTTGCCCGCTACGGCGGCTTGGACGGCGAGTTGGTCACCATCGCCGCCGACGCGGTAGAAATGCCGGAAAGCGGCGAGCTGATGTACCCCGTGGAAGTGCGTACCGACGGTTATCTCTACGACGCCGATAACCAGCCGTTGGATATCATGCCCGGCATGGTGGCAGAGATCGACATTCTCAGCGGCAAGCGCAGCGTGTTGGATTACCTGATGGAGCCGGTGGTAAAAGTTCGCGACCGCGCCCTGCGCGACTGATCACCGCATCGAGCGCCCATACGAGCAAAGCGCAACGCCCCTGACGAGCCCAGGGCGTTCGCGCTATACTTGCCACCATTTTTTGCAAGCCGTGAGCCGACTCCCCATGGAAAAGACCTACCAACCCGAACAGATCGAAACCCGCTGGTACGAACGCTGGGAAGCCGATAACCGCTTCGCCCCATCTGGCCGCGGCAAGCCCTTTTCGATCATGATTCCGCCGCCCAACGTCACCGGCAGCCTACATATGGGCCACGCGTTCCAGGACACCATCATGGATACCCTGACGCGCTGGAAGCGGATGCAGGGCAACAACACCCTGTGGCAGGTAGGCACCGACCACGCCGGGATAGCCACCCAGATGCTGGTGGAGCGCAAGATTGCAGCCGAAGAGGGCAAGACCCGTCATGACCTCGGCCGCGAGGCGTTCATCGAAAAAGTGTGGGAGTGGAAGGAAGAGTCCGGCGGCCACATTACCCGACAGCTGCGCCGCATGGGCGCCAGCGTCGACTGGAGCCGTGAGCGCTTCACCATGGACGATGGCTTCTATAAAGCGGTTCAAGAAGTTTTCGTGCGCCTGCATGAAGAGAAACTGATCTATCGCGGCAAGCGCTTGGTCAACTGGGATCCGACGCTACACACCGCTATTTCCGACCTGGAAGTGGAAAACAAAGAGCAGCAGGGCAGCTTCTGGCACTTCCGCTACCCGCTGGCCGACGGCGTCAAGACCGACGACGGCAAGGATTACGTGGTGGTCGCCACCACCCGCCCGGAAACCCTGCTGGGTGACACCGGCGTGGCGGTCAACCCAGAAGACCCGCGCTACGCCTCCTTGGTGGGCAAGTTCATCGAGCTGCCGCTGGTAGGCCGCCGCATCCCCATCGTGGCGGACGAGCACGCCGATATGGAGAAAGGCTCGGGCTGTGTGAAGATTACCCCGGCCCACGACTTCAACGACTACGAAGTCGGCAAGCGTCAGAACCACCTGCTGATCAACGTATTCACCAAAGATGCAACGATCCTCGAGCAGGCGGAAATCTTCGACCTGAAAGGTCAGCCGCAGCCCGATGAAGATGCCACCCTGCCCGCGAAATACGCGGGCTTGGATCGTTTCGAAGCACGCAAGCAGATCGTCGCCGACATGGAGGCCCTCGGCCTGCTGGTACAGGTAGAGAGCGTCAACAACACCCTGCCCTACGGCGACCGCTCCGGCGATGTCATCGAGCCGCTGCTGACCGACCAGTGGTTCGTGGCCGTGGAGAGCCTCGCCAAACCCGCCATCGAAGCGGTGGAGAACGGCGACATTCAGTTCGTGCCGAAGAACTACGAGAACATGTACTTCGCCTGGATGCGCGACCTACAGGACTGGTGTATTTCTCGCCAGCTGTGGTGGGGCCACCGCATTCCGGCTTGGTACGACGCCGACGGCAACGTGTATGTGGCTCGCAGTGAAGAGGAAGCCCGCGAGAAGCATGGCCTGGGCGCTGACGTGGCGCTGACCCAGGACGAAGACGTGCTGGACACCTGGTTCAGCTCGGGCCTATGGACGTTTGGCACCCTGGGCTGGCCGGAAAAAACCCCGGAGCTGGAAACCTTCCACCCCTCCAGCGTGCTGGTGACGGGTTTCGACATCATCTTCTTCTGGGTCGCCCGGATGATCATGATGACGCTGAAATTTACCGGTGAAGTTCCCTTCAAGACCGTCTACGTCCACGGCCTGGTGCGCGATGGCCAGGGCCAGAAGATGTCCAAATCCAAGGGCAACGTGCTGGACCCCATCGACCTGATCGATGGCATAACGCTGGATGACCTGCTGGAAAAACGCACCGGCAACATGATGCAGCCCCAAAAGGCCAAGGCGATTGCCAAAGCCACCAAAGAAGAGTTCAAAGACGGTATCGAAGCCCACGGCACCGATGCACTGCGCTTTACCTTCTTATCGCAAGCCACTACCGGTCGCGATATCAAGTTCGATATGAACCGCCTGGATGGCTATCGCAATTTCTGTAACAAGCTCTGGAACGCCTCACGCTACGTGCTAATGAACGCCGAAGGCGAGGACTGTGGCGCCTTGGGAGAGGAAGTGGAGCTCTCGCTGGCGGACCGCTGGATCATCTCCCAGCTACAGAAAACCGAAGCGCAGGTCACCAAAGCCATGGACGAGTACCGCTTCGACCACGCGTCCCAGGCGCTTTACGAGTTCGTCTGGAACGAGTACTGCGACTGGTACCTGGAGCTTTCCAAGCCGGTCCTCTGGGACGAGGCGGCCAGCGATAGCGCCAAACGCGGCACCCGCCGCACCCTGGTGCGGGTACTGGAAACCATTCTGCGCCTGGCCCACCCGATGATGCCCTACATTTCGGAAGAGATCTGGCAGCGGGTGGCTCCCCTGACGGGCACCTACATGGGCGACGGCGCCTCCATCATGCACCAGGCGTGGCCGGAAGCCGACGATAGCAAGATCGACGAGCAGGCCACCCGCGACATCGAATGGCTGAAAGGCGTGATCATCGCCGTGCGCAACATCCGCGCTGAGATGAACATCGCCCCTGGTAAGCCGCTGGACGTGCTGCTGACCAAAGGCCAGCCCGAGGACGCCGAGCGCCTGGAGCAGAACCGCCGCTTCCTGGCCAAGCTGGCGAAACTGGAAAGCGTGACGTGGCTGGCCAACCCAGAAGACGCCCCTCTTTCGGCCACCCAGCTGGTCGGCGATATGGAAGTGTTGGTACCGATGGCAGACCTGATCGATAAAGACGCGGAGCTTGCCCGCCTCGCCAAAGAGATCGAGAAGCAGGATAAGCTCATCGGCGGTATCGAGAAGAAACTGGGCAACGAAGGTTTCATTGCCAAAGCCCCCGACGCCGTGATCGAGAAAGAGCGCGGCAAACTGGCAGAGTACCAGTCCGCCAAAAAGTTGTTGGAAGAGCAGCAAGCGAAGATTGCCGCGATGTAATCCCCCGCTCATGACAGTCTCACAACGGCACCTACTGGGTGCCGTTGTCGTATCTACATCGCCTTTTTCACGCGACGACCTGCATGGCCATCGTTTTTTATGACGAACCGTGTAAGGTTAAACGTCATGCTGTCACTGACTGACAGTCGCACGCGTCGACCATTCATGACATGACCTCTCGTCAATCACACGGAACGCTTTATGCCGACACTCTCTGAGGCGCGCCTGAAGGCATTGGGCAGTACGCTGCAGCAAGCAAAGATCGACTACCGTTCGCTGACGCCCATGGCGGATACGGGCCTAGCCCACGACCACGTGTGGATCCACCGAGACGCCGATGACTGGGTGGCTCGGCTGCCCAAACAGAGCCAGATGAATCTGCCGCCAGAAGAGAACTTGGCCTATCAAGCCGCCTGCTATGAACGGGCCAGCCAAGGCGGACATACGCCTGGGTTGCAGGGCGTACTACCGCCCAGCGAGTCGCTACCACGCGGCGCGCTGCTGGTCGAGGCAATTCGCGGGCGCTTGGCCGACCTTCCCCAGGACCTGCCTGCCATTGCCGACACCCTCGCCAGCCTGCACCGCCAGCCGCTGCCTCGCCACCGCCCACCGTTACTGGCCCCTGCAGCCCCTTGGCAAGCCATGGTGGAAGAAGTGTCTCAGCAGGCAAAATGGCTCGACGACGCCCAGCTTCCCAGCAGCATTCATCTGCGTATTCAACAGGAGCTGGATTTACTGCCCAGCACGCTGGATGATGCCGCCGCTACGCTGATCAGCTTCGATACCCACCCCGGCAATTTTTTGGTCACGGACGAGGGGCGCGCCATACTCGTCGATCTCGAAAAATGCCGCTACGGACTGCCGGGCATCGATTTAGCCCATACCTCACTCTACACCTCGACCACCTGGGACCTTAACAGCCAAGCGGTGCTCAGCTTGGACGAGGTCATTGCGTTCTATCGCCGCTGGCAGACGGCCATGGCCGCCACGCCTGATATCGTGCTTCCCAGCGTGAATACGCTAATTGCCTGTCGGCGCGCGACGTGGCTATGGTCGCTGACGTGGTGTGCCAAGTGGCGCGCTCAACACCTGCAACGCCAGGATAGCGAGCGCCGGGGAGAGGATTGGTCGGCGGAGCTCACCGATGCCGCCGTGATCGACCACGTGCGCGACCGCGTGGAACACTATCTCTCACTGCCCATTATCGACCATGTTCACAGTGAACTTCAGTGCCTACAAACCGCTCTATAACCAACTGATTTGATGAGGTGTGCGATGAAACCACGCTCTGCTCTGGCCACCGCCGTGGCGTTTGCTCTGATAAGCCTAGCCGCGCCTGCGGTTGCCACGCCCGACCCGCAAGAGTGGGAGAGCGTACTGGACGCCGCCGACGGCCAAACCGTGTACTGGAATGCCTGGGGCGGCGATGCGCGCACCAATCGCTATATTGCCTGGGTCGCAGAGCAGATGCAGGAGAGCTACGGCGTTCGCGTAGAGCACGTGAAGCTCGACGATACCAGCAGCGCCGTGGCGCGGGTGCTGGGTGAACAGCAGGCGGGCAACGACAGCGATGGCAGCATCGACTTGATTTGGATCAACGGCGAAAACTTCGCCGCCATGCGTGAGCAAGACTTGCTGTTTGGGCCTTTTGCGGCGTCGCTGCCGAACTTCGCTCTTACCTATCCTGACGAGAATCCCGAAGTCGTCACCGACTTCACTCTACCCACCGAGGGTTATGAGTCCCCCTGGGGCAAGGCGCAAATCACCTTCTACTACGACAGCGCCCAAACCGATACGCCGCCCCAAAGCATCGAGGAATTACTCACCTGGGCCAGAGCGAATCCTGGACAGTTCAGCTATCCGCGTATCCCCGACTTTACCGGCAGTACGTTCCTAAAACAGGCGCTGATCGAGCTCACCGACCAAGCTGACGCGCTCTATGCCCCTGTCGACGAGACCACGTTCGAAGAGATCACCGCGCCGCTGTGGGCCTACTTGGACGAATTGCACCCACATCTCTGGCGCAGTGGACGCAGCTTTCCCGATTCCGGCCCCAACCTTCGCACGCTGATGAGCGACGGTGAGCTTAGCCTGGCTTTCTCGTTCTACCCCACCGACGCTGCCGTAGCGGTGATGGAGTATGAACTGCCGCAAAGCGTGCGCAGCTACGTACTCGAAGGCGGCACCCTGGGCAATGTGCACTTCGTAGCCATTCCCTACAACTCGCCGCATAAAGCGGGCGCGTTGGCGCTAGCCAACTTCTTACTCTCCCCGGAAGCGCAGGCCCAGAAGCAGTCGCTCAGCATGTGGGGCGACCGCAGCGTGCTGGCCATTCAGCAGCTCGAGCCAAGCGACCAGGCACTCTTCGAGCAGGGTGACCACCATCCCTCGGCGCTGCCGGTCGATGCGCTATCCAGCACCCTCGCAGAACCCCATCCCAGCTGGATGAACGCCCTACAGGATGCTTGGCTCGAGCGTTACGGTGTCAACTAAGCGCACTCCTCCTCTTCGCGTGCGACTCACTGAACCATGCTACGGCTAGCGCCGATCGTGATCATTGCCCTGCTGGTGATGCCCGTCACCGCGGGGCTTGGCATGGTACTACTGCCCGCCTTTGGCTACTTGCCGGTACTGGGGAGCGATCAGGCCAACCTCTTTGCTTGGCAAATGCTTTTCGCACAGCCGGGGCTTGGCCGCTCGGTGGCGGTGAGTTTTGCCAGCGGCCTGGCCAGTACGGCGTTAGCGCTGCTCATCGTCGTGCTGTTTTTAGCTGCCAGCCAAGGCACTTGGCTGGACCGCAGCCTGCGCCGGTTAGTGTCACCTTTGCTGGCGATTCCCCACGCGGCGGTGGCGTTTGGCTTTGCTTTTCTGATTGCGCCTTCTGGGCTGATGGCACGACTGATCTCCCCGTGGCTCTCCGGCTGGGAGGCGCCCCCCGATGCGCTGATCGTCAACGATCCGTGGGGACTTGCGCTCACGCTTGGCCTCGTCTTGAAGGAAGCGCCCTTTCTGCTGCTAATGAGCCTCGCGGCACTGCCTCAGCTCCAGGCCGAGCAGCGCCTGCGGCTGGCACGATCGTTGGGCTACTCGCCCACGGTTGCTTGGCTCAAAGGGGTGCTGCCATCGCTCTATCCACTCATCCGCCTGCCGGTGTATGCAGTGATTGCTTATGCGACCTCCGTGGTGGACATGGCGCTAATATTGGGTCCACGCTTGCCGCCCACCTTGAGCGTCTCGATTCTTGGTTGGTTTAGCGACCCCGACCTCACCCGTCGCTTCATGGCGTCGGCGGCGGCAGTACTGCAGCTGGGCGTAACGCTGGCCGCGCTGCTGAGCTGGTGGCTGTTGGAGCAGCTGGCCCGCAGGCTGGGCCAGCGCTGGTTGATCAATGGCGAGCGCACGCGGGGAGACGCCGCCGTTCGTGTGTTCGGACGCGTAGGGCTTGCTCTGGCAAGCGCCGCCGCGCTGGCCTCACTGGCGGGGCTTGGGCTCTTCTCGGTGGCCGGGTTTTGGCGTTTTCCTGAGCTGCTGCCGCAGTCGCTTACCGTCGACCACTGGCAGCGCAGTGTCAGCATGCTGGCTGGCCCACTGACCCATACCGCACTCATTGCCCTACTTTCGACCGGCGTGGCGGCCGTGCTGGTCGTCGCCACGCTCGAAAACGAGCAGCGCCAGCAGCGTCACCCTACTCGCTCGCTCTGGCTGCTCTATTTACCGCTTTTAGTCCCGCAAATCGCATTTTTATACGGTTTGGTGGTGGCCGCCGAGCGCCTGGGCATTCGCCCCCAACTGGCGCTGGTGGTAGCGGGCCACCTGCTGTTCGTATTGCCTTATGTGTATCTTTCGCTGGCGGAAGCCTATCGCCGCTTGGATCCGCGCTGGCTCTACATGGCCCAATCATTAGGCGTTTCTCGCCGCCGGGCGTTTTGGCGCGTGCGGCTACCGCTCCTGCTTGCCCCACTGCTCACCGCCGCAGCGGTGGGCTTTGCGGTGAGTATTGGTCAATATTTACCCACCCAACTATTAGGCGCAGGCAGAGTCCCAACGGTGACCACCGAAGCCGTGGCGCTGGCCTCCGGGGGAAACCGCCGCTTAATCGGCGTATGGGCGCTGGTGCAAGCGGGCCTGCCGCTCGTCGGCTTTATGGTCGCCGTCGCCTTGCCAAGGTGGCTAGGCGCTCCAAGACGCACGCCTCTTAACGTTAAACGCCAAGGTTAAGACGCCCTGTGGATAAGGAACCTCATGAATAACGCTGCCAACGCCCTGACCCTCGAGCAAGTAAGCATTCACTTAGCTGAACGCCTGCTGTTGACAGTCGATGCAACGGTGGCCCCCGGCGACGTGCTCACCGTGATGGGTCCCTCGGGTTCTGGTAAATCGACGCTGCTAGCGTTTATCGCCGGTTTTTTACCCAACACGTTCACCGCCCAGGGGCGGGTTCGCCTTGGGGGTACCAACATACTACGCCTGCCCGCCGAGCAGCGCGGCGTGGGGTTACTGTTTCAAGACCCGTTGCTGTTTCCCCATTTGAGCGTCGGCGGAAACCTGCGCTTTGGCCTGCCCCGTAGAAGCCCGCAGAAAAGTGCTCAGATTGCCAAGGCGCTCGACCAGGTAGGGCTTGCAGGGTTTGAAGCCCGCGATCCGGCCACGCTTTCCGGCGGGCAGCAGGCTAGGGTGGCATTGATGCGGCTGCTGCTCTCCCAACCCCGCGCCGTATTACTGGACGAACCCTTCTCCAAGCTGGATACGACCCTACGCCAAGAGATGCGCGCGCTGGTCTTCAGTCAACTGCGGGAAGCGGGCCTACCCGCTCTACTCGTCACCCATGACGACGCCGATGCCACCGCCGCAGGAGGACCGATCATTGCCCTTGGCTGATCCGCACCCTACGCCTTTGTCACTGAGTATCATCATTCCGATGCTCAATGAAGCAGCCGGTATTCAGGCAACGCTCACGCGGCTACAGCTGCTGCGCGCCTCAGGCGTTGAACTCATCGTCGTGGATGGCGGCAGCACCGATGCCAGCGTGGCCTTGGCCACGCCACTTGCCGATACGGTCCTGAAGAGTGAACCTGGGCGCGCACGTCAGATGAACCTGGGGGCGCAACACGCCCGCGGCCTGGCATTGCTCTTTCTGCATGCCGATACTCGACTACCGCCCGACAAAGAGCAGCGTGCGGTGACGAATCTACAGCAGGCGCTTGCCCAACACGCCTGGGGGCGGTTCGATATTCAGCTCGCGGGCAAAAGCCGCTGGCTGCCAGTGGTCGCGAGCTTGATGAACCTACGCTCGCGACTCAGTGGTATCGCCACCGGTGACCAGGGCATCTTTGTGCGCCGGGACACGTTTTTCGCACTGGGCGGCTTTCCCGATCAGCCGCTGATGGAGGACATCGAACTCAGCAAACGGCTGAAGGCCCATTCATCCCCCGCCTGCCTGCGCCAGAAGGTGATAAGCTCGGGCAGGCGCTGGGACGAGTTCGGCGCTTGGCCCACCATTCGCCTGATGTGGCGGCTACGCTACCGCTACTGGCGCGGTGTCAGCGCCACGCAATTGGCTAAGGAGTACCGCGATGCACGTTAAGCCCGCCGCGCCCCACCTGCACCTGCTGGCCAAAGCACCGCTGCCGGGGCAGGCCAAAACGCGTCTGATCCCCTGCTTGGGCGCACAGGGCGCCGCCGACGCCCACGCAGCCATGGTGCGTCACTGTGTAGCCACCGGCTGCGAAGCGCTGGGGGCGGAGAACGTCACGCTGTGGACCTCGTTAGATCACCGCCACCCGCTCTTTTTAGAGCTTCAGGCCCAACACGGTATTGCCCTGGCCGCCCAGCAGCAGGGCGACGTGGGCAGGCGTGTTCGCCATGCGCTGAACAGTACCGACGGCCCTGCGATGGTAATGGGCACCGACTGCCCCAGCATTACCCATGCCATGCTAAAGCGCTGCCGAGCCGCCTTGAGCACCTTTGCCGTCGTGATTCTACCGGCCGAAGATGGCGGTTACGGACTGATTGGCAGCCACCAGGACTACCCCAGCCTGTTTGCAGACATTCCCTGGGGCACCGAACGGGTATTGAGCGTGACCCAAGCGCGCCTAGCGGCACTGGGCCTGGAAGCCGCCTACCCAGATACCATGTGGGACATCGACCGCCCCGAAGATTGGCAGCGCTGGCAGCGGCAGCGCCACGCCAACGTGTAAGGAACCCCTCCATTTGAGCACTGAGTCAGCCCCCCTTTTTCCAAGGAGCCTGCCATGAACCGTCAGCGCCTGCTGATTATTGCCCTACTGCTATTGGCCGTGATTGGCTTCTACGCTAGCGGCGCCCATTCGTTTTTCACGCTGGACACCCTGCAAACCTACCGCAGCGATTTTCAGGCAGCTTTTCAGCAATCGCCTTGGCAGGTGGCGGGTATGTTCTTTGCGGTGTATGTGGTCATGACGGCCCTGTCACTCCCCGGTGCAACCCTGCTCACCCTACTGGGGGGCGCACTGTTTGGATTGGGCTGGGGGCTGCTCATCATCTCGTTTGCCAGCGCCATCGGCGCGACGCTCGCCTTTCTGCTTTCCCGTTTTCTGTTTCGGCAGCCCATCGAAAAACGCTTTCCCCGCCAGTTCGACACGGTGAACCGGGGCGTCGAGAAGGATGGCGCGTTTTATCTGTTCACCCTGCGTTTGGTGCCCATTTTTCCGTTTTTCATGATCAACCTCGTCATGGGGCTCACGCGGATTAAAACCACCACGTTTTACTGGGTGAGCCAGCTGGGCATGCTGCCCGGCACGGCGGTGTACGTGAATGCGGGCGGCCAGCTCGGCGAGCTGGAAAGCCTGAGCGGCATTATTTCGCCTGGGCTCATTGCCTCGTTTGCGCTGCTGGCGGTGTTCCCTTGGGTGGCCCGGCGCATTGCGGTGTTGGTGCAAAAGCGCAACGCCTATAAAGGCTTCACGCGCCCTAGTCGCTTCGATTACGACATCGTGGTGATTGGCGGCGGCTCGGCGGGGTTAGTCACTAGCTATATCGCCAGCGCCGTGAAGGCCAAGGTGGCCCTGGTCGAAAAACACAAGATGGGCGGCGACTGTCTCAATACGGGCTGCGTCCCCTCGAAAGCATTGATCCGGGCGGCTCGTGCGGCCCATGACATTCGCACGGCGCACCGCTTTGGCGTGAGCGCCAGCGAGCCCCGCGTGGATTTCTCCAAGGTGATGGGGCATGTGCATCAGGCCATCCGTGATATCGAGCCCCACGATAGCGTCGAGCGCTACACCCAGCTTGGCGTGGAGGTGTATCAAGCGCACGCCACCCTGGTATCACCGTGGGAAATTCGCGTGGGTGAACAAACCCTCACCGCTCGCCATATCGTGCTGGCCACCGGGGCGCGCCCCCGCGTGCCGCCCCTACCCGGTATCGAGCACGCGCCGCTGCTCACTTCTGAAAACCTCTGGTCGCTCACCGAACTGCCCAAACGGTTGGTAGTGCTTGGCGGCGGGGCGATTGGCTGCGAACTCAGCCAAAGTTTTGCCCGTCTGGGCAGCCAGGTCACCTTGGTCGAGGGCGCGCCACAGTTACTGGGCCGAGAGGATAACGAGGTCAGCGAGCACGTGGAGCGCACCCTCACCCAAGAGGGCGTAACGGTGATGACCAGCGCGAAAGCGCTGGAGGTGAACCAAACGGACGGTGAGCATCAGTTGGTGATCGAGCACGAGGGTGAGCGCAATACTCTGGCGTTCGATTACCTTTTGGTGAGCGCAGGCCGTCAGGCCAACGTGGAGGGGTTAGGGCTGGAAGCGCTAGGAATTACCACCACGGATATCGGCACGCTGGCGCTCAACGAGCGGCTGCAGACGCGCCTGCCCAACATCTGGGCCTGTGGCGACTTGGCCGGCCCCTACCAGCTCACCCACGCCGCAGCCCACCAAGCGTGGCACGCCGCCGTGAACGCCCTGTTTGGCGAGCTAAAGAGCTTCGCAGTGGACTACCGCTTCATGCCCGCCGTGACCTACGTGCAACCGGAAGTGGCCAGGGTGGGGCTCAACGAAAAAGAGGCCACCGCCAAGGGTGTGGCCTTTGAAGTGACCCGCTACGCCATGAGTGACAGCGACCGCGCCATTGCCGAAGGGGCGCCCGAGGGCTTTATCAAAGTGCTCACCGTGCCCGGCAAAGACAAAATTTTGGGAGCAACGGTCGTGGCGGAAAACGCCGGTGAGTGGCTGGGCGAGTTCACCATCGCCATGAAGCACGGGCTGGGGCTGAATAAGCTGCTCGGCACCATTCACCCTTACCCCACCCTGGGCGAAGCGACCAAAGCCACCGCTGGGGTATGGAAAAACGCTCACAAGCCGGAGCGGGTACTGGATCTGTTGAAGCGCTATTTCGACTGGCGCCGGGGCTAAGAAGACCGAGTGCGATGACAGCCTTTCGCCCATGCAGTCATTCGCGCTCGGCACCTGCCGGCGAATCACCATAGGCTTTGGCAAACGTTTCTACCACGTCATGGACGATTTGACGCTGAGGGGGCGGCAGCGTCTTGTACATGGCCAGCAAATGACGCTCTTCTCTCGTGAGCGGGGTTTGCCACGGCCCTGACGGCTCGTTGACCGCATTCTCTTCGGTGCCGCCATAGCGCAGATAATGGGGCGTGACCGATAACCAACGCGCCAGTACCTGTAGCTTTTCCTGACTTGGAATCGAGTCTCCCCGCAACCAGCGCCTGACGGCCTGGAAGGTGATCGGTTTTCCCCAGTAGCGCAAATTGAATTCACGCTCCAGCACAGAGGGCCGCGTGTCGTACCCTGCCGTTTGCATGGAGGATTTCAGGCGCTCGGCAAACATGATTTTTTCATTCATGCCGCCAATGTGAATCGATTATTCAATAATGGTTGAATAATGATTTACCTTTTGGTTGAATCGTTAATTCAATTTCGATGTGACGTGACGCTCGGCCTTTGGCCAACATGGACGTGTTATCTCATGTATTGAGGAGTCATTCAGGATGAGCGAGCAACCTCTTTGTCATGAGCGCGACGAGCTTTACGACTCCCTGCTAACGATTAGCCAAGCACCGACGCCAACAGCACTCTTCGAACGGATCGCTTACACGCTTCATAAAGCCACCCGTCAAACCCCCATCCTCGTTTACCATCGTACCAAGGCCCTGAAGCTACGTTTGGTCTATGGTTTTCCACCCACGTGTCCGCTAGAGGCCTATCCCCACCTAACGTCCATTTGCTCGCTCGATGCTCTGGCAGCCTCCAGGTTGCAGTATTATGAATTAAAAGGAGAAGCGGGAACATGGGGCTATGTCGCCCACCCCGCCTCGCGTCACGCGGCTTCTTCAAAATGGTGCAGTTTGATCGTCATGATGGCGGCGCAGCGGCTGCGCCTACTAAAAGTAGAGCAGCTGACTATGCAACGGGCCAAGTTGACATGTTACCGCCAACAACTCGCCGCCGATATCAGACGCTTTGCTGGTATCGAACAAATCCTCCAGCACCATGGGGAGCGCCTATGTCAACTCTTCGATGCCCAGGGCATTGCCTTGATGAGGCACCGTCAGCTTCACTGCTTGGGCGACTGCCCTCCTGAACGGCATCTTCTCGATGCGCTCGACACACTACCCAACGAGGCCTTGAGCAGCGGCACACTCGAGCTTGATGGCCTGTGTCAGGGTGGCTTGGTGGCCCGCTTGGACATCGCGTGCTGCGCTCCATGTTGGCTACTGCTGTTTCGTCACACATCCCCTCTCAAACAGCCCTGCTCTCTCTCCGGCCCGGTGACTGATTGGCTGCCGATAGAGGCCTCCATGGTGAGGGAGCTGGCCGACGACATCGCCGTGGCGATTACCGCCATAGAGGTTGCCTACCTCAATCAGCAGTTGACGAAGACCAATCAGCGGCTGCAAGCGCTCGCCCGCCTGGACCCCTTGACCCAGTGCTGGAACCGCCACTACACCAACATGGTCCTGAACCGCCTCATCAGCTCGGACGTTACCCTCTCTGTCGTCCTGTTCGATGTCGACGACTTCAAGAAAATCAATGACACCTATGGCCACTCAGTGGGGGACGACGTATTAGGGCGTCTCAGCCGCGTTGTGCAGGACACACTACGCGAAGGGGATCATCTTGGCCGCTGGGGAGGCGAAGAATTTTTGATCATCCTTCAGGAGACGGATATCACGACCAGCTTACCTCTTGCACAGCGGCTGTGTAGCATCGTCTCGACGACGTTTTTCAAACTACCGTTCCCCGTCACGATCAGCATAGGTCTTACAGCCAAACAGTCAGGCGATACCGTGCGTCAATTAGTGGAACGCGCCGACCACGGCATGTACCTGGCCAAGAAAAGCGGCAAAAATCGGGTGGTCATAGGCGAATAACGCTCAGCAGCGGCGCCTCATCGCTCGTTCAAGGAGGCAACATGCAGAAATTACTGCTCATCGGTGCAGGCCACGCCCACGCCTTCGTGCTGGAGGCGTTTGCCTTACAGCCGGATAAAACGGTGTCGATCACCGTGGTGAGCGATAGCCGATTTGCCGCCTACTCGGGCAGCGTGCCTGCATGGTTAGCCGGGGAGTGCACGCTAAGGGAGACGCAGATGGATATTGCGGCACTCTGTAAGCGCGCAGGCGCTCACTTCGTCGCGTCTCCTGCCGTGGCGCTCAGTACGAGCGAGCGCCAGATAACACTGGCAGATGGGAGCGTAGTGGCGTTTGACGTGGCCTCCTTCAACGTCGGCTCGACGCTAACGTTACCGCAAGTCATTGCTCCTAAAGGTAATGAAAATCGCGAGGCGAGTGCCAAGAAAAGTATCGAGAAGAGTGTCGAGAAAAATGCGCTGCCGACGCTGCTGGCCATGCGTCCGCTCAGCTCCTTGCACCATCGCTGGCAAGCATTACGCGAAGAGGTGGCTAAGCTGCCAGCCGGAGCACGCCAAAACGTCGTGAGCGTTGGCGGTGGCGCAGCAGGTTGCGAGACGCTGATGAGTGTCCTCGCGCGGCTTCGACAACAGCGCCCGGACATTCACTGGCAAGGCACACTGATCAGCGCCGCTGAGACGCTGCTGCCGGGGGCGGGTTGGCTGCCCCGCTGGTTAACGGCGCGGGCGCTCAAAAGCGCGGGCGTGCGCGTCCTCACAGGAGTGCGGGGGCGCGCCTTGGTACCTGGCGGTGTGGAAACCGACACTGGTGAGCACATCGAAGCGGATATCGTACTCTGGGCGACCGGCGCCGTGGGCCAAACGTGGCTGCAACGAACGGCGCTGCCGCTGGATGAGAAAGGCTTTATTTCTGTGGACGAGGCGCTTCAAGTGACTGGCCAGCGCGGCATTTTTGCCGCTGGCGACTGCGCTGCGCTGCGCTCCTCCCCACTCCCTAAGGCAGGCGTTTATGCGGTGCGTATGGGCCCCGCATTAGCAGAGAATCTGCGGGCCGCCTGCCACGGTTTAACGCTCACCCCGTGGCAGCCTCCGTGTCGCGTGCTAGCACTGATTGGCACAGGCGACGGCCACGCGATTGCCAGCCGTGGGTCCATAGGCTTTTCGGGCCGCTGGGTATGGCAGTGGAAACAGCGGATCGATGCGCGCTTTCTTGCCCGCTTCAACCCGCCTTTTACTGATTAAGCCGATAGCGGCTTAGTTAGCTTCTCGCCAACCGCCGAGGACGCGGCTATCTGGTCCGAAGAACACCAACCGGTCATGGTCGATCAAATACCGATAGGCATTATCTAGCATATCAGTCACCCGCTTGGCGTCCTCCATGTTCGGACACGCCATTCGGGTAGAGGCCAGCTCGCTAAACGAGATGCGTTGGCTTTCACCTAAACTCACCTTACCGGTGAACTGGTTGCAGCCATCAGAGCCGTTAACCTTCCCGTCGCGTCCAATACGAAAGAACGGTGTTTCGGGCATGGAGAGCCGCTCATCGGTCCCTACCAGCAGTAAGTTCCAGCGCTGCTCCACTACCGGCCCAGAGAGCGTACCGCCCTGCGGTACATCCGTTCGCTCTTGCTGCGGTGTGCTGCCACAAGCGCTCAGCAGCAGCGCAAGCCCCATTCCCATGATGATATGGCGGGTTTGTCCTTTCACCTTGTTCGTACTCCTTATGCGTTTTACCAGCGACTTACCAGCTACCCGTGTTTTCCATGGAGGCCCAAGGCTCCTGGGGAGACAATGCATCGCCTTTTTGTAACAGCTCGACAGAGATGCCGTCGGGCGACTTCACGAACGCCATGTGGCCGTCGCGGGGCGGACGGTTAATGGTCACGCCGTTATCCTGAAGTTTCTGGCAAAGGCCATAAATATCGTCGACTCGGTAGGCCAAATGGCCGAAATTACGGCCACCCGTGTACTCTTCCGGGTCCCAGTTGTAGGTCAACTCGAGCTCGGGGGCAGTAAGGCGCTCGGAGCGGGCTTCGTCGTCGGGTGCGGCGAGAAACACCAGTGTAAAGCGACCTTTTTCGTTCTCTTTACGGCGCACTTCTTTGAGGCCCAGCAACTCACAATAAAAGTGAAGCGAGGCGTCCAAGTCGCTGACACGTACCATGGTATGTAAAAACTGCATGTCATTTCCTCTTCATCGAAAAAGGGTAATTATATCCTGTAAAACCGTAGCGCACGTTGTCGCGCGGGTCATGTGGCACCCTCAAAACATAGACAAGAGTGCCACATTAAAATAGAAGATAGATGTGCTGTACAATAATGTCATGGTGGTGCATCTCGTGCGTCATGCCAAGTAACTATGACGATTCGCTATCGGCTCGTCGAGGAGAGGTCTGTGGATTCGATTACGCAAGCAGCGCTTGGGGCAGCCGTCGGAGGGGTGGTATTGGGTAAGCGCCTGGGCAGAAAGGCCATCGTCATAGGTGCGCTACTGGGTACTCTACCCGATTTGGACGTGGCGCTGGATTATGGCGACGCCATTGCCAACGTCACCGAGCACCGTGGCTTCAGCCATTCCCTGTTCGTATTGACGGGCCTTGCCACGCTGCTAGCCGTGCTCTGCGCTCGCTTCGCGCCACCGCAGGACATCTCGTTTGGCCGCTGGTGGAGTTTTTTTACGCTGATATTGGTGACGCACCCGCTGCTCGATTCGCTCACCACCTATGGCACACAACTGCTATGGCCGCTGGACGCGCCACCGGTCGCGTGGCCTATCGTCTTCATCATCGACCCTTTTTACACGCTGCCGCTGCTGATAGCGCTCACCATTGCCAGCGTCTCCGGCAAGGTACACAGCGCTTGCCGAGCGGGGCTAGCCATCTCCTGCGTTTATCTCATAGCAGCGGCTGGCGCCAAGTGGAGCGTGGAGCAACGTCTTGCACCGACACTGGCCGACGCAGATTTACAGACGGCTCCTGTACTGATTCAACCGACGCCGTTCAACATCGCGCTATGGCGGGCGACGGTCATCGACGATGATCGTTATTACGAGAGTTTGATCAGCGTGTTCGATCGTGAACGGGCCCCAGCCTTGGAGCCGTTGCGTCGTAACGTCGAGCTGGAGCCAAGTGCTCTGGAGGGGCCGCTAGGCCAGCGGCTTACATGGTTCACTGGGCCGTTCTTACGTTTCGAGACACGTCACATCGATGGGCAAGAGACGCTTATCGCCACTGACATTCGGCTAGGCTTTCCCGGTTTTCACCCTTTCAACTTTACCCTAGCAACCCGAGAAGGCGATCGCTGGGTACCCGTTGCGATCAGTGAAGAAGTACGCAGCCCCAGAGGACTGCACTTGGCGACACTGGCACGTCTTGCCGCCCGGGCAGGCGGCGATGTATCGGCCCTGTGCGCCAGCGACTACGTAGAGCCACAGTGGCGCGCAGAGCCGTTCCTCTATCGCTGCTAGTGGCCGTACAAGGCCATGACAGGCTACGGCGCAATGCCTTGTGCACATCCTTTATATTGTTCGCCATCCATGGTGAACGTCACGCGAGCAGGATAGGGTTCGCCACTCATGTCGTCGAAACAGGCACCTGATTCAATACGTACGCGGAAAAACTGCTCGGCGTTGGCATTCTCGATCACCACCCGGCCCGCGTCGTTATCCATCACGCTGACCATATAGGGCATGGTCGCCGTGTCGCTGCCGTAATTAGTGGTCCAGGTCATGACGGGCGCATCGTTCGCCAGTTCGATCGTCCAGCCGGGCTCGTTACCGCGGGCTAACAACATCACACCCGGGTGGCTGCCACGCGTGGCAATCTCCCGCTGAACCCCTTGATGGCATTGTAGCTGCCCTCGCGGCGTTTCGATTTGCGCCCGATCGCCGCGATTCCAGAAGCTGATATCGCCATCCTGATAACGGGCACCGCTGGCCACTACGGCTTGAGGCAATCGCCACGCACCGTGCAACGACCACAGCCGTAACTCGTTCCCATTGACGGCCGTGACCAAGTCTTGATTGGCTGGTTGGCAGTTCCAGGCCTGAAAACGCTCGGCGCTGCCGGGAAACAGCACCGAAGGCAGCAGCGGCGCGCTGCTCTGCACGGTGGTTTTCACTGGCTGCTCATCGACTGGCGCACTGGTGGCGCAGCCGCCCAGCAGTATCGCGGTCGCTACCGCGGTGGCGAGTAGTAGTGATGCCGTATTAGCCTTCATCGAACGTGCTCCCTATCGAATCCCTCATTTCATGGCTTATTACACCACTTACTTCTTAAAAGCGCTCAGGTCGTGCGGGTCGAACGTAGCTACCTCTTTGGGTAGCCCTAGTTCGTCACGCTTTACTTTGACCTGCATTTTTTCTGCGAGCCGTTCGGCATCGTCATCGGTGGTGCGGCCGTTCAGTTCTGCCAGTTGAGCCATGCCTTGGTGGTAGAAGGTCAGAATATCCAGCGCTAAACGATTATCCTGTTCCACCGCACGGCGCAGCGGCTGCAGATAGCTACTAATGCGCGACAAGTGGTGCTTGAGCTGCCAAACGTAGCGCATTTCGGCCATCCACGGGCGCTCTCTGAGCGCAGCGAACATGGCGCTGGTGGCGAGCAGGCCCAGCAGAACGCCCAGCGCGTTCAGCCAGATGCTGCTTCCAAAGGTAGCGGTGAGCAGCATGGAAAACAGCAGGCCAAAAATGATCAGTTGCCCGGCCATTGCCACGCTGATGATACGGGCTTTGCGACGGTACGTAGCAGGGTCGTGCTGTTCAAGGGTAAAGGCCATGGCCAACCTCGTGATCGAAAGGAGTCCTTATGATACGGGGCTGGCCGGGTCAGTCAACGCGCTAGGTCAGTCGCTCCGCGGCGGTTTTCAGCAAGCGCTCGGTGGTCTCCCAGCTGACGCAGGCATCAGTGACCGAGACGCCGTAGCGTAGCGCACTGGGCGTCAACGCTTGTTTGCCTTCGTACAAATGACTCTCTAGCATCAATGCCACCAAATTTGCGTCGCCCGCTTGACGCTGAGCCAATACGTCCAGCATGACTTCACTTTGGCGGCGGTGATCCTTACGGGCGTTGGCGTGGCTACAGTCCACCATCAAGCGCGGATTCTGGCCCGCCTCGCATAGCGTATTCACGGCGCGGCGCACATGGTGCGCTTGGTAATTAGGTTCACCGTGACCACCGCGTAATACCACATGGGTGTGTGGGTTGCCTGCGGTCTCCTGCATGATCGGGCGGCCCTGACTATCCATGGCAAAACGCTGATGGGAGTGGGCCGCCGCCTGCATGGCATCGATGGCTACCTGCACGTCACCGCTGGTGGCATTTTTGAAGCCTACGGCAGCGCTGAGATCGCTAGCCAATTCACGGTGTAGCTGGGACTCCGTGGTGCGCGCCCCAATCGCCACCCAGCTCAGCAGGTCATCCAGGTAGGGGGCCAGCATCGGCTGCAATAGCTCGGTGGCTATCGGCAGGCCGCGGGAGGCGACGGCGTGCATCAATTCACGAGATAGTGTCATACCGCGCGGCATATCACCGCTACCATCCAGATCAGGATCGTAGGCCAGCCCTTTCCAACCGACCGTAGTGCGCGGCTTCTCAACGTACACCCGCATCACCGGCAGAATCCGTTCGCTCACCTCGTCGCTGAGCGCTGCCAAACGATCCGCGTACTCCAGGGCAGCATCCGGGTCGTGGATGGAGCAGGGTCCTACCACGACGAGCAGGCGATCATCATGCCCGTTGAGAATACGCTGCACCGCTTGGCGCTGCTGATCGATTTGGGAACGGAGCGTGCTGTTCACACTCACCCGCTGACGCAGCTCAGCGGGTAGCGGCAGAGCCGTTGCAGACATGAGCGAGGAAGCCGGGGCAGTCGTGGGGCAAGCAGTATTGGCAGTATGGATAGGGGCATTCATCAGTTAACTCTCCGAATTCGTAGGGCATAGCGCGTGACATCGCATCACCAACTTGCCACCCAAATGGGCACGGTCGGAGGTGGCAGCTAGCACCGACCGCGCGACGCTAAATCGCCAGCCATAGCCATAGCCGATATAACGGATGGCGTTCAGACTAGCGATAAAGTGTGCGCGGTAAGACATGGTGCAGCTCCTGAATGAATGACGTATGAAATGTGGTTGCGTAAAACGAAAGAAGCCTCGGTGGAGTTACCCACCGAGGCTTCTTTGCATGCGGCAGGCAACCGGAGCGGTGTGCCTGCTGGCGCGACGCTAAGCGTCAGCCAGGGGCACACCGTGGCTAAACCAATACGCTGCATAGTAACCGAATTGAGTGACACCGACGCTCGCCCAAGCGTACGTCACCGTTTCCGGTTTGGCGGTGACGCTTGATGACAGCGTGCCGTGTAGCATGGGGCTTCCTCAATCGATTAATGACGAACTGTCTTTATCCTGCCTGCGCAGGCGCCAAATGGCAACCGAGAATTTGCGTGCGGGTTGCCCATGAGCAAGTGATTAGCTGCCGAACGCTTGGATCCAACCAATCGTGGCGGGCAGTGCACTCATACCGACCAAGACCACGATGCCCAGTATGATCGGCAGAATGCCAGAATCGTCTTTGAAATTGTCGTCGTGATGGGCCATGACAGCCTCCTCAATAGCGGATCGAGTTGACGGCTTAAGCCGTACACTAAAAGTGATCAATCATTTTAGTGAGGCCGAGGAGCGTAGGCAAACACATCCGAAAACATTTGCGCACTGCTCACCCCAAAACGTTCCAGCACGTCCACGCAAGCGTACACCATGCCGGGCGAGCCCGAGAGGTAGACATCGCAATCGCTTGGCTGGATGGGGGCCTTGGCAAGCTCACTCTCCAACACCAAGTCGACGCGACCTTGGTGATGGACGATGCGTTCTCCAGAAGCGAGCGGCTCGGTGAGCGGAAACTCGGTAACGGCATGGAACGCTATGTGGTCATGCTGCTGTGCCCATGCGCAGGCGAGGTCTTCGGCATACAGGTCACGGTGCTCACGGTTTGCCCACCATAGCGAAATGGGTCGTGTGGGCTGGTCACGCAGGGCAGCCTCGACGATGGCCTTCATCTGGGCGAACCCCGTCCCTGCGGCAATCAGCAGTAGCGGACGCTCACTCTGGGTATCCAACACGCACTCTCCGCTCGGCAAACGAACGGTGAGCTGATTCGCCACCTGTAGCAGTTGGCGTAGACGTTGGGAGTTATCTCGCTCGGGCCAGTGCTGAATCTGTAACTCCAGCGTGCCGTCGCCTCTGTCGCAGCTCGCAATCGAGAAGGGCACCCACGTGGCCTCGTCCAGCATTAGCTCGAGGTACTGACCGGGCGCATGCTGCATTGCCTCAGCGCGACCGGCAAGCGTCACTTGGAACACGTCGGGATTGAGGTCCTCGACGGCGGTGACTTGGCAGGTTAGCGTTTTGCACGTTAACGTAGCGCTCATGAAAGCCTCTTTGTGGAAAGTCGTTCGGCCCCACACATCCGCTTAACCATGACGCGGTGTGGGTAGCGGAATATCAATGCCCAGTTCGCCCCAGCGCTCGTCGACACGGGTTTTCACCGCTTCGTCCATGACGATGGGCGTCCCCCACTCGCGGTCGGTTTCGCCGGGCCATTTATTGGTCGCGTCCAGTCCCATTTTGGAGCCAAGCCCAGACACTGGCGACGCAAAGTCGAGGTAGTCGATGGGGGTATTTTCGACCATGACGGTGTCTCGAGCAGGGTCCATACGCGTGGTGATCGCCCACATCACATCTTCCCAATTGCGTGCATCCACATCGTCATCCAGCACGATGACGAACTTGGTGTACATGAACTGGCGCAAGAAGCTCCATACGCCCATCATCACGCGCTTGGCGTGACCGGGGTACTGCTTCTTCATGGTGACGACCGCCATGCGGTAAGAGCACCCTTCCGGAGGCAAGTAGAAGTCGACGATCTCAGGAAACTGCTTGCATAGGATGGGCACGAACACTTCGTTGAGCGCCACACCTAAAATGGCGGGCTCATCAGGGGGGCGGCCAGTGTACGTGGAGTGATAGATGGCGTCGCGACGCATGGTCATGCGTGTCACAGTGAAAACGGGAAAGTGATCCACCTCGTTGTAGTACCCAGTGTGGTCACCAAACGGCCCTTCTGGCGCCATGTCATCCGGATAGATGAACCCTTCCAGGATGATTTCGCTGGAGGCGGGCACGTCGAGGTCCGCATGGCCACATTTCACTAGCTCGGTGCGCGAGCCGCGCAGCAGGCCTGCAAAGGCATATTCGGAGAGCGTGTCCGGTACGGGCGTCACCGCACCGAGAATGGTCGCCGGGTCGGCGCCTAACGCCACCGCGACGGGGAACGGTTCGCCGGGATGGGCTTTTTGGAACTCGAGAAAATCCAGCGCGCCGCCGCGATGGGATAGCCAGCGCATGATCAGGCGATTCTTGCCGATCTTTTGCTGGCGATAGATGCCCAGGTTTTGGCGCTTTTTATGGGGGCCTTTGGTGATCACCAGCGGCCACGTGACCAGCGGTGCCGCATCGCCCGGCCAGCAGTGCTGAATCGGCAAGCGCCCCAAGTCCACGTCATCGCCTTCGTAAACGACTTCCTGAACCGGCGCACGCTTGACGCTCTTGGGCCCCATGCTGAGCACTTGCTTGAAGATCGGCAGTTTGTCCCAAGCGTCTTTTAACCCTTTGGGCGGGTCTGGCTCCTTCAAAAATGCCAAGAGCTTGCCCACTTCGCGCAGCGCCTCGACCGAATCCTGCCCCATGCCCAGCGCGACCCGTTTTGGGGTGCCGAACAGGTTTCCCAACAGCGGCATGTCGTGACCCTTCACATTTTCGAACAGCAGTGCAGGACCACCGGCACGCAGCGTG
Organism: Halomonas sp. MMH1-48; assembly: GCF_022348105.1. Lineage (NCBI taxonomy): Bacteria > Pseudomonadati > Pseudomonadota > Gammaproteobacteria > Oceanospirillales > Halomonadaceae > Halomonas > Halomonas sp. MMH1-48. The sequence goes on from NZ_JAKRFL010000002.1 coordinate 237,480, forward strand.
CGGTCGCAGATTTCGGTGATTTCCAAGTAGGGATCTACTTCGGCCGTGATGCGCTTAAGTTCACCCTGCGCCTCCAGCGTTGCGATAAAGTCACGCAGATCGTTGTACTTCAATGCCCTCTCCTCAACCCGGCTGTCTGGCGGAACCGCCACCCTGGAGCGCCTTAACGGCGCTTCATGGCTTCGAAGAATTCGAGATTGGTCTTGGTGTCTTTCAGACGATCGATCAAGAACTCGGTGGCTGCGGTATCTTCCATCGGGTTGAGCAGTTTTCGTAGGATCCACATACGCTGCATTTCATCTTCAGAGGCCAATAGATCCTCACGGCGAGTGCCGCTGCGGCGAATGTTGATCGCCGGGAAGACACGCTTCTCCGCCAGTTTGCGGTCAAGGTGCGCTTCCATGTTACCGGTGCCCTTGAACTCTTCGAAGATGACTTCGTCCATTTTCGAGCCGGTATCGACCAGCGCAGTGGCGATGATCGTCAGGCTGCCGCCCTCTTCGATATTACGCGCCGCCCCAAAGAAGCGTTTCGGCTTCTCGAGTGCATGGGCATCCACACCACCGGTGAGCACCTTGCCAGAGCTGGGTACGACGGTGTTGTAAGCACGCGCCAAGCGAGTGATGGAGTCGAGCAGGATCACCACGTCTTTCTTGTGCTCAACCAAGCGCTTGGCTTTTTCGATGACCATTTCGGCTACCTGTACGTGGCGGGCAGGCGGCTCATCGAAGGTGGAGGCGACCACTTCACCGCGCACGGTGCGGGACATCTCGGTGACTTCCTCCGGGCGCTCGTCGATCAGTAGCACGATCAGATGACACTCGGGGTTATTGCGCGTGATCGAGGTCGCGATGTTCTGCAGCATCAGTGTCTTACCCGCTTTCGGGGGAGACACCAGCAGGCCGCGCTGACCTTTACCGATGGGCGCGGTCAGATCGATGATCCGGGCGGTCAGATCTTCGGTCGACCCGTTGCCGATCTCCATACGCAGACGGTCGTTCGGAAACAGCGGCGTCAGGTTCTCGAAGAGAATCTTGTGCTTGGCATTTTCCGGACGATCAAAGTTGATCTGGCTGACTTTGAGCAGCGCAAAATAGCGCTCGCCCTCTTTGGGCGGACGAATTTTGCCGGAAATGGAGTCGCCCTTGCGCAGATTGAAACGACGAATCTGTGAAGGCGATACGTAGATATCGTCCGGTCCGGCGAGGTACGAACTGTCGGCGCTACGCAGGAAGCCGAAGCCATCCTGAAGAATTTCCAGCACACCGTCGCCATAAATATCCTCGCCGCTTTTGGCATGCTTCTTGAGGATGGCGAAAATGATGTCCTGTTTGCGCGAACGGGCCAGGTTGTCGATGCCCATTTCACGGGCGATATCGAGCAGCTCGGGAACGGTTTTTTGCTTGAGTTCAGTGAGATTCATCGGTGTGTTAGAAAATTGCTCATGAAAGCTAGGCGCTAAGCGCCAGGAATAAGACAGGAGGCTTGGCCGATATCATAGGGTCAATATCATAGGGCTAAGCGCCGAGTGATGCGTTCAGACCCCATTTAGGCACACGCTCGCGTGGTAAAAGCCGGGCAGTCGCCATAACGATACCTAATACGTAAAAGCGGCATCACTGACTGCTTAGCATGAGGGTGCAAATAAACTAGCTAATCTGATTGGCACGGAGAATGCGTTTCAGCGGGCTGTCTGACGACTTGGACATCTGGCTGATGCCATCTGGGTACGTACTGCTCGGGGTGCCCGAGTCAGTGCGCTTGTTTAGACGAACAAGCCAACTCGGATCAAGCCAGTAGCTCGATGGTAGTCAAGCCCCGCGACAAACGCAAGCCTTTGGCAATTGACAATAGTCAGAGGTCGCAGCAACCTTGGCATAGCCAATTTGAAGGATAGCTCATGCCCAAGGACATTTCGCTCCCCATCGCCGCCGCCCCTGCCGAGTTCGAGAGCGGCGAGCCGCAGCGCCTAGCCGCCATTGACCTGGGCTCCAATAGCTTTCACCTGCTGGTGGCTAATTACCAAAATGAACGATTGCAAGTCGTGGCACGCCTGGGCGAGAAGGTCCAACTGGCGGCAGGACTCGACGAAAACGGTTATCTCAGCGAAGCCGCCATGCAGCGCGCGCTCGACTGTCTGGGCCGATTTGCGCCGTTTTTGACCGATATTGAGGGGTCTCACCTGCGCATCGTGGGGACCAACGCGCTGCGAGACGCCCATAATAGCCAAACGTTCATCGAACGAGCGGAGGCGCAGCTCGGCCACGCCATCGAAATCATCGCCGGGCGTGAAGAAGCCCGTCTGATCTATCTGGGCGCCGCCCACGCGCTGGCCGAAAGCGGCCGACGCTTGATTGTCGATATTGGCGGTGGCTCTACCGAATTCATTATTGGCGAAGCCTTCGAGCCCAAAGCGCTGGAGAGTCTGCGCATGGGGTGCGTTACCTTTACCAGCCGTTTTTTCGCCGATGGCGATCTGACGGAAAAACGTATGCGTCGCGCCGAGCTGGCGGCCCTCTCGGAGCTGGCCAATATACAGCGTCCCTACCAGCGCCTGGGGTGGGACGACCCCGTTGGCTCCAGCGGCACGATCAAGGCCGCCGCTAGCGTCCTGTTCGCCTATGGCGACACGCCACAAGAAGGCGTAATCACACGCAGCGGGCTCAAGAAGCTGCGCGAGCGGCTGCTCAAATGCAAACAGCTCGACAAAGTGGAATTGGAGGGATTGAAGCCTGATCGTGCGCGCGTTTTCCCTGCAGGCATTGCTATCTTGAGCGCTATCTTCGAGGCGTTCGACCTCGAACAGATGCGCTTCGCAGATGGCGCGCTGCGTGAAGGAGTCCTGTACGACATGGCGGGACGCAATAGCGCCGAAGACACCCGCTCCAACACACTGGAGATGCTCAAACGGGTCTACGACGTCGATACGCGCCAGGCGGACAACGTCGCCGACACGGCCAATCGTCTGTTCGAAGCGATTAAAAAGCCGTGGGGGTTGACCGCCGAGCAGGGCCACTACCTGACGTGGGCTAGCCATGTGCATGAAATCGGTCTGGCCATCTCCCATAGCCAGTTTCATCGCCACGGCGCTTATCTATTGGAGCACTCCGACCTAGCCGGATTTTCACGCCCCGAGCAGCGGTTGCTGGCGTTTTTGGTGCGTGCCCATCGGCGTAAATTCCCCATTAAAGAGTGGCAAGCGCTGCCGGCGTCCCAGCAGGCCAGCGCAGTCAAACTGGCGCGCTTGCTGCGTCTCGCGGTCTTGATCAACCACTCGCGCCCGGAAGGCGCGCCGATCCCGCCCGAGATCACGGTGGATCATCAAGGTGAAACGATGACCATCACGCTGCCCCCCAGCGATGAACCAACGCTGCTCAGCACTGATTTAGAGCAGGAGCAGGCGTTCATGACCAACGCAGGTTTGACGCTTCATTTGAACATACCGACCTAACACTCGTGCTCGAACGTGACCCCCTTCGCCTGCCAAAGTACCTTGGCAGGCGGTTGGAGCACGCCTAGACAGCGCTCTCCCGCCATGACGATCACCAAACGCCTGCGCTCCCAGGGTGGCAGCGCCTGCTCTTGCAGCCAGCGTTTGAGATCACGCCGACCGCGCCCAGGCAGGTCGAGCACCTCGCCGCCCTGTCGCCAGCGCAGCATAACGGGGGCGGTGCGGTCGCCATCGACGCCTAGTCGCAGCTGCAGCGGCCCCAGTGGCGTTGAAACCCCCGGCGCGCCGTTCCACGGCGTTTGCCAATTTGGCAGCGCAACCAATGGCGCCATCAGATACAGCCTGTGCCGCCATACCCGCGCCTGGGCACCGGACCACTCGACGAGCACCTGGGCATCCTGGGCAGCGCTGAGCTGGCCGAGCAGGCTGGTCAAGCGTGCCTGGGGAGGCGTCGGCAGCCCGCATTGCTGGCAGAGTGTGCGCACCAGCAGGCGCTGGCGGGGTAGTGGCAGCGCCATCAGTGCCGACGCGTCGAGACAGCCCGGCGCTAACGTGAGTCCGGCCAGCTCATCGGCAGCGTAGCTGGCGAGCAGCGTATCGGCCTCACCAGCCAAGCCTGCACTTTGGGCCAGGGAGCGCACCGCCCCTGGCCAGCGCTGGGTCAGCGTTGGCAGGATCTCATGGCGCAAGCGGTTGCGATCGAATGCTATATCGCGATTGCTGGGGTCTTCACACCAATCAAGCGACAGCGCGTGGGCCGTATCGGCCAGGGTTTGACGCGTGACGCCAAGCCACGGGCGCAGCAGCGTGATGCCCTGCCACTCCCGTCGAAATGGCATGCCTGCCAGCCCACGAATGCCGCTACCCCGCAACGCTGCCAGCAGCAGCGTTTCTGCCTGATCGTCCTGGTGCTGCGCCAGCCATAGGGTGTCACCCGCAGGCACATGCAGCGCAAAGGCCGCGTAGCGGGCACGCCGGGCGGCGGCTTCCACACCGTCTCCCTTGACGTCCACGGCCACACGCTCGATGGTGAGTGGGACGCTCAGGCGCTGGCACAGCCGCTGACAGTGGCTTTCGAAGTCATTGGAGGCGGCTTGAAGACCGTGATTGACGTGCAACGCGCGCAGTCTATTGCCGCTGCCGCGACACACCTCGGCAGCCAGCGCCAGCAGCAACGAGGAGTCCAAGCCGCCGGAGAGGGCAACCCAAACGCAACGCCCTGGCGGGGTCTCCGCCAGGGCGTCTTCGAGCAGGCCTAACAGCCGTTTAGGCGGCTGGGGCGCCATAGCTCATCAGCCGCGCATAGCGGCGCTCTAGCAGGGCGTCGCTATCCAGCGCCTGCAGGCGTTCGAGGCTGGCCGACAGCGCTTCTTTAACCCGCGCTGCGGTATCGATCGGGTGACGATGAGCGCCGCCCAGCGGCTCTTTGATCAACGAGTCCACGAAGCCCAGCTCCTTCAAACGCTCGGCCGTAATGCCCATGGCCTGAGCCGCGTCGGAGGCTTTCTCGGCGCTCTTCCACAAAATGGAGGCGCAGCCTTCCGGAGAAATCACCGAGTAGGTCGAGTACTGCAGCATGTGCAACTCGTCGCACACACCGATCGCCAGCGCTCCACCGGAGCCACCCTCGCCTACCACGGTGGAGACGATCGGCGTCTTCAAACGTGACATGACCGCCAAGTTATAAGCAATCGCTTCCGACTGGCCGCGCTCTTCGGCATCGATACCCGGGTAGGCCCCTGGGGTGTCGATGAACGTCAGGATCGGCATCTTGAAACGCTCGGCCATCTCCATCAGACGGCAGGCCTTGCGATAGCCTTCCGGACGCGGCATGCCGAAATTACGGCGCACTTTCTCTTTCACGTCGCGACCTTTCTGATGCCCAATCACCATGACCGGGGCGTCGTTCAAACGGGCGACCCCGCCGACCAAAGCGGCATCGTCGGCAAAGTTACGGTCGCCGTGCAGCTCGTCGAAATCGGTAAAGATGTGCGCTAGGTAGTCCAGCGTGTAAGGACGCTGGGGGTGCCGCGAGAGCTGCGACACCTGCCACGGTGTCAGGTCTTTGAAGATGGATTCCGTTAACTTGCGGCTCTTCTCCTCCAGCCGTGAAATCTCATCGGAGAGATTCACTTGGCTGTCAGAACTCACCAAACGCAGCTCCTCAATTTTTGCCTGGAGTTCGGCAACGGGCTGTTCAAAATCGAGATAGTTAGGATTCATCGGCTCTGCCTGTAAGCTGCCTATAAAAAAATAAGCCTTGTCGAAACGAGCATATTGGGCGCCATTATCGCACCCTGACCCTGCCACGCAAGGCAATGCCCGCTCAATTCCGTACGAGCGCCCTGGGGCGCTCGTACGCTAGGTGATTAACGGTAGCGTAACTGGACGCCTACCTGCCCTTGCACATCACGCAGCGCAAGCAGCAGATCATCGCTCGGCGCAACCTTCCACTCCTCGGCCAGCTCCAGCCAAGCGGTCGCGTCTGGATGGCGGTACTGCAACCGCACGGGGAGTCCGGTGTCATCCCGAAAAGGGGTCAAGCTATCTCGCAGGCTCTCGACCAATCGGCCATTGATCTGTCCGGCATCCAGCGCCAGCTCGACGGCTTGGCCGTAGCGCACGCGGGCCGTGACCATCGGCGTCACATCTTTGCCGCGCAGCCGTAGGCCACCGGAAAAGTCGTCGCTGGAGACTTCGCCCTCCACGATGATCACTTGATCCGACTCGATTTGGCCGCGTAGCTGCTCGAAAAGTTCGCCAAACAGCGACGCTTCGATACGTCCGGTGCGGTCGTCCAGGGTGATGAATGCCATGGTATCGCCACGTTTGGACTTCATGGTGCGCATGGCGACCACCAAACCCGCTACCCGCTGCGGTTCCCGAGAGGGTTTCAAATCGCTGATACGCGTCGACACGAAGCGCTTGAGTTCGCGTTCGTACTCGTCGATGGGGTGCCCGGTCAGGTAGAGCCCCAGGGTGTCTTTTTCACCAGAGAGCCGCTCACGGTCCGTCCATTCGCGCACATGACGATACTCGGCGTAAACATCGCTGGCCTCTTCTTCGGCGACGAAGGCATCGCCAAACATGTCCATCATGCCCAGGTTCTGGTTGGCGTGATTTTGCGCTGCCGCCTTCAGTGCGTCTTCCATCGCCGCGAACAGCACCGCCCGGTTAGGCCCCAGGTTATCCAACGCGCCAGAGCGTATCAGCGCTTCCAGGGTACGCTTGTTCATCCGTTTCGGATCGATGCGGCGGCAGAAGTCGAACAGATCCTTGAACGGTCCGTCCGCGTTTCGCGCTTCCACAATCGCGCCAATCGGGCCTTCTCCGACGCCACGTATCGCGCCCAAGCCGTACACCACCCGCCCGTCGGTATCCACGGTGAACTTGTAGCCACCGACGTTGACATCCGGTGGCGTCACCGTCAGCTTCAAGTGACGACACTCTTCGATCAGCGGCACCACTTTGTCCAGGTTGTCCATCTCGGTGGACATCACCGCCGCCATGAAGGGCCCTGGGTAGTGAGCTTTGAGCCATGCGGTTTGATAAGACACCAGCGCGTAGGCCGCCGAGTGCGACTTGTTGAAACCGTAACCGGCAAACTTCTCCACCAAGTCGAAGATATTGCCCGCCAAGTCTTTGTCGATGCCGTTGGCGGCACACCCTTCCATGAAACCTGCCCGCTGCTTGGCCATCTCTTCGGGCTTTTTCTTACCCATGGCACGGCGCAGCATGTCGGCCTGCCCAAGGGTGTACCCTGCCATGACCTGGGCGATCTGCATGACCTGCTCTTGGTAGAGAATGATGCCGTAGGTAGGCGTCAACACCGGTTTCAACAGGTCGTGCTGATAATCCGGGTGTGGATAAGAGACTTCCGCCCGGCCATGTTTCCGGTTGATGAAGTCATCCACCATGCCCGACTGCAATGGACCGGGGCGGAACAGGGCTACCAAGGCGATCATATCGTCCAGGGAGTCGGGCAGCAGGCGCTTGATTAGCTCCTTCATACCGCGGGATTCCAACTGGAAGACCGCCGTGGTTTCTGCCCGCTTGAGCATCTCGAAGGTTTTGCCGTCGTCCAGGGGAATGGCGTCGATATTGAGCGGCCCCTGGCCGTTAGCGTCACGCACCTTATCCACCATCTCAAGCGCCCAATCGATGATGGTGAGGGTACGCAAGCCCAGGAAGTCGAATTTGACCAGCCCGGCGTCTTCGATATCGTTCTTATCGAACTGCACCACCAAGCCCGCGCCGTCTTCATCGCATAGCAGCGGCGAAAAGTCGGTGAGTTTGGTGGGAGCGATCACCACCCCCCCTGCGTGTTTACCGGTACCCCGCGTGGTGCCCTCGAGTTTCAGGGCCATTTCCCAGATCTCTTCGGCCTCTTCGTCATTCTCGATGAACTCTTTGAGCGCGGGCTCCTGCTCGATGGCCTTGGCCAGCGTCATGCCCACTTCGAACGGGATCAGCTTGGAGAGCTTGTCACCCAGCGAGTAGGGCTTGCCCTGGGCACGGGCCACGTCGCGCACCACGGCTTTGGCCGCCATGGTGCCGAAGGTGACGATCTGGGAGACCGCGTTACGACCGTAGCGGTCGGCCACGTACTCGATGACCCGGTCGCGCTTCTCCATGCAGAAGTCGACGTCGAAGTCGGGCATGGACACACGCTCAGGGTTAAGAAAGCGCTCGAACAGCAGATCGTAGCCGATGGGGTCGAGGTCGGTGATCTTCTGCGCGTAGGCCACTAGTGAACCCGCACCGGAGCCACGCCCTGGCCCCACCGGTACGTTGTTGTCCTTGGCCCACTGGATAAAGTCCATCACGATCAGGAAGTAGCCGGGGAAGCCCATCTGAATGATGACGTTGAGCTCGAACTCCAGCCGGTCGCGATAGCGCTGGTCGATCTCGCGAAACGCGTCGCTGTCTCTGGGGTACTGCTCGGCGGGAAACAGAAAATCGAGCCGCTCCGTTAGGCCATCGTGGGAGACCTTGCGAAAAAACTCATCCTGGGTCATGCCTTCGGGAATGCCGAACTCGGGCAGGAAGATCTCTCCCAGACGCACATCGACGCTGCAGCGCTCGGCGATCATCACGCTGTTTTCCAGCGCCTCGGGGATATCGGCAAACAGCGCCGCCATCTCGTCGGGGCTTTTGAGGTACTGCTCTTCGGTATAGCGGCGTTCGCGGCGCGGGTCGTCCAGGGCTTTACCCTCACCAATGGCGACGCGGGTTTCGTGGGCCCAGAAATCCTCACGCTCCAGAAAGCGCACGTCGTTGGTGGCGACGACCGGCGTGCCGGTCTCGATCGCCAACTGAACGCTAGCGTGTACGCAGGCCTCTTCCAGAGGGCGGCCGGTGCGGATGAGCTCCAGGTAGAAGCGGTCGGGAAACGCCTGCTGCCACTCTTCCAGCAGCTGGCGCGCTTCCCGCTCGTGCTCGGAGAGCAGATGGCGGCCAATCTCGCCTTCACGCCCGCCCGACAGGGCAATCAGACCTTCGCTCTGCGCCAATACCCACTGTTTATCGAGGATCGCCCGTCCCTGGCGCTGACCGTCGGTCCAGCCTTTGGAGATCAGTTCGGTCAGGTTACGGTAGCCCACGTCGTTCATCGCCAACAGCGTGATGCGATAGGGGTGCGCCTCATCATGGGGATTCGAGAGCCAGAGATCGCTACCGATGATCGGCTTCAGCCCGGCGCCCTGGGCGGCTTTGTAGAATTTGACCAAACCAAACAGGTTGGCTTCATCGGTGAGCGCCAGCGCCGGCATCCCGCGCTCAGCGGTCGTGCTGACCAGTGACTTGAGTTTGACCAAGCCATCGACCAGAGAGTATTCACTGTGCAAACGAAGATGAACGAACGGAACCGTCATGGGACTCTCAGCATTGAACGCTAAATGAAATGAAGTGTGCGACTACAGCAGCGCTAACTGGCGCTGTACGGGCGCGAAGCTCTTCCGGTGCTCGGCCAGTGCACCGTGGGCTTCCAGCGCCGCCAAGTGTTCCTTGGTGGGGTACCCTTTGTGGCGGGCAAACCCGTATTCAGGATAGCGCAGATCCAGCTCGGCCATTTGCGCATCCCGCGCCACCTTGGCCAGAATCGAGGCGGCGGCAATCGCGGGATGACGAGCGTCACCCTTCACCACGGCCTGCCCCGGCAGCGCATGCCCCGGCAGCCGATTGCCATCCACCAGCAAGTACTCGGCCTGGGGACGTAGGGCATCCACCGCGCGCCGCATGGCCAGATGCGTTGCATGATAAATATTGAGCGTGTCGATCTCCTCTGCGCTCGCCTCTGCCACGGCAAACGCGAGGGCACGCTCGCGAATGAGCACATCCAACGACTCACGCCTGCGGGCAGTGAGCTTTTTGGAGTCGGTTAAGCCGTCGATAGGTGCCTTGGGGTCCAGAATCACGGCGGCGGCGACGACGCTCCCCACCAACGGCCCACGACCGACTTCATCGACCCCCGCCAGGAAATCCCCCGCATACTCCACCACCAGCGGTGGAAAGTCGGCTGGTTTAGTCGGCATCCGATTTAGCCTCCAGCGGCTCGCCTGCAACCAAAGCGGTAATCGCCTGCGCGGCGCGCTCGCTGGCCGTGCGTTGCAACGTGGCATGCATCGAGGCAAAGCGCGCTTCTAGTGCGTGACGCGTCTCGGCATCGCTCAGTCGCTGGTCTAACTGCTCGGCAATCGCCTCCGGCGTCGCCGCGTGCTGAATCAGCTCTGGTACCACGCTCTCCTGAGCGATCAAATTCGGCAGCGAGATCCACTGGGTTTTCACCAGTCGTTTGGCGAGCCAATGGGTCGCGGGTGCCATTTTATACGCCACCAGCATGGCGCGATGGCACAGCATGGCCTCTAGCGCCGCCGTACCGGAGGTCAGCAGTACCGCATCGCTGGCGACCATCGCCTTGCGGGCTTGGCCCTCCAGCAGCGTGATCCGCTGGGCCAACGCGGGGTAGCCTGCCAACAGCGCGCCAAGCTCGGTATAGCGCTGAGCGGTGGCCGCAGGGATCACCACCTGCAACTCCGTGTGGCGCTGGCACAGCAGCATCACCGCCTCCAAGAAGGTGGCCCCCATGAAACGAACTTCGTTCCGCCGAGAGCCGGGCAGTAGCGCTAATACCGGTGCGCCCGGGTCCAAGCCCAGCGCACGGCGGGCCGCCTCGCGATCATTTTCCAGCGGCAGTTCGTCGGCCAACGGATGACCAACGAAGGCCACGGGAACGTGGTGGCGATGGTAGAAATCCGCCTCGAAAGGCAGCAGCGTGAGCATGGCATCCACCGCGTTGGCGATTTTCTTCACACGCCCCTGACGCCACGCCCATACCGATGGGCTCACGTAATGGGCCGTCGTGATACCCGCGGCACGAAGTTGCTTCTCCAGGCCGATATTGAAGTCGGGGGCGTCGATGCCGATCATGATGTCCGGCTGCCAAGCCAGCGCCTCTTCACGCAGGGTACGGCGCACACGAATGAGTTCGGGCAGGTGCTTGAGTACCTCGACCAAGCCCATCACCGAAAGGGTTTCGAGAGGAAAGCGGCTCTTCAAGCCTTGGGCCTCCATACGAGGGCCGCCCATGCCGCGAAACTCCACCTGGGGATGGCGGGCGCGCAGCGCCTGCATCAGTCCCGCACCGAGGATATCGCCGGAGAGTTCGCCTGCCACAAGGTATACGCGCTGCAGTGTCATAGTGACGGGAGAGCCGGTTAAGAGAAGAGTTAGCGAACGATACCGCGGGTCGAGCGCTCAATGGAGTCTGCAAACTGCGTGACTTCCGGCAGATCGAAGCGGCTGCGCATTTCGCTGACTGCTTGTTCGACGGTCAAGCCTTGACGATACACCAGCTTGTAAGCGGAGGTCAGCGCAGCGATCGCTTCACGGCTAAACCCGCGGCGCTTCAAGCCGACCAAGTTCAAGCCACGCGCCTCTGCGGGATTACCATTGATCATGACGTAGGCAGGCGTGTCTTTGGTAATGATCGAGCCGCCGCCCGCCATGGCGTGCTCCCCAAAGTGACAGAACTGATGCACGGCGGACAAGCCGCCCAAAATGGCGTGATCGCCCAGCGTCACGTGACCCGCCAAGGTCACTTGGTTGGCCAAGATGCAGTCGTTACCAATGACACAATCATGGCCGACATGTACGTATGCCATAAACAGATTGCGCGAGCCGATAGTGGTCTCGCTGCGGTCTTGCACGGTACCACGATGCAGCGTGACCCCCTCTCGGATCACGTTATCGTCACCCATCACGAGACGCGTTGGTTCGCCCGCGTATTTCTTGTCCTGGCAGTCTTCGCCCACCGAGGCGAACTGGAAGATACGCGTGCGCTCCCCCAGTATCGTGGGGCCTTTCACCACCACATGGGGGCCAATGACCGAGCCTGCGCCAATCGTAACGTCTGCCCCAATCACGCTAAACGGGCCAACCTCGACGTCATCGGCAAGCCGTGCCGCTGGGTCGACCAAAGCAGTAGGATGTATCAAGCCACCTTCCTCTCGGCACAAATGATTTCCGCTTCGCAGGCCAGCTCGCCGTCGACCGTGGCACGGCAGGCAAACTTCCAAATGCCCCGTTTGCCGCGAATGACGTTGGCTTCGAGCGTTAGCTGGTCACCTGGCATGACAGGACGCTTGAAGCGTACGTTGTCGCTGCCTACGAGGTAATAGACATAGCCGTCGGCCGGCAGCTTGTTGACCGTTTTGAACCCAAGGATACCGCATACCTGTGCTAGCGCTTCAACGACCAGTACGCCGGGCATGATGGGATGGTGAGGAAAATGGCCGTTGAAGAACGGCTCATTGATGCTCACGTTTTTGTACGCAACGATGGTTTCGCCCACGGTTAACTGCGTGACTCGATCCACCAGCAAGAACGGGTAGCGGTGGGGCAAGTATTCGCGAATTTCGTTGATATCCATAACCATCGTAACGACCTCTAAAATGACGAAAGGCCTGAGCAGTGTCAGGCACGTACCAGCAATCCTACTGGTAAAAAGGCAGTGGATTATAACCTGCTGCTATGAAGCCTCAAGCCACTCCCTTAGGAAATCCTTCTTTCTTCACGATTCACGCTGGCTTTTTTCTACCCGCGCCAAACGCTTGGCGATATCGTCGAGCTGCTTGAAGCGCACTGCATTTTTGCGCCATTGGGTGTTGCTCATGGCACCGGTACCCGACGAGTACACCCCCGGTTCGTGAATTGAGTTGGTGACCAAACTCATGCCTGTGACCTGCACCCCATCGCAGATGGTCAGGTGGCCCGAGAGTCCCACGCCGCCGCCCAACATGCAGTGCTTACCCACTTTGGTAGAGCCTGCAATGCCGACACAGCCAGCTAGCGCGCTATGGTCACCAATGGTGACGTTGTGCGCAATCTGCACTTGGCTGTCGATTTTGACATCGTTGCCAATTACGGTATCGCCCAACGCGCCTCGGTCGATACTGGAACAGCTTCCGACTTCCACATCATCGCCGAGCACCACGCCGCCCAGCTGAGCAATCTTGTGCCAGCCAGCCCCATCGTGGGCAAAACCGAAGCCGTCGCCGCCAATCACGCAGCCGCTTTGAAGAATGACGCGCTTGCCCATCACGACGCCGTGACACACGGTCACATTGGCGTGCAGCCGCGTGTCATCGCCAATCACGCAGTCCGCGCCAATCACGCTACCTGCCCCAACGACCACGCGATCGCCCAGCACGACGCCAGGCTCGATCACTGCATTCGCTTGCACGCAGACACCGTCTCCCAGCATGACGCCATCGGCGACCACAGCCGTGGGGTGAATGCCCGGCACGTCACGCGCAGGCAGCGGATCGAAGAGCTGGGAGAGCTTGGCGTAACCCAAGTAGGGGTTTTCCATCTCCAAGCGCGGCACCGGGCAGTTCTTGCCATGCTCTGGGTGCAGCAGCACGGCCGCCGCCTGGGTGGTGGCCAAGTCTTTCAAGTAGGCGCGATTGGCAAGAAACGCGACCTGATCCGACGCTGCTTCCTTGAGCGTTGCCAAACCGCGGATGGGCTGATGGTCGTCGCCTTCGAAATCAACGCCGAGGTGACGTGCGATGTCCGCAAGGGTGAGAGTGTAAGAAGCGTGCGTCATGGGAGCCCAAGGAAGCAGTGGTGCGGCCAAGCCGCACCGAGGGTCATTAAATTAGTTCAGCGAATCGAAAATCTGGGTGACTTCGTTGGTCACGTTGGGTAGATCCGTCGAGGAGTGCAGCACACCTTGCGGCTCTACGAGGACGTCAATGTTATGACGTTCGAGCACTTGCTCGACGGCCTGCTCCAGTTTGGCTTCGGCCCCTTGCAAGAATTGCTGCTCGGAGGCCTGTTGCGCTTGCAGCACTTCACGGCGCAGCTGCTCGAAGCGACCGCCCTTCTGCTGCAGCTCGGCAATCAGCGACTCGCGCTCCGATTGAGACATGGTCTCCCCTTCCTGCTGCAGACGCGTCTGCAACTGCTGTAACTCGCCGCCCAGCGCCTCGGCTTCACGCTGCTGGCTACCGATTTGCCCTTCGAGCTGACTCAGCGAAGATTGAGCCGACTGTGTATTCATCAGCGCCGCACGCCAGTCCAGTACCGCAACTTCAGCGGCATACGCCGGTAGGGTCATCGCCCCTAATAGACACACAGCAGCAGTCAGTTTACGCACCATGATGTTACTCCTTCAATTAGAACGTTTGACCCAGCGAGAACTGGAAGAACTGCGTATCATCACCACTTTCGTCATTCAGCGGCTCAGCCACGCTAAAGGTCAGCGGGCCTACCGGCGTCAGCCACGAGAGGCCAACGCCCACGCTGTAGCGCAGATCGCCAAGGTCAACGCCCGAGCTGCACTGCTGGCGTCCTGCATCCGCTTCCAGCACGTCGTAGCACGAGCTCAGGAAGGTGTTACCTGCATCCAAGAACAGCGAGGGCTGTACCGAGCGCTGGTTCTCGACGAACGGCATCGGGAAAAGCACTTCGGCGGAGCCTTCTACCAGTACGTTACCGCCCAAGGTGCGGTCACGGCCACCCTCACGGGCGGGCGTGGTGCGCTCGCCCAAGGTGTTGGAGGTAAAACCACGCACCGAGCCCAGGCCGCCTGCATAGAAGTTTTCGTAGAACGGGTAGGGATCGTTGCTGCCCAGCGTATCGGCGTAGCCCAAATTACCGCTGAACTTCAGCACCCAGGTTTCGTCATCGTTAAACGGGAAGAGCTGCTGCGCGCGGGCCTGGAGTTTGTAGTACTCCGCATCGCTACCCGGCACGCCGGTTTCCAACGAGACGCGCTGGTAATTACCGGCGGTCGGCATGATGCCCCGGTTCAGGTTGTTGCGTGTCCAGCTCGCGGTCAACTTCAGGCTTTGCGCATTTTCGCCTTCATCTTCCACATAGCGGCGGATTTCCGAGGCAGTGTCGAAGTAGGTTTTCACCGTGACGTCTTCGACGCTGGCACCGAAGTTCAGGCGAGACAACTCGCTGATGGGGTAGCCGAAGTTGATACCGGCACCGTAGGCATCGGTCGAGAACGTCGAGATATCGGAGTCGGCGTAGTCGGTTTCGCGGTAGAACACGTTGTACCCGCGAGAGATGCCGTCCAGCGTCCAGTAAGGATCGGTGAAGGCGAAGTTGACGCTGGTGAAGGTGTCACTGCGTTGGGCGCCGACGTTGACACGGTTACCGGTGCCAAGGAAGTTGTTTTGAGCCAGGCCGACCCCGTAAATCACGCCCGCGCTCTGCGAGAAGCCGACGCTTGCAGAGACCGAACCGGAGGGCTGCTCTTCCACGTTATAAGTCACGTCCAGCAGATCGGGCTCACCCGGTACCGGCTGCGTGTCGACTTCCACTTGGCTAAAGAAGCCCAAACGCTCCAGACGCTGACGCGACTGCGTGATCGACTCCGTCGATGCCGGTGCGCCTTCGAGCTGGATCATCTCGCGGCGCAATACTTCGTCCTGGGTCGTGGTATTACCGTAGAACTCGATTCGACGCACGTAAGCGCGCTGACCTGGATTCACAGCAATCACGAGATCGACCGTTTCACCGTCATCGGCCACTTCAGGAATGCCCTGCACCTCGGCAAAGGCGAAGCCTTCCGCGCCCAGACGCTGGCGCAGCGCTTCCGTCGAGGCGTTGACATCGCCACGGGAGAAGATATCGCCGCTGTTGATTTCGAGCAGGTTGCGGGCTTCGTTTTCGCTGATCTGCAAATCACCGGCAAAGCGGATATCGCCTACGCGGTACTGGCTGCCCTCATCGACATTGAGCGTAATGAAGATGTCGGACTTCTCGGGGCCAATCGATACCTGGGTCGACGTCACATCGAAGTTGACGTAGCCACGATCCAAATAGAACGAACGCAGACGCTCGATATCGCCAGAGAGCGCTTCGCGGGAGTACTCGTCTTTGGAGAACCAGCCAAAGATACGCCCTGGGCGGTCGTTCAGCTCAAAGACGTCGCGCAGCGTCTCATCGTCGAAATCCTGGTTACCGACGATATTGATCTGGCGGATCTTGGCCACTTCGCCTTCGTTGATATCGATGTTGACCTGAACGCGGCCTTCGTCGATCTCCTCGACGTTAACGTCGATGCTAGCGCTGTAACGCCCCTGGGATTGATAGACGCCCTCGAGCTCACGCTCGATCTCTTCGAGCGTCGAGAGCTGTAGGACCTGCCCTTCCGACAAACCCGACTGGCGTAGCCCGTTGCGCAGGTCTTCATCAGAGATCTGGTCGTTACCTTCGATGTTCAAGCGCGCGATGGTGGGGCGCTCGACCACTTGGATCACCAGCACATCGCCTTCCCGGGCCAACGAGACGTCTTCGAACAAACCGGTGGCGAACAGGTCACGGGCGGCCGCGGCGAGCTGCTGCTCGTCGACACGGTCGTTGGCGCTCACCGGGAACGCATTAAAGACCGAGGCGGCGGAAACCCGCTGCAGTCCTTCCACACGAATGTCTGAAACGTCAAAGGATTGTGCTTGGGCGCCGCTGGCGCCTACCAGCAAGAGTGCCGCCATTCCAAGGGTCTTGATTTTCATGCAGTCAGTTCGCTCGCGTTGGTCTGCCCGTCGGTTAAGACAGGCACCATATACATTTGTGCAGGCAGATGACAAGGCATCCAGCGCGCTACACGCGTTATTACCACAGGCGCATCAAATCGAAATAGAGCGCCATTAGCATCAGGGTACCGACCATGGCGAGCCCGATGCGCAGCCCTATCGCTTGTGTTTGCTCGGATACCGGCCGCCCACGTAACACCTCGACGAAATAGTAAAGCAGATGACCGCCATCAAGCACGGGGATGGGCAGCAAATTCAGCACCCCTAGGCTAATCGACAGATAGGCGAGGAAGCCTACGAAGGCTTCGAGCCCCGCGCGTGCCGAGTCGCCGGAGATTTGTGCAATGGTGATCGGCCCGGAGAGGTTAGAGGGGGAGATAAGCCCCACCAGCATCTTTCGGATCGCATCTACCGTCAGTAGAACCATTTCACCGGTGCGCGACAGCGCTTGGCCGACGGCTTCGATCGGCCCATAGCGAATTTCGCGTTGCAGCGACTCAGGCCAGCTAAACGGCTCTGCACCGGCTCCAATGTACCCAACCTCGTCACCACTCTCCAGCGTATTACGTCCTGGCGTGAGCGAGAGCGTGCCCTGTTCGCCTCCACGCTGGTACGCAACGCTTAAGGTCTCACCCGCGCTGTCGCGAATCACAGCGACGAACTGCATCCAATCATCGATGGGTTCGCCATCGAGCGACACGATACGATCCCCCGGTTGAAGCCCTGCGACATCGGCCGCCTGCCCAGAAACGACCTGACCGAGCACTGCTGGTATGTCAGGGCGCCAGGGTGAAAAGCCCAGTGTTTGCAACGGTTGAGGTGGATCCTGGCGCACCATGTAGTTACTGATTGGCAGTTGATAGCGGCGTGTGGCACTCGCCCCCTCTGGCGTTGCCTCGATGGTGAGCTCGCCGCTATAGCCGATCATGGACACCAGCTTCAGATTGATCTCTTCCCAAGAGCGCGTTGGCTCGCCCTGGATAGCGGTGATTTCACTGCCCTGCGCCAAGCCCGCCTGCGCAGCCGGCGAGTTCGGAGTAACGTCGCCGACGATCGGTGCCACCGTGGTCGTTCCCGCCACGAACAGTGCCCAGTAGGCGACGATGGCGAGCAAAAAGTTGGCGATGGGACCCGCAGCGACGATGGCAATGCGCTGCCATACGGTTTTGCGATTGAAGGCTTGGTCCAACTGGTCGTCTGGCACCGGCGCTTCGCGCTCGTCGAGCATTTTGACGTACCCGCCCAGCGGAATGGCCGCCACCGCAAACTCAGTGCCGTGACGATCCACCGTCGACCATAGCGGTTTACCAAACCCTACTGAAAAGCGCAGCACTTTGACGCCGCAGCGACGCGCGACCCAAAAATGCCCGAATTCATGAAAGGTCACGAGCAGTCCCAGCACCACAATGACAGCTAAGATATTCTGTATCAGGCCCACTTTTCGCTCCTTTGCACGACGCGCTGCTCAGCATTAGCTGAGGCTAAGCGATTGACTGACGTAGGGTAAGTGCCGCCTGTTCGCGCGCCCAGCGATCCGCCGCTAGCACGCACTCCAAAGAATCGGCCTCGCCACGGTAGGGCAGCGCCATGACATCGGCGACGAGCTCTGGAATCGCGCCAAACGCAATGCTTCCCGCTAAAAATGCCTCGACGGCCACTTCATTGGCTGCATTCAAGATGGCCGGGGCGGCACCACCGGCCTGCATCGCCTCACGGGCGAGACGCAGACAAGGAAAGCGCGCTTCATCGGGAGCCTCGAAATCGAGTCGCGCCACCTGGAACAGGTCAAGTGCTTCTACACCGGCGTCGATCCGCTCGGGCCAAGCCAAACCATAAGCGATGGGCGTGCGCATATCGGGATTACCCAACTGCGCGATTACCGAACCATCGTCATAGGCCGCCATGGAGTGAATGACGCTCTGGGGATGAACGACCACTTGAATCTGCTCGGGCGAGGCATCAAAGAGCCAGCACGCCTCGATCAACTCGAGACCTTTGTTCATCAGTGTGGCGCTATCCACCGAGATTTTTCGCCCCATGGACCAGTTAGGATGGGCGCAAGCTTGCTCGGGCGTGGCACGTGCGATCTGCTCGGCCGACCAGTTACGAAAGGGCCCGCCGGAAGCCGTCAACAGTAGCTGACGCACGCCGTGCTTGGCCAATCCACCGCGATGTTCGCAGGGTAGACACTGATAGATGGCATTATGTTCAGAATCGATCGGCAGTAGCGTGGCCCCTGAACGCGACACGGCGTCCATGAACAGTGCCCCACTCATCACCAGGGCTTCTTTATTGGCGAGCAGTACGCGCTTACCCGCCTCGGCCGCCGCCAGCGCGGGCAACAGTCCCGCCGCTCCAACGATTGCCGCCATGACGGTATCGACCTCAGGGGCACGGGCGACATCGCACAATGCTTCCTGCCCCGCCAGCGCCAGGGTATCAGAGCCTGCTTGGCGAAGCGCCTGCTGCAGCCAATCGGCATCGGCGGCGTCATCCAGCACGGCAAAGCGGGGGCTATGGGTATGACACTGTTCCAGCAGTGCCTCTTTCGAGGTATGCGCTGTCAGTGCATGGACCCGGTAGCGATCAGGATGGCGCGCGATGACGTCCAGCGTACTTTTCCCAATGGAGCCAGTGGCACCCAGTACGGTGACCGATTGAATCGAGGCCTGACTCATAGCGCGCTCACCTGAAGGGATAGCACCTGCAGATAGAACAGCGCGAAGATGGGAATGGCCGCCGTGAGGCTATCGATACGATCCAACACACCGCCGTGGCCCGGCAGTAGCTGGCTGGAGTCTTTGATATTGCGGTAGCGCTTCAACATACTTTCGAACAGATCACCCAACACGGAGGTGAGCGTGACCACCGCGGTAATCGCTACCAGTGCGACGCCACCCAGTACACCCAATGGCTGCCAGGCGGCAAATAGCAACGCCAGCAGCGTCGTAGCGGCCAACCCGCCGTAGACACCCTCCCAGGATTTTCCTGGGCTCACCCGCGGTGCCAGCTTGCGCTTGCCCCAACGGCGTCCGGCAAAATAGGCACCAATATCGGCCGTCCAAACCAACAGTAACACAAACAGCAGCCACACCGCCCCGCTCTCGCGCAGTACGTTGAAGCCTACCCAGCACGGTAGCAGCACCCACACACCCATTAGCAGGCGACGCGACGTGGTATGCCACTGCTGACTACTTTGCGGGTAATGCGTCACCCAGTAAAGATTGAGCAGCCAACCGACGGCCGCCAGCCATAGCGGCCACACTGCATACGCCGCACCGCCCAGCCACAGCAGCGCCAACAGTATCGCCATCCCCGCGACCAGCGCCATCCGCGTGCGCGACGCGCCTACGCCTGCCAGGTTGGTCCACTCCCAGGTACCCAATAGCACGATCAACGCCGTAAACAGCGCAAAGGTACCTCCCTGTAAGCCAAACAGACCGATTAGCGTCACGGGCGCCAACCAGGCTGCGGTGATCATCCGCTGTTTAAGCACCTTGCGCCTCTATTTGTTCGTCAGTCATTCCAAAACGGCGACGTCGTAAGCAAAAATCGTCGAGCGCTTTGTCGAAGGCCGCCCCATCGAAATCTGGCCAAAGCAAGGGCGAAAAATGCAGTTCGGCATAGGCCAGCTGCCATAGCATGAAGTTCGAGAGCCGCTGCTCGCCGCTGGTGCGAATGCACAGATCCACCGGCGGTACGGCGTCGGTGTTCATGGCCGCATCCAAGCGTGCTTCGTCGATGTCGTCGGCCGACAGCTCTCCGGCCGCCACCTGCTCGGCGAGCTCGCGGGCGGCTCGGGCGATGTCCCACTGGCCGCCGTAATTGGCAGCGATCACTAGGTGCATGCCCGTATTATCGGCCGTCAGCGCTTCGGCACGCTGGATATGCTTTTGAATTGCATGGGAAAAGCCGCGCTGCTCACCAATAATCGAGAGGCGGATATTGCGCTCGTTGAGCTTTTTGACCTCACGTTTGAGCGCCATCAAAAACAGCTCCATGAGCGCGTTCACCTCGGCGGCTGGGCGCTTCCAGTTCTCACTGGAGAAGGCGAACAAGCTCAGCGTTTGCACGCCTCGCTCGGCCGCACGCTCGATCACCGCACGTACGGCTTCGACACCCGCACGGTGGCCGCGCACTCCCGACAGCCCCCGTGCCCGCGCCCAGCGGTTGTTACCATCCATAATGATAGCAACATGGGACGGCAGTGCTTCCTCGGATCGAGAAAGCATCGTGCCGCCCGGCTGCTCTTGGGGAAGCTGCGGAGACGTCATGGGTTCTCGCACCAAAGATCAGTCATAAGTAAGCCAAGCGATGGCCCACGGACGGCCAAGCCGCCCGTGGCAAAGTGAACGCAGGCGTTATACCTGCATGAGATCCTGTTCTTTTGCGGTCAGCGCCTTGTCGATCTCAGCGATATATTTATCGGTCAGCTTCTGGATCTCGTCTTCGCCCTGACGCTGATCGTCTTCGGTGATCTCTTTATCCTTGAGCAAGGATTTGAAGTCACCGTTGGCATCGCGGCGAACGTTGCGCACGGCGACACGGGCAGTTTCCGCTTCGCTACGTGCTTGCTTGATGTAGCCTTTACGGGTCTCTTCGGTCAGCATCGGCATCGGCACACGAATCACGTTACCGGCGCTGGACGGGTTCAGACCCAGATCAGAGGTCATGATCGCTTTTTCGATTTTCGGCACCATGCCCTGCTCCCAGGGCGCCACGGTCAAGGTACGCGCATCTTCGACGTTCACCGATGCCACCTGATTCAGCGGTACTTGGCCCCCGTAATACTCGACGGTCACGGCATCCAGGATGCTGGGGTGAGCACGGCCCGTGCGGATCTTGTTGAAGTTGCTGTGCAGCGCCTCAACGCTCTTCTTCATGCGAGACTCTGCATCTTTCTTGATGTCGTTGATCACGTTGTTACCCTCTGTCTATCAGCGTGCCTTCCTTGCCCCCAACCACGAGGTTGAGCAGGGCACCAGGCTTGTTCATATCAAATACCCGCACCGGCATATTATGGTCACGTACCAGGCAGATTGCGGTCAAATCCATTACCCCCAGCTTCTGATCCAGAGCATCGTCATAGGAGAGCTGGTCGTATTTTACGGCGTCGGGGTGCTTCACCGGATCCTTATTGTACACGCCGTCTACTTTGGTGGCCTTGATGACGACGTCTACGTCCACTTCGATGCCGCGCAAACAGGCCGCGGAGTCCGTAGTAAAGAAGGGGTTTCCGGTGCCCGCGGAGAACAGCACCACGTCACCCGAGGTCAAATAACGGATGGCCGTGCGGCGGTCGTAATGCTCCACCACACCGCTCATGGGAATCGCTGACATCACGCGGGAGCGTATATTGGAGCGCTCCAGCGCATCGCGCATCGCGAGCGCATTCATGACCGTTGCCAGCATTCCCATGTGATCACCCGTGACCCGATCCATGCCGGCTTCGTTGAGCGCCGCGCCACGGAACAGGTTCCCCCCCCCAATGACGATACCGACTTGGACGCCAATCCCCACCAACTGGCCAATCTCCAGCGCCATGCGATCCAACACCTTTGGATCGATACCAAAATCGTGCTCACCCATCAGCGCTTCGCCCGACAGCTTCAGCAAAATACGCTTGTACTTCGACTTCGACTTATCGATTTTGGTGGCAGCAGTGGGGGTAGACTCTTGAACATCACGTGACATGGCATCTCTCCTGGGGCAGACCTGGGCACAGGTGGGCGAGGCAGCGCCTGTATTTCACAGGGGCCGGATACACGAAGGCGTGCGCTCGCGCGCACGCCATCTTCTGACTGGAACCTCTGACCTTAGCGACGGCCAGCCTGTTCCATGACTTCTTTAGCGAAGTCGACTTCTTCTTTCTCGATGCCTTCGCCCACTTCGAAGCGAGTGAAGCTGACCACTTCGCCACCGGCGGCTTTGACGAATTCAGCCACGGACTGGTTCGGGTCTTTGACGAACGGCTGCTCGGTCAGGCTGTTCTCAGCCAGGTACTTCTTCAGGCGGCCTTGAACCATCTTCTCAGCGATCTGCTCAGGCTTACCGGCCATGTCCGGCTGGGCCAGGATGATCGCTTTCTCTTTGTCCAGCTGCTCTTGCGGCATCTCTTCGGGATGCGCAACGGCCGGGTTGATCGCCGCGACGTGCATGGCAACGTCTTTGGCCGCTTCGCTGGTGCCGCCTTTCAGGACGGTCAGGACACCAATGCGGCCGCCGTGCACGTATTCGCCTACCAAACCACCGTCAACGGCATTGACGACCACGGCACGACGCACGCCGATGTTTTCGCCGATTTTCTGAACCAACTGCTCACGAGCGGACTCGAGATCACCCGCCATCACGGCGGCAACGTCTTCGCTCTTCGCTGCAAAGAACGCATCGGCGATCTTGTTGGCGAAGCCGATGAAGTTATCGTCACGAGCAACGAAGTCGGTTTCAGAGTTGATTTCGACCATGACGCCGTAGCTGCCATCGTCTGCTACGCGAGTCACCACCGCACCTTCTGCAGCGGTACGACCCGCTTTCTTCGCGGCTTTAAGACCAGAGCTTTTACGCAGGTTTTCGATCGCGACTTCGATGTCACCGTCGGCTTCGGTGAGTGCTTTTTTACACTCCATCATGCCAAGACCGGTACGTTCGCGCAGTTCCTTAACCTGAGAGGCGCTGATAGCTGCCATGAGATTTCACCTCGGAAATGGTTCTAACTGAGAGTTAAACGCGCTACAGAGTATAAGCACGATAAATGACCGTTGCGTATCACTGTGCAGAGCGCTTGCCGGCATTGATCCGGCATGATCGGCCCGCCTGGGCGAACCCAAAGCGGGAAAAAGGGGGCATAAGGCCCCCTCTGATACGATGCGGCTCACCTGCCCGCCGCACCACTGCAGCCTTACTCGGCAGCAGCGTTTGTGTCGGCAGAAGCGGCTTCTTCTTCAGTCACTTCGACGAACTCGTCCGGACGACCTTCTTTCGCGCGACCACACGCGTCGGCAATCGCCTTCACGTAGATCTGGATAGCGCGGATGGAGTCATCGTTGCCCGGGATCACGTAATCAACGCCATCCGGGTTGGAGTTGGTATCGACCACGCCAATGACCGGGATGCCCAGCTTGTTGGCTTCGTTGATCGCAATGCGCTCGTGATCAACGTCGATCACGAACAGCGCGTCCGGCAGGCCGCCCATGTTCTTGATACCGCCGATAGAACGCTCGAGCTTCTCTTGCTCACGCGTGGCCATCAAGACTTCTTTCTTGGTCAGCTTCTCGAAGGTACCGTCTTCGCGCATGGTTTCCAGATCACGCAGACGTTTGATGGACTGACGAATGGTCTTGAAGTTGGTCAGCATGCCGCCCAACCAGCGATGGTTGACGAACGGCTGGCCAACGCGATTCGCTTCTTCTTTGATGATCTTGCTGGCGCTGCGCTTGGTACCAACGAACAAAATCTTGTTGTTGGACGCCGCCATCTTCTCGACCACGTCGATCGCTTCGTTCAGCGCCGGCAGAGTGTGCTCGAGGTTGATGATGTGAATCTTGTTGCGCGCGCCGAAGATGAATTTACCCATCTTCGGGTTCCAGTACTTGGTCTGGTGACCGAAGTGAGCGCCTGCTTTCAGCAGGTCACGCATATTGACGTGAGACATGGTAAAACTCCTGAAACTCGGGTTAGGCCTCCACGCACCCCATGGATCCGACCAGTAGCGCCGACGAACGTCGCTAGAGGCACCCGGGACCATGTGCCGGTGCATGTGTGTTTTCAAGGCTTGCTGTCGTGCAACTCAGCGGTGCTGGGTTGCGATCTCGTTACTCTTTCCACGCGCCGCCGCCCTGGAAAGAAGCGAGGGATGGCGATTGCAGGAAAGCGCGCGGCTTTATACCATAGATCATTGCCAAGATGAAGTCGCAGGCGCGTTTAGACGCTGAATTTGCCACTCATCACTCACCCAGAAGCCACATCGAGAATTCATGAACGTTCCTATCAAGACGCCTTCTGAAATCGAGAAAATGCGCGAAGCCGGTCGCCAGGCAGCCAGCGTTATCGAAATGATCACTCCCCACGTCACAGCGGGTATCAGTACCGGTGAGATCGACCGCTTGTGCCATGCGTACATCGTCAACGAACTGGGCTCGACGCCAGCACCGCTGAACTATCACGGTTTCCCTAAAGCGACCTGCACCTCGATCAATCACGTGGTATGCCACGGCATTCCCGATGATGGCAAAAAGCTCAAAAACGGCGACATCATGAACCTGGACATCACGGTGCGCACGCCAGACGGCTACCACGGCGACTCCAGTGTCATGTTCGTGATTGGCGACACCATTCAGGGTGAACGACTGTGCCGCATCACCCAGGAGTGCCTATATAAAAGTATCGAGCTAGTGAAGCCCGGCGTACGCCTTTCCGAGCTGGCCCGGGTGATCCAGCAGCATGCCGAAGCCCACGGCTACTCCGTGGTGCGCGACTTCTGCGGCCACGGCATTGGCGCGGACTTTCACGAAGATCCGCAGTTCTTGCACTACGACGGCTATGCACCGGATGCCGACATTCGCCTGGAGGCGGGCATGTGCTTCACCATAGAGCCGATGATCAACGTAGGTGGCTACAAAACCAAGGTCCTGCGGGATGGTTGGACCGCCGTCACGAAAGACCGCAGCCTGTCGGCGCAGTGGGAGCACACCCTGCTTGTCACCGACACCGGCGTTGACGTGCTGACCGCACGCAGCGACGAAGACTTTAGCTTTTTGAACGCCTGATGCTTCTTCACCACTACCGGTTCGAGCCGGACACGTCGCTTTTCGATCTCGACCTGTTTCGCACCGAGCTTGCCGGATCACGCTCGCCCATTGCGCCGTTCAAAGCGGCCTTACGGGACATTCAGGCGCGGCTGGACGAGCAGTTTCGCGCTGGGGCCGATATTCGCGATTTGGTACGCGGCCGTGCATGGTATCTCGACCAGCTGCTTGCCATCGCCTGGGAGCAGCATGCCTGGCCCGACGACGGGGTCGCGCTGGTAGCGGTGGGTGGTTACGGGCGTGGAGAACTACACCCCCACTCGGACATCGACCTGCTCCTATTGCTCGAACACGACGACGACTCCCCCTACCGTGAGCCGCTGAGCGCCTTCATCACCTTTTTGTGGGATATCGGCCTCGAGATCGGCCATAGCGTGCGCTCACTCAACGACTGCGAGCGCGAAGCCGAAGCGGACGTCACGGTGATCACCAACCTGCTGGAGTCACGCCTCATCGCCGGGCCGGAAAGCTTGCGCGAAAAGATGCGCGAGCGCTTGAGCGCAACGAACCTGTGGCCTGCCGACCGATTTTTCGAGGCCAAGTGGCAGGAACAGATCGCCCGCCACTACCGCTACAACAATTCCGAGTATCACCTGGAGCCCAACCTCAAAAGCTCCCCCGGTGGCCTGCGCGATATCCAAATGATTGGCTGGGTGGCCAAGCGCCATTTCGGCACCGAGCAGTACACCGACATCGTCGCCAACGGCTTCATGAACGACGCCGAGCTGCGCATTCTCAGCCAGGGTCAAGCATTTCTCTGGCAGGTGCGCTACGCTCTGCACATGCTCACGGGCCGGGCCGAAGATCGGCTGCTGTTCGATCATCAGCGCACCATTGCCGAGATGTTCGGCTTCAAGGACACTCCCGAACGACTCGCCGTCGAACAGTTCATGAAGCGCTACTACCGCCATGTAACGGCCCTCGCCGGACTCAACGACATGCTCTTGCAGCATTTCGACGAAGTCATTCTGCGCGGTAAAGAGTCGTTGGAAACCGTCAAGCTCAACGAGCGCTTCGAAACCAAAGGCGGCTACATCCAAGTGCGCTCGCGCAACCTGTTCCGCGAGCGACCGGCAGCCATGCTGGAACTCTTCTTGCTAATGGCCAAACACCCGGAGATCGAGGGGGTACGCGCCGATACCATTCGGCTGATTCGTGACCACCGTCATCAAATCGACGATCACTACCGGGAAGAACCGCGTCACCAGCGGCTCTTCATGGCCCTTATGCGGGCACCGGGAAACGTTCCTCGCCAACTGCGGCGCATGAACCGCTACGGCATTCTCGGCAAGTACCTGCCAGAGTTTGGCCGCGCCGTGGGGCTGATGCAGCACGATCTGTTTCATATCTACACGGTCGATGCCCACACCCTGCGCCTGCTGAAATTCCTGCACGGCTTCCGCAAGCCCGAGGCCAAAGGCGACTTCCCCGTGGCAGCGACGCTCATCCACCAGTTGCCCAAGCTCGACTTGCTGTGGATAGCAGGCTTGTTCCACGACATTGGCAAAGGCCGTGGCGGCGATCACTCCGAAATCGGTGCGCGAGACGTCGAGCAGTTTTGTCATCGCCACCATATCTCCCAGCACGACACCAACTTGGTGAGCTGGCTGGTGGAGCACCACCTACTGATGTCGATGACCGCGCAAAAGCGCGACATCAGCGACCCGGACGTCATCCGCGACTTTGCGCTGATCGTGCGCGACGAGACCCGCCTGGACTACCTTTACGTGCTCACCGTCGCCGACATTAACGCGACCAACCCAACGCTGTGGAACGGCTGGCGGGCATCGCTTTTGCGCCAACTTCACGCGGAAACCAAACGCGCCCTGCGGCGCGGCCTGAAAAATCCGCCAGATCGCGACGACTGGGTACGCGAAACGCGCACCGAAGCGCGCTCGCTACTGCAAACGGTGGGTGTCGATAGCGCTCACATCGACCGGCTTTGGGAATCGCTGGGGGAGGACTACTTCCTGCAGTACGCACCCAGCGAGATCGTCTGGCAGACCCAAGGCATTCTCAACCACCAGCCCTCACCGCTGCCGCTAGTGCTGATCAGTGCGCCCACCGCCGACATGGCCGAGGGCGGTACCAAGGTCTTCATCCACACCCGCTCGGCGGATGATCTGTTTGCCGCCACGGCCGCCGCCATGGAGCAGTTGGGGCTGTCCATCCACGATGCGCGGATTGCCACGTCCCACAACGACTGGACGCTGAACACCTTTATCGTACTGGATAGCCATGGCCAGCCGATTCGTGACTCAGAGCGTATCGAAGAGATGCGCAGCCACCTGGTTGAAGAGCTGGACGACCCGGATGACTACCCCGAAATCGTCACCCGCCACACCCCGCGACAGCTCAAGCACTTCAAAGTGCCGACCGAAGTGGTGATCGAGCAGGACCCAGCCAACGAGCGCACCCTGCTGGAGCTGACCGCCCCCGACCGCCCCGGTCTTCTTGCTCGGGTAGGGCGCATCTTCATGGAGCAGGATATCGCCCTCTCGGCCGCCAAGATCGCTACGCTGGGCGAGCGAGTAGAGGACGTGTTCTTCATTACCACCAAGGCAGGCGAGCCGCTCACCGACCCCGACCGCCAGCAGCAGCTTCGCGAACGGCTGATTGAGGTATTGGGGGTTTAAAGCTCGCGCTGTCTATAAATGCCGGGGGCTGGTTGAAGCGAGGGTCTTTCGCCATGGATGGCGAAAGTAGCGCCCATGGATGGGTTCACAGCGCCCTCGCAGCAACCTTCCCCCGGAACCACTAAACACAATTGGCTGTTTTGCTTGTTCGGTTAGGTTTGAGCCTGCCCCAGGGCTTGCCTATAATCGGCGGTTCGATAAATGGTTTTGCCCACAGCTCCCGCCTTCACGCTCTCAACGGACGCGCCATGAACCCAGATCTCAACGCCCTTCATCCCTATCCGTTTGAAAAGCTGGCCGCTCTCAAAGCGACACTCACGCCCCCGGCGGGGCTGACGCACATTCCGCTGACGATCGGCGAACCCCAGCATGTGCCTTACCAGGGCGCGCTGGATGCCCTCGTTGCCCACCAGCTCGAGATGGCCCGCTACCCGGCCACCAACGGCCTGCCCGCGCTACGTGAGACCATCGCTGCCTGGGCGACCCAGCGCTTTGGCCTCGCCGGCCTAGACGCCGAACGCCAAGTTCTGCCCGTGAACGGCACCCGCGAGGCCATCTTTGCCTTCGTGCAGGCAGCGCTGGACCGCACTCGCCCTGCCCAGGTCGCCGTGCCCAATCCGTTCTACCAGATTTACGAAGGGGCGACGCTACTGGCAGGCGGCCAGCCGCTCTACCTGGACTGCACGGCCGAGAACGGCTTTCGTCCCGATTTTTCTGCGGTCAGCGCCGACACTTGGCGCGACGTGCAGATCGTGTTTATTTGCTCGCCGGGCAACCCGACCGGCGCGGTCACACCGCTGGCCGAATTCAAAGAGTTGATTGCCCTGGCCGACGAGCACGACTTCATCATCGCCTCCGACGAATGCTACTCCGAGCTTTATCTGGACGAGAGCACACCGCCGCCGGGGCTGCTGCAAGCCTGCGCCGAGCTTGGCCGCGACGACTACCGCCGCTGCGTGGTGTTTCACTCGCTCTCCAAACGCTCCAACCTGCCGGGGCTGCGCTCAGGCTTCGTGGCAGGCGATGCAGACCTGCTCGCCCCGTTCAAGCGCTACCGCACCTATCACGGCTGCGCCATGTCGCTACCGCTGCAGCACGCGTCCATCGCTGCTTGGCAGGACGAAGCCCACGTACGGGCCAACCGCGACGCCTACCGTAAGAAATTCAGTGCGGTCACGGAGGTGCTCGCCCCGGTGATGGATTTCCCCACGCCCGAGGCGAGCTTCTACCTCTGGCCTGCGGTTCCGGGCGGTGACGATATCGCCTTTAGTCAACGGCTATTCAGCGAGCAGCACGTGAGCGTACTTCCCGGCAGCTTGATGGGCCGCCCAGGACAACATGGCCATAATCCCGGTGCTGGGCGGCTACGCTTAGCCCTAGTGGCGGAGCTCGAACCGACGCTGGAAGCGGCCACGCGTCTTCGCCAACTGCTCGAACGCGGCTAGCCCGCGCCGACCAAGACGACGAAAGGAGGCTGTATGCTGACGCTCTATATGATTCACAACTGCGACACCTGCCGCAAAGCACGCAAAGCGCTGGACGACAAAGCGCTGATGTATAAAACCCACGACCTGCGTAAAGATGGCCTGTCGGCGGCACTGCTTGAACACATCTTGAATCGCGCGCCGCTGATCGAGGTGATCAACAAGCGCAGTAAGACCTGGCGCGAGCTCTCCGATGAAGAGAAGGATTTTGATGCCAACTCGGCGCGCCAGCTGTTGCTTCAGCACCCTACGCTGCTCAAGCGGCCGCTTTTGGAACTCGACGACGGTACCATCATGATCGGCTACCGAGACGGCGACTACGATTCGCTAAGTGGCTAATCCTGACCGACACCTCTCACCAACCTCTAAGGAATACGCGTTATGCTGAGCTTCGCGCTTGGAATCGGCACCCAAAACACCCAGGGCGACTGGCTGGAAATCTACTATCCGGCTCCACTACTCCACCCAGACGAGAGCCTGGTCGCAGCGGCCAAGGAAGCCCTGGACGCACCAACAGGCAATGCCCCGGTCAGTTTCCTGCCAGAAGATTGCACCCGCTTGGCCAAAGCGCTGGAAGCGGCAGGCCACTCCGACCAAGCCGCACTGGCAGAGTCACTGGCGGCGAGCCAGCGTCCGCTGGTGGCGATGTTCTTAGAGAGCGATCAGCCGCCGCAAACCGCGCCTGAGGTGTACTTGAAGCTGCACCTGCTGTCCCACCGCCTGGTGAAGCCCCACGGCCTGGACCTGACCGGTATGTTCGGCTTGCTGCGTAACATCGCCTGGACCAACGAAGGCGCCATCGACATCGAAGAGCTGCCCGCCCGCCGCCTCAAGGCACGTCTTGCTGGCCGTGCGCTGTCCGTCGACTGTGTCGATAAATTCCCCAAAATGACCGATTACGTGGTGCCTAGCGGCATCCGCATCGGCGACACCGCCCGCGTGCGCCTGGGCGCTTACCTGGGCGAGGGCACCACGGTCATGCACGAAGGGTTCGTCAACTTCAACGCGGGCACCGAAGGCCCCGGCATGATCGAAGGGCGTATCTCTGCCGGCGTCATGGTCGGCAAAGGCTCCGATCTGGGCGGCGGCTGCTCCACCATGGGCACGCTCTCGGGCGGTGGCAACATCATCATCAAAGTGGGCGAGGGCTGCCTCATCGGCGCCAATGCCGGTATCGGTATTCCGCTGGGCGACCGCTGTACCGTGGAAGCGGGTCTGTACATCACCGCAGGCTCCAAAGTGACACTGTTGGATGACAAGGGCCAAGACGTCAACACCGTCGCCGCCCGCGAGCTGGCAGGCCAAGACGACCTGCTTCTGCGTCGCAACTCACAAAATGGCCGCATCGAGTGCTTGACCAATAAAAGCGCCATCGCGCTGAACGAGGCGCTACATGCCCATAACTGAGCCTGACTCACTGTCGCCGACGCTCACGCTGGCGTTCGACCTGCTGAGCCGGGCATCGGTGACACCCGACGATGAAGGCTGCCAAGACCTGATGATCGAGCGCTTAACGGCGCTCGGTTTCCATATCGAGCAGCTCCCCTTTGGTGATGTAAAGAATTTTTGGGCTGTGCGCGGCCACCACGGGCCGGTGATCGCGTTTGCCGGACACACCGATGTGGTGCCCAGCGGCCCCCATACCAACTGGGAATTCCCGCCGTTCGAGCCCTGTATCGACGACCAGGGCATGCTCTGCGGGCGCGGCGCAGCGGACATGAAGGGCAGTCTGGCGGCGATGCTGACGGCAGTGGAGCGCTTTGTGGCGCGCTACCCCAATCACGAGGGTCGCATTGCGTTTTTGATCACCTCCGACGAGGAGGGGCCTGCCATCGACGGCACCCGCGCAGTGGTCGAGCATCTTCGCGAGCGCAATGAGCGTTTGGACTACTGCATCGTGGGCGAGCCCTCCTCTACCGATCGCCTAGGCGATGTGATCAAAAACGGGCGGCGCGGCTCTTTGGGCGGCGTGCTTCACGTCAAAGGGGTGCAGGGCCATGTGGCCTACCCTCACTTGGCACGCAACCCTATCCATCAGGCGATGCCTGCGCTGGATGCGCTCGTCAACGAGCATTGGGACGCGGGCAATGACTTCTTCCCTGCGACCAGTTTTCAGATCTCCAACGTGCGTGCTGGAACGGGCGCCACCAACGTGATTCCAGGTGACGTGGAAGTCGTGTTCAACTTCCGTTACTCCACCGACGTCACCCACGACGAATTACGCTCACGCACCGAAGCGATCTTGGATGCGCATGGCCTCGAGTATCATCTGGATTGGACGTTGAACGGCGAGCCCTTCCTGACCGCAGAAGGCGAGCTCGTGGATGCCACGATTCGCGGCGTAGAAGCCGTCACCGGCGAACGCCCGCAACTCTCCACCAGCGGCGGCACCTCGGACGGTCGCTTCATTGCCACCTTGGGCGCCCAAGTCGTCGAGCTTGGCCCACTCAACGATACTATCCACAAGGTGAACGAACGGGTGCGCGCCAGCGACTTGGACGAGCTGAGCCGTATTTACGAAGCGACGCTTCAGGCGCTGCTGACCACCGACGAGGTACGCGTATGATGGAGCGGTTTCCAGACATAGAAGTGTATCTGGCGCAGGCCACGCTGGATGACGTCAACGCCTGGCTGGCCGAGGTGCTCAGTGCACCGCCGCTTAGTCCAGCGGGCAAAGGCAAATGGAAAACCCGCGGCCAACACCAAGGCGATAGCGTCCCGGTACTCCTGGTGGATAACGCCGCCGATGGCTTTGCCAGCCTCTGGTTCGACAGCAACCAGACGCCGTGGCATACCGATCAGGAGTGCGCTCAGCATGCCGCTGAGGCGCTGCAGGTGGAAGTTCGCTGCTCGCTAGGCGGCTGGCATCCCGGCGATGACCCTGACCGTTTTTGGCAAGTTCTACCCAGCGGCCAAGAGCGTGCCATCGAATGGCCCGATTCGGGCCGCTAAATGCAAAAACCCCCGCCAATGCGGGGGTTTTCTCTACCAGCAAGGGACGCTGTGAGAACGCTTACTCGATAATACTCACATCATCGGCCTGCAGGCCACGATCGTTTTTGATCACGTGATAGCGAACGATTTGGCCTTCGGCCAGCATCCGTGGGCCGCGGCCACGGATGGCACGAAAGTGAACGAATACGTCCTCTCCGTTATCGCGGGTAATGAAGCCGTAACCTTTATTGGTATTGAACCACTTGACCTCTCCCTCTTCACGGCCATCGTTGGGATCGATGATGTCTTCTTCATCATCGTCCGCTACCGGCGACGTCGCTTGAGGCTGACGCGGTGCTGGTTTCACTCGGGCAACGTCCGCTTTGACCACCATGGGCGGCGCCAGGGCAGCGGCGGCTAACGTGCCAATGAACAACATGACAAAGCAGCCAAGGGCGACGGCGGCATACACACTAAACGCCGCGCCAGCTAGCCACTGTTCAGCCATCGGTGCATTGGTTAAATGAACAATCCCCGCCAACAAAAGCGGCGTGGGGGCGGCCAGTAAGATACTGATAAAGAAACAGCGAAAAACAACTTTTGGGTTCATAGATGATGAAAGCTCTCTTGTTGTATGGGTAACAGACGAAGGACAATACTCGAACTACCAGGCCCATTCCTAACAGTACCGAGCATACTACACAAGGTGACGATGTTATCATGACAAACGATTTATCGCCTGCCGAGCTCACTCAACGTCTTGAATCGTTGGAGAGTCGGCTGGCTTATCAAGAGCACTGGCTGGATACGCTCGACCAAGCGGTCGCCCAGCAAGAACGACGCTTGGAAAAACTCGAGCAACTCAGCGCCTTGATGCGCGAACGGCTACGTGAACAGCATCAGGCGCTCCAAGCAGGCGATAGCCAAGGCAGCTTTCGCCCTGAAGATGACGTTCCGCCCCACTATTGAGCATTAGACACGCTTCAGCCCTTTATCGCCCCACCACACTGCTGGGGTCGACGCTCGCCAAGCCAAAGGCCTCGGCGACCGCACGGTAAGTGATCTGGCCATTATGAACGTTCAGACCGGGCAAGAAGTGCGCATCGTCGGCGAGCGCCTTTTGCCACCCTTTGTCGGCGAGTGCCAGCACGAACGGCAGCGTGGCGTTGGTCAGCCCTAGCGTAGAAGTCCGCGCCACGGCACCGGGCATGTTGGCCACGCAGTAGTGGACGATGCCATCGACGATATAAGTGGGCTCGGCGTGGGTGGTGGGCTTGCTGGTTTCGAAGCAGCCGCCCTGATCGATCGCCACGTCGACCAGCACGCTCCCCGGCTTCATGTCTGCCAGCATGGCGCGCGTGATCAGCTTGGGTGCTGCAGCCCCAGGAATGAGCACGGCACCCACAATCATGTCCGACTCCCTGGCCGCGTGATCCAACGCATCGGCCGTGGAGTAAACGGTCTTGATGCGCCCTTGATAGCGATCATCCAGCACCTCCAGGCGGGCAATGGATTTGTCCAGGATCGTGACGTCCGCGCCCAGGCCGAGTGCCATGCGGGCGGCGTTTTCGCCGACGACACCGCCGCCGATCACCGTCACCTTGCCCGGCGACACACCGGGGACCCCCGGCAACAGCACACCGGAGCCGCCCTGCGCTTTCTCCAGGCTGTGCGCCCCCGCCTGTACGGCCATTCGACCCGCCACGGTACTCATGGGGGCAAGTAGCGGCAGACCGCCTTTGGCATCGGTAATGGTTTCGTACGCAATACAGGTGGCACCGCTGTCCATTAGCCCTTGGGTGAGCGACTGTTCAGCGGCCAAGTGCAAGTAGGTAAACAGCGTATGCTCAGGGGTGAGACGCGCGACCTCCTCTGGCTGCGGCTCTTTGACTTTCAAGATCAGCTCGGCGTGTTGCCACAGCGCCTCCACGCCTTGTTCGATGGTGGCCCCCGCGCTTTGATAAGCACTATCGGGAAAGCCTGCGCCTTCGCCCGCCCCGCTTTCCACGCAGACATGATGGCCACGCCCGGTTAGCTCGCGTACCCCTGTGGGCGTGAGTGCAACACGGTACTCGTGATTTTTAATCTCTTTGGGAACGGCAATTTTCATGACTGAACTCTCCACAATCCGGATGAACGACACGTCGCTCACTGCATTACAGCACAGCCGGTGAGAACCACCACGCCTATGAATCAAAACGAAAAAAACGCCGGCTAAGGCGTTTTTTGACAGAAAGATCTAGCGCTTGAGCGCAGCGCACGAAAAAATCGACGCCACTCAGTAGCGCATCACCCTTCCTCTACTACCGCACTACCATAGAGACGCTGATACTCCTCGGGCAGGCGCTTTGGACGACCGCTGGAGAGTGCCACGCAGGCAAAGCGAGTACGGGCATTGAGCAGCGTTTTGCCATCGTCGACACGCTTGAGCTGGAAGCGACGCGTCAGACTAAAACGCCCGTCGCACGCGACGATCCAGGTCGCGAGCTGCAGCGCATCCCCTAAAAAGGCTGGCGCGAGGTAGTCCAGCTCGTGACGATGGACCACCATCGCCCTATCCAGCGTTCGGTAACGCTCGAGAGAGAGCCCCAATGCCTCGGAGTGGGCCCAGCTAATTTGCTCGACCCAACGCAAGTACTCGCTGTTGTTGACGTGCTGGTAGGCATCGATCGCCTCTGGCAGCACCTCCAGGTCAATGACAAACGGGTCTGGCAGTGCCCACTCCATGTGACTCGCTCCCTGTCTACCTACCTCATGACGACGATTTGCGGATGATTAATCGCGGAATACGCGAACACCCAGCGCCTTCAAATAGGCCGTTTCTGGAATGGCCGGGTGTACCGGATGATCCGGCCCTTGGTGGCCCTGGAAGATGACCTGTCCGTGACGATCCTGATGGCGCACCGCGCCGCGCACCACGTCGACCAACCGCTCGGACGCCAAGTGCATGGAGCACGACGCCGACAGCAGCAGGCCGTCGCGGCCCAACAGACGCATCGCTTCACGATTGAGACGCGAGTAGGCGCGCTCACCGTTGGGGATGTCCTTGCGCTTTTTGATGAACGCCGGCGGATCGAGAATCACCACGTCGAACTGCTCGCCATCGGCCTTCAGCGCCGCCAGGGCTTCGAAGGCGTCGCCTTCGCCGATGGCCACCTGCTCTTGGACACCGTTCAGCTCGGCGTTGCGCGCCACTTGCTCCAGCGCCGCGCCAGAGGCGTCCACGCAGAGCACTTCGGAGGCGCCGCTGGCGGCTGCCTGGACGCCCCAGCCACCCACGTAGCTGAAGACGTCCAGCACGCGTTTGCCAGCCACTTGGCCGTTGAGCCAGGCGCGGTTGACACGATGGTCATAGAACCAGCCGGTTTTCTGGCCATTCAGCACCGGGACGGCAAAGGTCACGCCATTCTCGACCAGCAGCACTTCATCGGGTAGCGTGCCTTTGACCACCTCCACGTGGGCTTCCAGGCCCTCCTGGCGGCGGCCACCGGTGTCGTTGCGAAACACGATCGTGCTTGGTTTGACGACTTTCTCCAGCGCATCGACGATCTCCTCCGCCAATGCCTGCATACCCGCCGTGTTGAGCTGCACCACCAGCACGTCGCCAAAGCGGTCGATGACTAGCCCCGGCAGCAGGTCGCCTTCCCCATGAATCAGACGATAGAAGGGCTGATCGAAGAGACGCTGACGCAGCGCCAGCGCCTGATTGAAGCGATGCACGAACAGCGAGCGGTCCAGGCGCATTTCCGGGTCTCGAGACATGATACGCGCACAGATCAACGAGTGCGGATTCACGTAGGCCACGCCCAACGTTTTTCCGTTGGAGGCCTCTACGAGCGCGGACTCACCCGCCGCGAAGTTCTTTAACGGCGTCTCTTTGATATCGACTTCGTTGGAGTAGATCCACAGATGGCCAGCCTTCAAGCGGCGATCGGCGTTCTTGTTCAGGCGCAGGCGTTGAGTCACAACAATCTCCAAAAAAGCAGGCGGGCAGCGCTCTAGCGCTGCTCAAATAAGCAAAATGGGTCGCCGCGCGAGGCGACGCTTAACGCTGGCAGCCAGGGCAGAACACGCTGGCCCGCTGGCCCAGAGTGATACGTCTCAGCTCGCTTCCGCAGCGTAAACAGGGTTGCCCGTGACGTCCGTAAACGTTGAGCCGCTGGGCAAAGTAGCCGGGCTCACCCTGGCCGCTGACAAAATCGCGCAGCGTCGTGCCGCCTTGGGTAATGGCTGCCGTCAATACCTCTTTGACGGCAGCCGCCAGCGCATCGTAGCGGGCTCGGGAAATACGCCCCGCCGCACGGCGCGGGTCGATGCCCGCCATGAACAGCGCTTCGGCGGCGTAGATATTGCCCGCGCCCACCACCACGCGGTTATCCATCAGAAAAGGCTTGACCGCTACGCGCTTGTCGCGGGACAAGCGGTAGAGCCACTGGCCGTCGAAGGCTTCGCTGAGCGGCTCGGGGCCCAAGTGAGCAAGGCGGGTATCGCGACTGCCGTCGCCCTGCCGCCAATCGACGAAACCGAACCGCCGCGGATCATGATAGCGCAGCACGTAACCGCTAGCCGTCACGACGTCCACATGATCGTGTTTTTTGGGCACGTCGCCCAGGCGCGCAATACGCAGGCTTCCCGACATGCCCAGGTGCCACAGCAGCGTGGCGCTGCCTTTGGGTGTGGCCAGCGGCATCTGCAAATACTTGGCACGGCGTGAAAGCTCGCCGACGCGCGCGCCGATCAGCCGATCGGCCAGATCGTCAGGCACTGGCACCCGCAGGCGCGGCTGGCGCACCCGCACTTCGGTAATCTCTTGCCCTTCGATATAGGGGGCAATGCCACGTCGCGTGGTTTCTACTTCAGGCAATTCGGGCATGATGAAAGCCTATGATGACAGCGCCATGACAGATGACCCGTCAGCGCCCTAACGACAGACATGCAAAAACCCGGCTTTGGGCCGGGTTTTTCAACAGGCGCTCGCCTGCGGTGAAAGCCGATCATCGTAACCGCGATTACTTGATCTTGGCTTCCTTGTAGATAACGTGCTTACGGACCACCGGGTCGTATTTCTTGAATTCGAACTTATCCGGAGTGTTCCGCTTGTTCTTATCAGTGGTGTAGAAGTGGCCAGTACCGGCACTAGACACCAGCTTGATCTTATCGCGCATGGTTTAACTCTCCCAAAAGTGCGTAGCAAAAGCTCGCTTAGATTGCGTCGCCGCGTTTGCGGATATCGGCCAGAACCGTCTCGATACCTTTCTTGTCGATGATGCGCATGCCTTTAGAGGAAACGCGCAGCTTGACGAAGCGGTTTTCGGATTCAACCCAAAAACGATGGGTGTGCAGGTTCGGCAAGAAACGACGACGTGTCTTACGCTGGGAGTGAGAAACGTTGTTACCAGTTACCGGACGCTTGCCGGTAACCTGACATACTTTGGACATGAGAGCCTCCAACCGCTTGGCGAGTTGTTCAAAACTGTCGGGCAAACCGGAGCAGGGAGGGAGTCGACGCAGTTAACCGCCTAGCTGTACCCAAATCCGTTATTCAACCCAAGTTCAAAGGTGGCACTTTATACCAGAGCACCTGGCTACCAGCAAGCGAAACCGCCCAAAAAGGCCAAAAAAGCGCGTTTCTGGACAATTTACTTAGAAAAGGGGCATCGGCCCTACGACCCGCCGCGCGTTTTCTCCTGCTGAGTTGATGACTATAGCCAGCCACGCTCGGCAAAGGACACCACGTCTCCGTCTCCTACCACGAAATGATCGAGAACCCGCACGTCAAAGAGTGCAAGGGCATCTTTCAAGCGCTCGGTGATACGTCGATCGGCATCACTGGGCTCCGCTACACCCGAGGGGTGATTGTGGGCCAGGATGACAGCACCAGCGTGTAGTTCCAACGCACGCTTGGCAACTTCGCGGGGATAAACGGATGCGCTGTCTAGGGTACCGCGAAATAGGGATTCATAGCGAATAATTCGGTGCTGAGTGTCCAAAAAAAGGACCGCAAACTCCTCGTGTCCCAAGTGACGGAGTTGAGAACTCAAATAGTGACGCACCAGCGCTGGCGACGTCAGCGCGTTACCCCGGGCCAGCTGACTGGCCAAATGACGCCGCGAAAGCTCCAGGGTGGCCTGTAGCTGAGCAAACTTGGCATCCCCCAACCCCCGAGCGGCACAGAACTGGGCTTGGTCGGCTTCCAGCAACTGCCTTAAACCACCA
The DNA here is from genome assembly GCF_022348105.1 of Halomonas sp. MMH1-48. Lineage (NCBI taxonomy): Bacteria > Pseudomonadati > Pseudomonadota > Gammaproteobacteria > Oceanospirillales > Halomonadaceae > Halomonas > Halomonas sp. MMH1-48. Next base: position 276,057 of record NZ_JAKRFL010000002.1, read on the forward strand.
AAGCTGGTCAGCAAGTCCCGCGCTAAATCCACCGCAGAGCGTCCCTGTACGCCAACGCGCAGAAAAATGGCGAGAAGCTCAGCATCCGAGAGAGCCTGCGCGCCCATCGTCAGCAGTTTTTCCCGCGGCCGTTCCCCCTCGGGCCAATGATTGATTCCCATCCACGCCTCCTTGCCCATGCGCTGCCGTTATCGGCCTAGTTAAAGACAGAGCGCCGCCTTCAAACGCCAACTCAATGGCGCCGCCTCACTATACCTAGCCCCTACATTTGCCGAGCATGCCAAAATAATCGGTCAAATGGTATGGTAAGCGCCTTGTTGATCGTCACACTGGACTGCCGACCATGGCCTCATTTTCGCATTCCCCTTTGTCATCACGTATGTCATCACGTACGTCGTCACTTGCGGGTAAGCGCCTGCTGCTCGGCGTTAGCGCGGGCATTGCGGCGTATAAAAGCGCGCTGATCGTACGACTGCTCAAGCAGGCGGGCTGCGAGGTTCGCGTGGTGATGACGGAGGGCGCCCAGGCCTTCATTACGCCGCTGACACTTCAGGCGCTCTCGGGGGAGCCGGTGCGTACGTCGCTGCTAGATCCAGAAGCGGAAGCCGGCATGGGCCATATCGAGCTGGCCCGCTGGGCCGACGCCATCGTGATCGCGCCCGCCACGGCCGATCTGATCGCACGATTGGTGCACGGCATGGCGGATGACTTATTGACCACGCTCTGTTTGGCGTCCGAGGCGCCGCGCCTCATCGCGCCAGCGATGAATCAAGCCATGTGGCGCCACCCCGCCACTCAGCGCAACGTGTCACAGCTGGCCAGCGACGGCTGGCAGCTGATAGGCCCTGCCGCGGGCGATCAAGCCTGCGGCGATGTCGGCCCAGGGCGCATGAGCGAGCCTGATGAGATTCTGGAGGCCGTGAGCCGCCATTTTGCACCGCCCATTACCCCCTCGGCCAGCGCCCCCCATGTCGTGATTACCGCTGGCCCCACGCGGGAGGCACTAGACCCTGTCCGCTACCTGTCGAATCACAGCTCGGGGAAGATGGGCTATGCCCTGGCGGCCGAGGCAGCCGCGCAAGGCGCACGAGTGACGCTGATCAGCGGGCCGGTGAACCTACCCACGCCGCCAGGCGTCGAGCGGCTCAACGTCGACACGGCCCTGCAGATGCACGAGGCAGCGCTCGATCTCGCGCCAACCGCCGCGCTGTTCATTGGCTGCGCAGCGGTAGCCGACTACCGCGCCGCCAACGCGGCCGAGCACAAGCTGAAAAAAACCGACGACCAGGACACCCTAACGCTCACGCTGATGAAAAATCCCGACATCATTGCCGATGTGGCGGCGCTACCGGACGGCCTGCGCCCCTTTGTCGTGGGCTTTGCCGCCGAGACCCAAGACATCGAGCGTTACGCCCAGGATAAGCTCACCCGCAAAGGGCTCGATATGATCGTCGCTAATGATGTTTCCCAACAGGGGCTAGGGTTTGGCAGCGACGACAACGCGGCGCTGCTGCTATGGCGAACATCCGACGGCAGTGAACGACTCGTCGCACCGCCACAGCCTAAAACGCAGCTGGCCGCGCTGATCGTTCGGCACGCCCTCACCCACCTCTCTTTGACCTCTTCTGGAGCCTAACCATGAGCAGTTCCCGCCCTCGCCTACAGTGCAACGTCCTGGACGAGCGCCTCCACGACTATCTCCCCACCTATGCCACGACAGGCTCTGCGGGCATGGACTTGCGGGCGTTGCTGGATGAGCCGTTGACGCTCGCCCCCGGCGAATGCCAGCTCGTGCGAACCGGGCTTGCCATCTATATTGAAGACTCGGGCTTAGCGGGCATGATTTTGCCACGCTCGGGCCTGGGCCATAAACACGGCATCGTACTGGGCAACCTGGTGGGTTTGATCGACTCCGACTATCAGGGAGAGCTGATGATCTCGGTTTGGAACCGAGGCCAACACAGCTTCACCGTGACGCCGTTCGAGCGGCTGGCCCAGTACGTCTTGGTGCCCGTGGTGCAGGCCGACCTCGACATCGTCGAGCGCTTCAACGACTCCTCCCGCGGCGGCGGCGGTTTCGGCAGCACCGGTCGCCAATAGCTCGCCTTACGACGCCCCCTTTTGCCTTTTCAAGGATCGATGATGACCGTACCCGCTTCGATATTTCGCGCCTATGACATTCGCGGCGTCGTCGATGACACGCTCGACGATGCCACCACCGAGCTGATTGGCCGCGCCGTCGGCTCCGAAGCGGCCGCTCGCGGCGAACACACGGTGATTGTGGCGCGGGACGGCCGCACGTCTGGGCCACGCCTGCAGGCGGCGCTCATTCGCGGCCTGCAGGCCGCGGGAAGAGACGTGATCGATATCGGCATGGTGCCCACGCCGGTTCTCTATTTTGCCACTCACACGCTCGCAGAGAGCTGCTCAGGCGTGATGCTCACCGGTAGCCACAACCCGCCGGATTACAATGGCTTCAAGATCGTCCTGGCGGGCGACACCTTATCGGGCGACGCAATTACTGCGCTCTTTGAGCGCATTCAAGCAGGTAACTTCACCCAAGGCGACGGTCGCGTGCGCCACTACGATCTGCGCGCCACCTATCTGGAACGCATCTTGAGTGATGTGAAGGTAACGCGCCCGCTTAGCGCCGTGGTGGATTGCGGCAACGGGGTGGCTGGCGAGCTAGGCCCGCAGTTGGTCGAGCGATTGGGAGTAACGACCACGCCGCTCTATGCCGAGATCGATGGGCGCTTTCCTAATCATCACCCCGACCCCGGCAAGCCTGAAAACCTCCAAGACCTGATTCACCACGTTCAACACAGCGGAGCCGACATCGGCCTGGCCTTCGACGGCGACGGTGACCGCCTGGGCGTCGTGACGCCTCGTGGACGCATGATTTACCCCGACCACCTGATGATGCACTTTGCCACCGATATGCTGTCGCGCAACCCTGGCGCCAAGGTGGTCTTCGATATCAAGTGCACCGGCAACTTGGCCAAGGTGGTTAGCGAGGCTGGGGGTGAACCCGAGATGTGGCGCACCGGGCACTCGCTCATCAAAGCGCGCATGAAAGAGACGGGGGCACTGCTCGGCGGTGAGATGAGTGGCCACCTTTTTTTCAAAGAGCGCTGGTACGGTTTTGACGACGGTCTCTACTCAGCCGCCCGGCTGCTGGAGATTCTTGCCCAATTCCCAGGGGATGCGGATACCTTCTTCGACCAATTTCCTCAGGATGTGAGCACGCCCGAAATCAACATCAGCGTGGCCGATGACAAAAAATTTACCATTATCGAGACGCTTGCCAGAGAGGGCGACTTCGGCGAAGGTATCAAAACCACGCTGGATGGCATTCGCGTCGATTACCCCGACGGCTGGGGTTTATGCCGCGCCTCGAATACGACGCCCGCCCTGGTGCTGCGTTTCGAAGGAAAGGATAGCGCTGCACTTGCTCGCATCCGTGGGCGTTTTGCCGAAGCGCTCAACGGCATCGCACCGACACTGACCATACCGGCCACCACAACGACATGATCGCGCCTTTAGAACGCGCGACGTGTTAAACACGCTGTGATTGCCAGCCGCGCACAGCCATGCAACAGACATTAAAAAAGAGCCAAGGGACATCGTCATGAGTTCAGCTAGTCGCGACCCTCAGGTCGTCGTGGAGGTGCTGTCAGAAGCGCTTCCCTACATTCAGCAATTCTCCGGCAAAACCGTCGTCGTCAAATACGGTGGCAACGCCATGACCGAAGATACGCTGATCGACTCATTTGCTCGTAACATCGTGCTGATGAAGGAGGTCGGCATCAACCCCGTGGTGGTACACGGCGGTGGGCCGCAAATTGGCAGTCTGCTGGAGAAACTCAATATCGAATCCCGCTTCGTCAACGGCATGCGGGTCACCGACTCGCAGACCATGGACGTGGTCGAGATGGTGCTGGGCGGCTTGGTCAACAAGAGCATCGTCAACCTGATCAATCAAAGCGGCGGCAAAGCGATTGGCCTGACGGGGAAAGATGGTGCCCAAATTCGCGCCCGCCAGCTCAAAGTAGAGCATCAAAGTCCGGAAATGACCGCGCCGGAGATCATCGACATTGGCCACGTGGGCGAGGTGGAGTCGATCTCTACCGATCTCATCGAGATGCTGGCCGCGCGTGATTTCATACCGGTCATCGCACCTATTGGGGTAGATGACAAAGGCAACAGCTACAACATCAACGCCGATTTGGTAGCAGGCAAGCTAGCCGAAGCGCTGAACGCCGAAAAACTCATGCTGCTAACCAACGTGGCGGGTTTGATGAATAGCGAAGGTAAGGTATTGACCGGACTCACGACCGTTCAGGTAGACGGCTTGATTGCCGACGGCACCATCTACGGCGGGATGCTCCCCAAGATCCGCTGTGCACTGGACGCGGTGAAAGGTGGTGTCAACAGCGCCCACATCATCGATGGTCGCGTGCCCCATGCCGTACTGCTGGAAATCTTTACCAACGCCGGGGTAGGCACCCTGATCACTGACGCAGGCTAATCGCGACGGAGGGCACGAGTCATGAGTGACGATAGCAAACCTCGCCGCCGCGAGCAGATACTGCAGGCGCTGGCCATCATGTTGGAAGAAGATAGCGGTAAACGCATCACCACGGCCGCCCTGGCGCGGCAAGTGGGCGTTTCCGAGGCAGCGCTGTATCGCCATTTTCCCAGCAAGGCGCGCATGTTCGAAGGCTTGATCGACTTCATCGAAGAGAGCATTTTCGCCAGGATCACCCGCATTCTCGACGATATTCCTGATGCCACGACCCGCTGCGGAACGATTCTCTCGCTCTTGCTCGGGTTTGCCGAGAAGAACCCTGGGCTTGCCAGGGTACTGGGCGGCGATGTTCTCACTGGAGAGACCGCTCGGCTGCGCCAGCGGGTACACCAGCTCTTCGAGCGCTTGGAAATGCAGCTCAAGCAGGTGCTCCGTGAGGCCGAGCTGCGTGAAGGGCGGCGCACCAGCATCACCGCCTCGGCAGCGGCCAACCTGCTCATCGCCCAGGCCGAAGGGCGTATTTCGCAATACGTCCGCAGCGACTTCAAGCGGCTGCCTACCGAGTATTGGGAGGATCAGTGGACGCTACTCTCGGGCCAGCTATTTAGAAACGCTTCCCAACCCGCATAATGAGGCGCGTGCCCTCAGCACATGCACAAAGCAAATGAAAACGCCCCGCCGTAACGATACCGGCGGGGCGTTTTCCTGCGTGAGGCGTGAGTGTTACGCAGCGATGGCCGCGTCGCCCATTTTCTGACGTAGCTTCTTCATGGCGTTCTTTTCGAGCTGGCGAATGCGCTCAGCGCTAACGCCATACACGTCGGCCAAATCGTGCAACGTGGCTTTGTCATCGGTGAGCCAGCGGCGCTGCAAAATGTCCCGCGAGCGCTCGTCCAACGCTTTGAGTGCCAGTTGAAGACGGCGCGTGGCGTCTTCCTCGAAGTCGCTGTCTTCGAGCTGTGTCGCCGGGTCAGCGGAAGCGTCATCGAGGAAGTACGCTGGCGCTTGATACGTACTCTCTTCGTCGTCACTGGGCGATGCGTCGTACCCTGCGTCGAATGCCGAGAGGCGCCCTTCCATATCGCGCACGACTTCCGGTTTCACGTCGAGATCTTTGGCAATTGCGTCGACCTCGTCGTTGTTCAGCCATGCCAAACGCTTTTTCGCGCTACGCAGATTGAAAAACAGCTTACGCTGCGCCTTGGTGGTGGCGATTTTGACGATACGCCAGTTACGTAGCACGAACTCATGAATTTCGGCTTTGATCCAGTGCACGGCAAACGACACCAAGCGTACCCCTTGATTGGGATCGAAGCGCTTGACGGCTTTCATCAAACCGACGTTGCCTTCCTGAATCAAGTCCGCTTGCGGCAGACCGTAACCGGAGTAGCTGCGAGCAATGTGCACCACGAAACGAAGGTGCGATAGCACCAATCGACGTGCTGCCTCTAGATCGCCCTCATCGTAAAGACGGAACGCCAGCTCGCGCTCCTCTTCGACGCTCAGCACCGCGATGCCATTCACCGCTTGAATGTAGCCACCCAGGTCATTGCCTGGTGAAAGCTGTCCCACCGGTAGAAGACTAGTGCTCATGTGCAGATGGTCTCCCTTAAAACCTATCGTGGTTGACGTGCTGGCGTCGCGTGAATGTGCGCAGCCAAACGTCTTGCGTTAACCTTAAGACCTTAGTCGAACCCAGAGGTTCAAACGATCGACGCACAGTTGGCATCGATCACGCCACGGGGGTAGAAATTCCCGTGACTGCCCACATGGACAATATCGCGGAGTCTATGTACTGCCTATAACGTGAAGATGACAACGCGACAGACGCATGCTCAGCGCGGGCGTATGCTGGAAAGATGGCGCGTGACGGCAAGCCAAGCTCCCAGCCAGCCAAGTAGTGTACTGCAAGATAGCAGAATTGTAGAGCCTGTCACGTCCAACTGCGGCAAGGTGAAGCTAGCGCCATAGCTTGCCGCGAGCGCCGCCACCGGCAGCGATAGCCAGTGATTGCCCAAGGCCAACAGACCCAGCGCCAAGAGCCCGCCTCCAGCGCCATACCAGGCTCCACTGTACAGGAACGGGCGACGCACGAAGGCGTGCGTTGCGCCGATCAGCATGACCACTTCGATTTCACGGCGTCGGCTCTCCACCGACAAGCGAATGGTATTACCGACGACCAGCAGTACACCGAAACCAAACAGCACCCCCAGCGCCAGCGCCACGCGGCGTCCCAACGCCGCCAGATGGCGCAGCCGCTCGACCCAGGCCAAATCGACGCGTACTTCATCGATGCCAGTTACCCCCTCGAGCCGCTCGGCCAGTTCAGCCATCGCAGCGGGCTCTACATCTTGAGGGGAAATGACGATACTCGCGGGGAGCGGATTATCGTCAAGCCCTGCCAGGGTATCGTCGATGCCCAACGACTGCTGGAAATCCGCCATGCCCTGCTCTGGGCTGATCATGCGCGTCTGCGCCACGCCGCCGTCAGCGCTCACCGCCTCTTCGATCCGAGCCGCCTGCGCTGCATCAATCCCCATATCGAGATAAACGGTGAGCGACGCGCTTTCATCCAGCTCGGCATCCAGCAGCTTGGCGCTGTCCAACGTCAGCCATAGAGCGGCGGGAAGCACCAAGGCAATGGCAATGGCCAGCATGGTCAGCAGGTTGCCCAACGGGTAGCGCACCAGTCGAAAAAGGCTATCCAGCGCCATGGCCCGGTGGTGACGCCCCCAGGCCCGCAGACGGCTGCCCATACGTGTTTGCTGCGAGCGAGCCCCACCGCGGGGCGTTTTTTCCGTTACAGGGGCATGGGGCTTTGCGGGCGCGCGGGCAGCACGGGGGGCGGCGCCGCTTTGGCGAGGAGTGGCCGAACGCTTCATACGGCCCCCTCATCGGCTACTAGACGGCCATCCCGCAGACGCAGAATCCGATGACGCAAGCGCGCAATCAGGGCCAAGTCGTGGCTCGCGATCATCACGGTGGTGCCGATACGATTGAAGTCTTCGAATAGCGCCATGATATCGGCTGAGAGCTGGGGGTCCAGATTCCCGGTGGGTTCATCGGCCAGCAGCAGCGCGGGTTTGTTGACCACAGCACGGGCGATGCCCACACGCTGCTGCTCACCACCCGATAGCTCGATAGGAAGGGCTTTTTCACGGTGCAACAGGCCAACTTTGTCCAGCGCAGCGCGCACGCGCCGGGCTGCCTCACGGGGCTCTACTCCTTGAATGTCCAGCGGCAGCGACACGTTGTGGAACACGCTACGATCGAACAGCAGCTGATGGTCTTGAAAGACCACACCTATCTGACGTCGATAGAACGGCACTTGACTGACGTGGAGCTGGGCAATGTCGTGCCCAGCCACCACCACCCGGCCACGGCTGGGTTTTTCCAACCGCATGATCAAGCGCAGCAGCGAACTTTTTCCCGCCCCCGAGTGGCCGGTGAGAAAGACCATTTCGCCTCGTGCGACGCGAAAGTTCAAGTGTGCCAACGCCTCGAAGCGCCCTCCATAGCGCTTCCCCACATGCTCAAAGGCTATCATGCGTGGCCATCGTCTCCTTGGCGGTCGAAGAGCGCGTTGACGAAGTCATCGGCGTTGAAGGGGCGCAGATCATCCAGGCCTTCGCCCACCCCAATAAAGCGGATCGGCGTTTCGAGCTGCTTGGCCAACGCAAAGATGATGCCGCCTTTGGCGGTGCCATCCAGCTTGGTCAGGGTAATCCCACTAATCGGCACCGCTTCGTTGAAGGTCGACGCTTGGGAAATGGCGTTCTGCCCCGTGCCCGCATCCAATACGAGCATGACCTCGTGGGGCGCCGTGTCATCGAGCTTCTGCATCACTCGATGCACTTTTTTCAGCTCTTCCATTAGATGACTCTTGTTGTGCAGTCGTCCAGCGGTATCGGCAATCAACACGTCTACACCGCGGGATTTGGCGGCCGCCACCGCATCGTAAATCACCGAGGCGCTATCGGCACCGGTATGCTGGGCAATGACCGGCACATGGTTACGCTCGCCCCATACCTTCAACTGCTCGACCGCGGCCGCACGGAAAGTATCCCCAGCGGCCAGCATGACGCTCTTACCCTCGCGCTGAAAGCGCTGGGTGAGCTTGCCGATGGTGGTGGTTTTGCCGACACCATTGACCCCGACCACCAAAATCACGAAGGGGCCGTCGCGCTCTTTCTCGAAGCTGAGTGGCGTCGACACGGGGGCCAGCAGTGCGGCCAGCTCTTCTTGCAAGCCACGGTAGAGCGCCTCGGGGTTGTTGAGCTCTTTACGGGAGACGCGCGCTTCCAAGCGTTCGATGATCTCGCTCGTCGCGTCGATGCCCACATCGGCCATGAGCAGCTGGGTTTCCAAGTCCTCCAGCAGCTCGTCATCGATCTGCTTTTTGCCGAGGAAAAGATCGGCCAGGCCGTCGGTCAGGTTGGCGCGAGTTTTCCCTAGACCAGACTTGATGCGCGCAAACCAGCCTCTTTTTTCGCCTTTTTCTGCCACCGGCTTTTCCTGAAGGGCTGCCTTCGCGGCGGGCTCTGGCTCTGGCTCTGGCTCTGGCTCTGGCTCTGGCTCTGGCTCTGGCACAGTATCCATGAGCGACGCAGGCGTCACATCTTCATCGACGCCGGTGGGCTGAACGTCTTCTTTATCGACCGGTTCGGGCGACTGCTCCTGGGCGAGCACCTCGGCAGCGTCACCTACGGATGCCGGTGCATGTGAGGGCGATTCGTCTGCCAGCGACTCAGAGGGCGCAGGGGGTTCCGCAGGGGGTTCCGCAGGGGGTTCCGCAGGCGCTTTGGCAGGTGCCGATCTCTCCTCCGCAGCAATCTCTTGCTCAGTCGAGCCCTCGGGCTCCTCCGACAGCGCAGGCTGCTCCTGGGCATCCTGAGGCTCCTGCTGGGAGTCGTGCTTTTTCTTACGTTTGAAAAAACCGAACATAGGGGTCATCCGACGAAATAGGTGAACATTGCGATTATCCTACCACCGCAGACCAAGACTTTGGATAAGTAGCCCGCTACAATCGCGTCATGAAACGACAACGCTCTTCGCGCGCCTCCTCGCGCCCATCGACATCTTCTCGCGGCCAAGCCAAACCGCCGGGAAAACTGCGCATCATCGGCGGTGATTTCCGGCGCCGCCAACTGCCGGTGCTCGACCATCCTGGCCTGCGCCCAACCCCAGATCGCGTACGTGAAACGCTGTTCAATTGGCTCGGCCAAGCGCTTTACGGCAAGCAGGTGCTGGATCTATTCGCGGGCACCGGTGCACTAGGCATCGAGTCGCTCTCGCGGGGGGCCGCCGAAGTCACCTTCGTCGAGCGTGACGCCCAGGTGGCGTCGCATATTCGCGAGAACCTCACCATCTTGAAAACCGCGCAGGGCAAGGTCATCACCGCCGATGCCCTATCGTTTGTCGCGTCGCCAGGACAGCCGATGGACGTGGTATTTCTCGACCCGCCCTTTCATCAAGATTTGGCCGCGGATTGCTGCAGCGCGTTAGAGGCGAACGGTTGGCTCGCTAACGAGGCGATGATCTACCTGGAGACCGAGTACGGCCTGACGCCCAAAGTACCCACCCATTGGCAGCTTCACCGAGAAACCCGGGCAGGTGAAAGCATGGCTAGGCTCTATCGACGCTTGCTCACCTAAAGCGCTTGCCGACAAGTAACAGCGGCGTTACGCTCGCCCCATCGAGTGACGCACCACGCCCGATTTTATGACATAACGACAGGCAGCCGCCTGTCGTTCGTTACTGGAGGTAGGCATGAGCCTTGAGCTGTTCAATCAGTTGGAACAAAAAGTCACCGACACCGTCGAGGCGTTGGAGATGATGAAGCTAGAAAACGAAGAGCTACGCAACGAAAATGCGCAGTTGAAGCAAGAGCGTGAAGAGTGGGAGCGCCGCTTGCAGAGTGTTCTCAGCAAGTTCGATGGCATGGACGACAGCAGCGCCTCCTAAGCCAGCGTTCGCGACATCAGCAGCGCGTCTTCCCGCCCGGTCGCGCCGTTGGCGGCCGGGTAGTAGTTCTTCCGACGGCCATCCTCCTGAAACCCTGCCTGCCGATAGAGCGCAATGGCTCGCTGGTTGCCGACGCGCACTTCCAGCAGTAATCGTTCTGCTTGCCAGCGCGTGGCTATGGTAATGGCCTCACCCAACAAGCGTCGTGCCCTGCCTTGCCCCTGACACTCAGGCCGCACGCCAATGGCCTGGAGCTCGGCATCGAACGGGAGTTGCGCGACCAGGGCGTAGCCTGCGAGCACGTCGCCCTGCCAATCGCCCAAGACCCACGTTTGGTCATCGGCTAACGCCTCCGCCAACTGCTGGCCACTGGCGCCGCTTTGGGCGAGGGCTTCCAGTTTCAGAAGCGGAGCTCGATGGTCCGGACGCAAACGCTCGATCACGCATCGCCCCACTGCTTGCCTAAAGCTACCAAACGCGGCCATAGCGCACGTTTGGCATTCGCGTCTTGGGTCAGCGCAGCCAGCGAGGGCCCTTGCCAAACCGGTAGCGCGAGCGTTTCGCTATGCCCACCATCGAGCGCGATGACGCGCTCCAAATCGGCCGTTGCGCTCTCAGCGCCCCACCAAAGCACCTGCTCTAATTGCCAACCTTGCCGACTTACCGCACCGGCAATAAACGCTGCCACGCCCTCTTGCGCTTCTTCAAGGGGCTCTTCAGGCTCGAAGGCAGTGGCCATGGGCGGCCAGGTGAAGTGAGTCACCGTGGGCAGCTCGCCATGTCCGATGCCCGCAGCACGCAGCATGTTGGCCAGCAGCTGCTGCTCGACCGCCGAGATCTCGCCTTCACAGAGACTGAGCCAGCGCCCGTCGATGCAAGCGCAGGAGAGGCTGAACGTCAGTGGCTCGGCGCGTTCGACCTGTGTTGTCGGTGCAAGCTCTGTGCTCGCCTCTGGCTGAGATACCTGCTCTGTGGGCGTTGGCTGGCCCAGCAGCGCTTTGACGGCCGAGGGAGACGCAGCGACTGTGGGGGCAAGATCGGAGTCACGACCGGGCTGGCGAGAGGGCTGGCGCGCGGGGGCGTCGTCGAGCAGCGCCTGCAAGCGCTCGCGCGGCGCCGCTTTGGCCGGTGCGTCTTGCCACTCACAGACGTCAGTGGGCAGGGCGTTGGGTAACTGATAGCGGGACGCCCAGGACGTAATGCCCATGGCATCCAGATAGTGCCGACGAGTGACTTCTTGGGTCACTGGCCGCCGCCACGACAGTTGGGAGAGTTGGGACGCTCGCTGCCGCGCGCCTGCCACTCGCGGGGCGTATAAAGGTGTAGCGCCAGCGCGTGGACCGGGCCCGAGAGTTCGTCAGCCAACAGGGCATATATTTGCTGATGACGCTTCACCGGCATCATACCGTCGAAGCTGTCGCTTACCAGGGTCACTTTGAAGTGCGTTTCCGAGTTGGCCGGCACGTTGTGCATGTGGCTCTCGTTCTCGACTCGGAGCACGTCTGGGGTTAGCGCCGCCAACTTTTGCTCGATTTGTGTCTGTATCGCCATGGGACTCTCCTTCCGTCAGCAACGGCCCTATTGTACGCCGTTACTCGCCAACAGACGATGCCCTCCGCTCGACGAGCGCCCGCTGGGCCAACGACACACGGGAAAGACTTGCCAGCAATGCCAACAGCGTCGTCCCTGCCCCCAACCAGAGGGTTAACTGAACGGGCGATCCAAGCGCCAGCGCCGCGCCGACCAGCGCAACCCCGAGTGACTGCCCCACCGTGCGCGTGGTGCTCATCACGCCGGACACGTTGGCGCTACGCTCAGGCGGCAGGCTGCCCATCATTTCCCGGTTATTGGGCGGCTGAAAAAGCCCGAAGCCAATCCCGCAAAGGGCCGTTCGCCACAAGCTTCCCGCGACCCCCGTACTCTCGTCCACCAGCGCCAACGCCACCAACCCGACGATCAGCAGCAGCAGCCCCGTACTCGACAGCAGGCTGGGGTTGAAGCGATCTGCCAAACGCCCTGCGACCGGCCCCACCAGCATGATCGCCAGCGGCCAGGGCGTGAATAGCCACGCAGTCTCCAAGGGCGAAAATCCCATCTGCTCCTGATAAAAGAACGACAGCGCCACAAAGGTGAGTCCCTGGCCGATAAACGCTAGCCCCGACGCGGACACCGCCAGCGTGAAACGCTTTTCGGCAAACACGCTTAGCGGCAGTAACGGGTAAGGCGCCCGCCGCTGGCGACGCACAAATAGCGCGCAGCCCACTACCGCCAGCAGCCCCCATCCGCCGCTTTGCCACAACGGTGCGGCGTGGCCCACGGCATCCATGGCGATAAAAAAGCTCGCCAGCATCAGCATCGAGTAAAGCGCCCCCAGCGTATCGAAGCCACCTTGGCGCGGGGTCTCTCTCGGCAGCGCTCGGCGGGCCAGCCAGAGCGAGCAGAGCCCTAGCGGCACGTTGAGCGCGAACAGCCACGGCCAGTCCGCGAACGAGAGAATGACGCCACTGAGGGTAGGGCCTGCGGCATAACCGCCCGCCACGACCAGCGCACTGAGCCCCAGCGCGCTGCCGAGCAGACGGGACGGAAAAATGGCGCGGTAGAGCGACGGCCCAATGGAGAGCGTGGCCGCTGCGCCCAAGCCTTGCAGCGCACGAAACACGAGTAGCGTTTCGAGGTTACGCGACAGCGCGGCACCGAGTGCCGCCATTACGAAGGTGGCCAAACCCAACAGGTAGAGCCGTCGTCGGGTTATCAGCTCGCTGACACCGGCAAACACCAATAAAAAGGCCGCGCAAACGACCTGAAACAGGTTAGTGATCCACACCGCCCGGGATGCCGACACGCCTAAATCAGCGGCGATGGTGGGCAAGGCCAAATTGATCATGGTGGTATCGACCACCGCCATTAGCGTGCCGGTCACGAGCGCCAGCACGGCCAATAGGCGCTCGGGCCCAGGCAGGCCGTCGTCGCCGGGGCGAGTTTCAAACAGTCGCATGGTGATGAGTTCCTGAACAACACCCTCTGAAACGGCAAAACCGGCCGAAGCCGGTTTTACAGTGCGCTTAGCATAAGAATACTAGCACGCTAATCTTGCTCATGGTCGAGCAGCAGCGAGTCATCGACATCGGAGATTTCCAACGCCGTTTCGTCATCCAGGTCGATGGCGAGGTAGCTATGCTCCACGCGCAGGAAGTCCTGAAACAGCGACCAGTCGAGTTTTTCTGGCCACTGACGCTCATCCTCTTCCCAAGCACGCAGCTCGGTTTCTAGGATTTCTACGTGACGTTCACGAACGAATGTCTCCAACGCCTCTGGGGTATCCATCTCAGGGATCAGGTAGACCGTACTTTCACGTTCGACGTCGTCCAGGGTCAGGTCGTCGTCTCCCATGGTGGGTTCGAGCGCATTGATCCAGTCCACGAAGGTCTGGGTCGGCCTGACGCTCAGGGCAGAGCGATTAAGCAGTTTCATGGGATTCTCCTCGCCGTCGAAACGTTGACCATTATGGGCGCTAAATCGCGCCCTTACCAACTTTTCGTCCGCTAGCGCCACGTTTAACGTCAATCAACTTCGGGACGCATCGCCGGGAATAGCAGCACGTCACGAATGGAGGGGCTGTCGGTGAACAGCATCACCAACCGGTCGATACCGATCCCCTCGCCCGCTGTCGGCGGCATGCCGTACTCCAAGGCGCGCACGTAGTCAGCGTCGTAGTACATGGCTTCCAGGTCACCGGCGTCCTTTTCGGCCGCCTGCTCGCGGAAGCGCTCCGCCTGGTCTTCGGCGTCGTTCAGCTCCGAGAAACCGTTGGCGATCTCGCGGCCACCGACGAAGAACTCGAAGCGATCGGTGACGAAGGGGTCGGCATCGTTACGCCGCGCCAGCGGGCTGACCTCTGCCGGGTACTCGGTGATGAACGTCGGCTGATCGAGCTGGTGCTCGGCCACCTCTTCGAAAATCTCGGTTTGGACTTTACCCAGCCCCCAACTCTCTTTCACCTTGATGCCGAGCCTTTCCGCCGTTGCACGGGCGGCGTCCAGGGTATCCAGGTCGGCGTCGGTGATGCCGTCACCGTGATCCAGAATCGCCTGGCGCAGGGTGAGGCGCTTGAAGGGCTGGCCGAAATCGTAGCTGGCCCCTTGGTAGGTGATCGTAGTGGTGCCGAGCACCTCCTGCGCGGCGGTGCGCAGCATGGCTTCGGTCATGTCCAGCAGGTCGCGATAATCCGCGTAGGCCCAGTAGAACTCCACCATGGTGAACTCGGGGTTGTGGCGCGTGGACAAGCCCTCGTTACGGAAGTTGCGGTTGATCTCGAACACTCTCTCGAAACCACCCACCACCAGACGCTTCAGGTAGAGCTCAGGGGCAATACGCAGGTACATGTCGATGTCCAGCGCATTATGGTGGGTGATGAACGGGCGCGCCGCCGCGCCGCCGGGGATCGGCTGCAGCATCGGCGTTTCCACTTCCATGAAACCACGGGCTTCGAAGAAGCGGCGCATGGAGCTGATCACCGCCGCGCGGGTCTCGAACACCTTCCGCGACTGCGGGTTCATGATCAGGTCCACGTAGCGCTGGCGATAGCGTGCTTCTTGGTCGGTCAGGCCGTGGAACTTGTCCGGTAGCGGACGTAGGCTCTTGGTCAGCAGCTGCGCCTCGACCATCATCACGTACAAGTCGCCCTTGCCGGATTTGTGCACCGGGCCGCGGGCGGCCACGATGTCGCCGATATCCCAGCCCTTGATGTCTTCCAGGACGTCTTCCGGGAGCCCCTTTTTATCCACGTAAAGCTGGATCTGGCCCGCCACATCCTGAATCACGATGAAAGGACCGCGTTTGCGCATCACGCGACCGGCCACCGACGCCTGATGATCCAGCGCTTCCAGCTCGGCTTTGTCTTTCTCACCCAGCAGGTTGTGCAGCTCGACGGTGAGGCTGTCGCGGCGGAAATCGTTCGGGAAAGCGCTCTTGCCCTGCTCGGCCGCTCGCTCACGGCGAGCCGCCAGCTTGGCACGGCGCTCGGCGATCAGGTGATTTTCGTTATCGAGAGAAGACGCGTCTTGGTTAGCCATCGGGCACCCTATTTCTGTTCAAACGCTAAAAAAGATTACAAACCCTGCTTCAGGCTGGCGACGATGAACTGATCCAAGTCCCCGTCGAGCACCTTGTCACAGTTGCTGGACTGAACGCCGGTACGCAGATCTTTAATACGCTGATCATCCAGTACGTAAGAGCGAATTTGGCTGCCCCAACCGATATCGGCTTTGGAGTCTTCCGCCTCCTGCTTGGCCGCATTGCGCTTTTGCATTTCGTGTTCCCACAGCTTCGCCTTCAACTGCTTCATGGCGAAATCGCGGTTGGCGTGCTGGCTACGCTGGCTCTGACACGCCACCACGATACCGGTCGGCTCGTGGGTAATCCGCACTGCCGAGTCAGTGGTATTGACGTGCTGACCACCCGCACCGCTGGAACGATAGGTATCGACACGCAGATCCGATGGATTGATCTCGACCTCGAAGCTGTCGTCGATTTCCGGCGACAGAAATACCGAGGCAAACGAGGTGTGACGGCGGCCGCCGGAGTCGAACGGACTCTTGCGCACCAAACGGTGAACGCCGGTTTCGGTACGCAGCCAGCCAAAGGCGTGGTCACCTTGAATATGCAGCGATGCCGATTTGATGCCGGCGACTTCGCCCGCCGATATCTCGATGATCTCGGTTTTAAACCCGTGGCTCTCGGCCCAGCGCAAGTACATGCGCAGCAGAATGTTGGCCCAATCCTGGGCTTCGGTGCCCCCGGAGCCCGATTGAATATCCAGGTAGGCGTTGTTCTCGTCCATTTCTCCCGAGAACATGCGGCGAAACTCGAGCTTCTCCAGAGCGCCCTGTAAGCCGTCGAGCTCTTTGCGTACTTCTTCGACGGTGCCCTCGTCCTCTTCCATCTCGGCGAGCTCCAGTAGGTCGCGGCTATCCGCTAGCCCCTGGTCCAGCTCGTCGATAGTCGCCACGATGGCCTCGAGGGTGGCGCGCTCTTTACCCAATTTCTGGGCATAGTCGGGGTCGTTCCAGACGTTGGGATCTTCGAGTTCGCGGGAGACTTCCTCTAGCCGATCTTTACGCTCGGCATAGTCAAAGATACCCCCTAAGAACGTCTGTCCGCTCAGACAGGTCCTTGATCTGGTGATGAATCGGGTTGGTTTCCAACATGGATCGCTTTGGCCTTGGTCGGTGACTGGGTTTGTAAATGGACGACGTCTCCTGCACGCTGGATGGTAGCGTAAAAGAGACAGGCGCCGCTGTGGCAGCTCACGGTTAGGTGGTCGACACCTGCGCAAGCTACCCCAGCGGCGTTATTCTGGGACGCATTGTAACGAAACCCAGCGCTCACCGCACCCACCCAGCCCGTTGCGCATCACGTAAAAAACCCGGCCGAAGCCGGGTCAGTAGGTCGAAGACCGATCAGTAAGCGCGAGCGTCGATCAGAACCGATAGGTCAACTGGGCACCGAAACCATGGGCTTCGTTTTTGTAGTCGGCTGAGTAAGTCGCGCCGCCGACGGGAATACCACCGGTTTGGGCACTGGCAAGCAGGTCTTGGCGATCTTGCTCAACAAAGGTGCTGCGCTCGGTGAGGTAGGAGTAGGCAAAGTCCAGCGTCAAGTCAGGGGTCGGACTCCAGCCTGCGCCAAGCGAGAAGATGCGCCGGTCATCGGACGGAATACGTACGCTGCGGTCTTGGTCATTGGTAGGCGTGAAGTCTAACGTCACACCTGCACGCAGGGCTAAGGTCGGCGTTAACTGATACTCACCGCCTGTGGCAAAGGCCCAGGCATTCGAGTAGTTTTGCTGCTCGTTGGTAATTTCATTGCCCTGGCTGCCTACAATCGAGATTTCTTCAAACTGGCTCCAGCGCACCCAGGAAGCCCCGAACATCAACTTCAGGCGATCCGTCATTTGCTGCGTCAACGATAAGTTGACCGTTTCAGGCGTGGTCAAGTCCAGGCTCGCCGTATCGGCACGCACGACGTTACCCAGCGGGTCTGTGGCTTGGAAGGTGCCCTCCAGCTCATAATCCACTGCCGAGCGATAGGTCAAGCCCAACGTGGTCTCGGGTACCGGCTGATAAATAACACCCAGGTTATATCCCCAACCGTCATCGTCACCCTCTACCCGAGAGTCGATGTCGCCTGCTGCATTAAAGGCTGCGCTGGTGGGCAACTGGCGACGCAGCTCACCCTCTACTTGGTTATACGTAATACCGATACCGGCCGACCACTGATCGTTAAAACGGTATGAAACGGTCGGCTGGGCGCTCACGACACGTAGTTCGGTATAGTCGCCAAAATAGCGGCCTTGGAACGTATCTTCGTACTCGGTTTTAGAACCAAACGGCGCATAGACACCAAAGCCGAACGCCAGCTGTTCGTTGACAGGATGAGCATAAAACGCGAAGGGAACCAGCGTGCCGGGCACCATATCGCCATCGTTAGTACCTGGGATGCCACCCACAGGTATCTGCACACCATTCGGTGCGCCACCCTGAGCAACCCCAGCATCCAACGTACGGCTAGCGCTCACATTACTAATATCCGTATCGACGCTCAGAAAAGTACCGCCCGCCGTAATCTGGGCGCGGTCGAGGAACGACATACCCGCCGGGTTACCGTACACGATCGTGGCATCATGAACGTTGGAGCTGCGTCCTGCATGGCCGTAACCCTGGCCGCTGACGCTCTGCTCGTTGATTTGATATCCGCCTGCGTTGGCTTGGCTAGCAAAAGCTACTGATGCTACCGCGGCCACTAGGGTTAGTTTTTTGAAGTTATTATGCATTGTGGGCCTCTCTCCCGATGATCCGGCGGATTCTGCCATCCACCCGCGTTGTTCTTACACCTCAGTTTTCGCCCAATGTCGGGTTTGGTTCAAGGGCAAACGAGCGTTTTATTTTGTTTTTTGCTTATACATTAGTCGCACGACTGTTTTAAATCAGTGTTTTAGTCCTTTCGGCTGAGTGACCAGCAACGCTTGACCTATGGGTCACCCAAAGGTTTTACACTCACAATACGTTAACCACACACAGGGGTTGGGCATGCCAATGAGCGATTTAAAAGTGGGGGAGCTCGCCAAGCGTGCTCACGTGACGCCTGAGACGGTACGCCACTATACGCGCGAAGGCCTGCTCTCCCCCCGCCGGCATCCTGAAAACGGCTACCAGCTCTTTTCTAATAACGACCTGGAGCGTCTGCACTTTATTCAGCGAGCGCGAAAATTGGGGTTTAGCGTCGCGGAAATCCGCGACATTTTGGCCCATGCCGACCAAGGCGACTCCCCCTGCCCGCTAGTGCGCGATCTGCTCGCTCACCGGCTGCCGCAAATACGCGCACGCATTGCCGAACTCGAAGCACTCGCCCAGCGAATGGAACAGGCACTGGAAAGTTGGCAGGACATGCCCGATGGCACCCCGGATGGCCACAGCCTGTGCCGCTTGATCGAAAGTTTTCCCGAGGAGGCCCCATGCAGCACGACACCGAGCAAACCATGATGCTGACCCGCACCGTGCCGGGCATGAACTGCCAGGGCTGCGTCAAGCGCATGCGCGAGGCCATTCAAGCGCATGACCCAGCGGCCCAAGTGGAGGGCTTTCCGGCAGAAAAGCGTCTGGAAGTGGCCAGTTCCCTCGACGATCAAGCTCTGGATAGTGCTCTCAACGAAGCGGGCTACCCACCCAGCAACGACACAAGTGACGTATCTCACCAAGACGCGCCGTCGTCCACCGACTCACAGAGCACTCCCGTGGCTGCGCCCCAACAGCGCCTGCTAATTAGCGGCATGACCTGCGCGGGCTGTGTCAAAAGCGTCGAAAAAGCGCTTGCCAACACGCCCGGCGTCAGCGGCGCCTCGGTGAATTTCGGCACCCACACCGCACACGTCACCGGCAGCGCTACTCAGGAAGCGCTAATGGCCGCCGTGGCCGAAGCGGGCTATAGCGCCGAACCGATTGTGGATATGCGCAAAGCAGAGCGCACGCGCGAGGCGCAAGAGGCCGTTACCTACCGCCAGCGCCTAAAGGGCAGCGTGCTGTCACTCTCCCTCGCGATTCCGCTGATGATGAGCATGTTCGTCTATCACCCACACCCCATGGGCGTTGGCCGCCTGTACTGGCTGGTGATTGGCCTGCTGACGCTCGCCATTTTGGCCTTTCCTGGGCGGCACTTTTTCACCAACGCCTGGAAACAGCTCAAGCATCATCAGGCCAACATGGACACCCTGGTGGCAATGGGCACCGGCACCGCTTGGCTCTACTCGATGATGGTGGTGCTCTTCGCCCCCTGGCTGCCGGAGGTGGCTCAGGGCATCTATTTTGAAGCGTCGGCCATGGTGGTGGGGTTGATTCTCCTGGGTAACGCCATGGAGCTACGTGCCCGCGGTCGCACGAGCAATGCCCTTAAACGGCTACTCGACCTGCAGGAAAAAACCGCCCGGGTGATACGCAACGGCGTTGAACAAGAGATTGCGGTTGACGATGTCGCGCTGGATGACCCTATTCGCGTGCGCCCCGGTGAGAGGCTGCCGGTGGATGGCGTGGTACTCGACGGCCAGAGCTATATCGATGAGTCGATGCTCACCGGCGAACCCGTGCCGGTGCACAAAAGGGCGGATGACGAGGTCAGTGCGGGCACGGTGAATGGCAACGGCAGCTTGGTCTACCGCGCCACGCACATCGGCCGCGATACCCGTTTGGGACGCATTACCGAACAGGTTGCCAGCGCCCAAAACTCTCGCCCGCCAATTGGTGAGCTGGCCGATAAAATCTCAGGCGTGTTCGTGCCCGCCGTGATGATCATGGCCGTGTTGACGGCCCTTGCCTGGTACAACCTGGGGCCTGCCCCGGTGGTCATTCATATGCTGGTCACTGCCACGACCGTGCTGATCATTGCCTGCCCCTGCGCGCTGGGCTTGGCCACCCCGATCTCCACCATGATTGGCGTGGGCAAAGCCGCCGAGCATGGCGTACTGGTGCGCAGCGGCGAGGCGCTGCAAACCGCGAGCCGCCTGACCACCCTGGTGGTCGATAAAACGGGAACGCTGACCGAGGGCAAACCGCGCGTCACCGAGGCAACGGTGCTGCATAACGACAGCCCCCAAGTGCTGGCCTGGGTGGCCGCCCTAGAGAGCCGCTCGGAACACCCGCTGGCCAAAGCGCTGACGGCCTACGCCGAAGAGCACGACGCCCGCCCCGATACGCTGGCTAGCTTTGATAGCGTGACCGGCGGCGGTGTGAAAGGCACCAGCCAAGCCAATGACGCGCTGCTGCTGGGCAATGCGCGGCTATTGGAGGAGGATGGAGTCGACCTCTCCCCAGCGGACGAGCACATTCGCCAGCTGGAAGCCAAAGCGCGCTCGCTGGTCTATTTAGCGGTGAACGGCAAGCTGGCCGCCCTTTTCGGCGTTAGCGACCCGCTGCGCAACGATGCCGCGGCCGCCGTGAAGCGCTTGCAGGACGATGGGTTAACCGTGGTAATGCTCACGGGCGATAATGAACATACCGCCGCTGCGGTGGCCCGCGAGGTCGGCATTAGCGAGTTCAAGGCTGGGATGACGCCCGATGACAAGCATGCAGAGATCGAGCGCCGCCAAGCGGTGGGCGAAGTCGTTGGCATGGTGGGCGACGGCATCAACGATGCCCCCGCACTGGCCCGGGCCAACGTCGGCTTTGCCATTGGCCAGGGCACCGATATCGCCATGGAGAGCGCCGGTATCACGCTGATGCGCGGCTCGCTGCACGGCGTGGCCACCGCAATCGAACTGAGTCGGGCCACGCTGACCAACATCAAGCAGAACCTGATCGGCGCGTTTGGCTATAACGTGCTGTGCATCCCAATTGCCGCCGGCGTGCTCTACCCGATGACCGGCATGCTGCTCTCACCGATCCTTGCTGGGGCGGCCATGTCGCTCTCGTCGATCACCGTGGTCAGCAACGCCAACCGCCTGCGGTTATGGAAGCCCAGCCAACAGGAGGCCGTATGAGTTTACTGATCAACCTTGCGGGTATTGCCATCATTGGCTTGATCGTCTGGTGGTTTTGGCTTAACTAGATGATTTTACGTCATCACGGCTAGCTCACCCCGATATAACGCCCTGGCTTATGGTTCAGAGCGATGATTAGATTGAGCATCAGCGCGCCGAGTACGGAGTAGCCTACTCGATCCAGGGGGAGCTGAGTCAGGGCAATCAGCAGAATCACGCCGTCAATGCCGAGCTGCACATAGCCCGCCCGCAGGCCGTGTTTGTCCTGCAGGTAGAGGGCGAGAATGTTGATACCGCCAAGGCTGGTACGGTGGCGAAACAGCATCAGCATGCCAATGCCCATCAGCGCCCCGCCCATCAGCGCCGCGTAGAGCGACGGCACGTTGGCAAATTCGACCCACCCCTGGGTGAGCTCGGAGAACAGCGAGACCAAGCCAATGGCGACAAAGGTGCGCAGCGTAAAGCTCCACCCCATGCGTTTGATCGCCAGATAGTAAAACGGCAGGTTGATGGCAAAAAACCAGACGCCAAAACCCCACCCGGTCAGGTAATTGAGCAGTAGCGCCATCCCTGCGGTGCTACCGGTGAGCAGCACCGCGTGGGTATAGAACGTCACCCCGAGTGCGACGAACAGCGTCCCCAACAACATCGCCATGATGTCTTCGTAGGGCTTGTGGGGGTCCTTGGGAAGATCTTCCATGCGCATGAGAGCGTCCTTTTTTGGGATTATTGGAGCGGCCGCTCGAGCGGCCAAGGACGCGAGGATAGCGGAGAGCGTTAAACGGGGCTAGCGTGCTCCACCATCAGCTGCAGCGACTCACGTCCCCGCCAGCGGTTACGATTGAGCTTGTACGCGCAGTGCAGCGTGTCGCCCACGCCAAACGAGGGCAGCTCCCCCGGCGTGAGAGCGCGAAACCAGATCGCTTTGCGGGTCACCGCTCCCATGGAGAGCTCCATCATTAGGTGTGAACCCTCCGCCCCAACGGGGCGTAACGCCTCGACGATAAAGCGCCCTTCGAACAGCGGCGGATCGAACTCCCGCCCGTAGGGGCCCAAGGTCTCGATCTCTTCCAGCGTGGCCAACGAGAGCTGGGCAGTCGAGAGCTCGCCATCGGTCCACAGACGCGGGTAGAGCGGTGTATCGCCCAACTGCTCGCTCACCGCCTGCAAAAACGCCGTTTTGAAGGTATCGAGCTGCTCCCGCGGCACGCCGACGCCTGCGGCACCACTGTGCCCGCCGAAGCGCGGCAGCGCCTCGGGCGCAAGCTCGAAGGTGCGCTGCAGGGCATCCCTTAGGTGCAGCCCCTCGATGGAGCGCCCAGAGCCGGTGAGCATATTAGGTGCCGCTGCCCGCGTCAGCACCACGGCTGGACGCCCGTAGGCCTGGACCAGCCGCGAGGCGACGATGCCCTGCACGCCGGGGTGGCCATCTTCCAGCAGCACCACGACGGCAGGCTCGTTGGCTTCCAAAGCAGGTGCGGCGAGCGCCCGCGCCTCCTCGGCCATATCCGCTTCGATGGCCTTGCGCGACTGGTTATCCTGATCGAGCACCTCGAGCTGCCGGTTCGCGACGCCGTCACTCTCGGCCAGCATGAAGTGAAGTGCCGCGTAGGGGTCGTCCAATCGTGAGCGAGCGTTGATTCTCGGCCCCATCTGGAACGCCAGTGTTTCGGCATTGAAGGGCACGCTGTCGGCCCCTAAGCGCGCGGCCATGGCTCGCCAGCAGGCGGCGTCCATGCGGTTGATTAGCGTCAGGCCATGGCTGACCACCGCCCGATTGGCGGGGCTTCCGCCTAGCGAGACGCAGTCCGCCACGGTGCCTAACGCCACGTAGGAGAGCCACGGCGAGAGCTTCGGCGTGGCCTCGGGCAGCGCGCCCCACTCCACCAGTACACTGCGGGCGAGTGACATCAGAAGCCACGCCACCATGCAGCCTGCAATGGTTTTATCCGGGTAAGCGCAGTCGCTGCGGGTCGGGTTCACGCAGGCGTAGGCCGAGGGCGGCGGGCCCTCCAGGGGCAGCGCGTGGTGGTCGCTGACCACCACATCGATACCCGCTGCTTTCAAGCGCGCAATGCGCGGCTCGTCAGAACTGCCGCAGTCGGCGGTAATCACCAGCGTCGGCAGCGGTTTTAAGCTCAGCGTTCGATCCACCAGCGGCAGGCTGATGCCGTAGCCATCGTGAATACGGTGGCCAATCAAACTGTGCAGCTTGTGCTCGGGCACGCCAAACAGCTCGACCAGCGTGCGCCGAATGACCACGTGGGAGGTGATGCCATCCACATCGTAGTCGGTCAGAATACCGATAGACTCGCCCTCGGCGACCGCTTGAGCAATGCGCTCCGCCGCACGACGGCCATCGGCGAGTTTTTCAGGATGGACGAGATAGCGCAGGCTCGGTGACACCAGCGGCGCCAACTCACCGGTATAGCCTGGCAGCCGCGAGGCCAACAGCCGCGCCTGCAGCTCGCTCAGTCCTTCTGACTGGGCACGTAAATAGACAGCCTCGTCCAGGGGACGAGGCTCTAAGCGAGGGTGGTGACTCTGCTGAGAAAGGGGTGACACCTGGGTCATATCACCTCAGCGGCGGTTGTCAGCAACGAACTGCTGGACCGCGCTCAATTCGGCGGGCAACACCGTGTAGCGCTCTTCGCGCTCCAGCAGGTCGTCCATGTGGGTCGGCAGCGGTACGCCCTGGAAGCCCGCTTTCACCACGGCTTCGGCGAACTTTGCCGGGTGCGCGGTAGCCAGGGTGATCATCGGTGTGGTGGTATCCACACGCGCCCGCTCGGCCGCGCGGTAGCCAGTGGCCGTGTGCGGGTCGAGAATTTCCCCGGTGCGATGATGCGCTTCTCGAATCACTTCCAGAATCGTCTCGTCATCGACGCTGTAGCTCGCGAACTTCTCGCGCAGCTTGGCCAGCGGCGCACCGGCAAGCGCGGTGGGCGCTTGCTGGAAGCGCTCCAGCAGCGCGGCCACGGCGGCCCCGTCGCGGTCGTAGGCATCGAACAGTAGGCGCTCGAAATTGGACGACACGACGATATCCATAGAAGGCGCCAGCGTGGCTGCCAGCTCTTTTTTGGAGAAGTCGTTGGCCGCGAGCGTGCGGTGCAGAATGTCGTTGGCGTTGGTGGCGATGATGAACTGCTTCACCGGCAGTCCCATCTTGTAAGCCATATAGCCTGCAAAGACGTTGCCGAAGTTGGCCGAGGGCACGCAGAAGCTCACTTCCCGCTGGGGCGCACCCAACGCCACGCCAGCGGCCACGTAGTAGACGATCTGGGCCATGATGCGCGCCCAGTTGATCGAGTTCACCGCCACGAGCCGCGTGCCGTTCAGGAAGTCTTGATTGGCAAAGCTGGCCTTGACCATCGCCTGGGCGTCGTCGAAGTTGCCCTCGATGGCGATGTTGAACACGTTGTCGGCAAGCACCGAGGTCATCTGGCGACGCTGCACTTCGGAGACGCGGTTGTGGGGGTGCAGAATGAAAATATCGAGATTGTCGCAGTGGCGGCAGCCTTCGATGGCCGCCGAGCCAGTATCCCCGGACGTGGCCCCCATGATCACCGCGCGCTCACCGCGCTTTTTCAGGAAGTGGTCCAGCAGTCGTCCCAGCAGTTGCAGCGCCACGTCCTTGAAGGCTAGTGTCGGGCCGTGAAACTGCTCCAGCAGGAAGTGGCTGGCATCCAGCTGCTTCAACGGCACCACCGCGTCGTGGTTGAACGTGGCATACGCCTCGGTCACCAGACGGCGGAAGGTCTCGTCATCGATCTCACCGTTGACGAACGGCTTCATCACCCGAAAGGCGATCTCGGCGTAGGAGAGCCCGGCCATGCTGGCCAGCTCCTCTTTGGAGAATTCGGGCAGCGTTTCCGGAACGTAAAGACCGCCGTCGCTGGCCATGCCGGTGAGCACTACCTCTTCGAAAGAGAGCGCGGGCGCTTGCCCACGCGTGCTGATATAGCGCATCGGTTACTCTCCCTCGTCCAGGCTTTCCACGCGAATTCGCGTGACGGGGCCTGCAATATCCGCCATGGCTTCGATCTCACGGATCGCTTCGTTCATCTGCTTCTCTTTGGTGCGATGCGTCAGCAGAATGATCGGCACCAGTTCGCCTTCGGTGGCCTCTTTTTGAATCAGTGCCTCGATGGAGATGCCCTGCTCGGCCAAAATCGTGGCCACGCGGGCCAGCACGCCAGGACGGTCCACCGCCAGCAGGCGCAGATAGTACGCCGTGGTGATCTCTTCCATCGGCATGATCGGCAGCTGACTAACGTCTTCGTCGATGCCGCTAAACGCCAGATAAGGCACGCGGTAGTGGTGGTCGGTGGCAATGTCCCGCGCCACGTCCAGCAGATCGGCGACCACGGCTGACGCCGTAGGCTCGGCACCGGCACCCGCGCCGTAATAGAGCGTGGGACCAACCGCATCGCCCATCACCGCAATGGCGTTTTTCACGCCGTGTACATTGGCGAGCAGACGCTCTTTGGGAATCAGCGTGGGGTGAACACGCAGCTCTAACCCTTGATCGGTGCGCTTGGAGATCCCCAGATGCTTGATGACGTAGCCGAGGTTGTCGGCCTGCTCCACGTCCTCGGCGGTGATGCGGGAGATCCCTTCGGTGAAGGCTTTTTCGAACTGCAGCGGCACACCGTAGGCAATGGAAGC
The DNA here is from genome assembly GCF_022348105.1 of Halomonas sp. MMH1-48. NCBI lineage: Bacteria > Pseudomonadati > Pseudomonadota > Gammaproteobacteria > Oceanospirillales > Halomonadaceae > Halomonas > Halomonas sp. MMH1-48. The sequence goes on from NZ_JAKRFL010000002.1 coordinate 302,243, forward strand.
CAGGATGGTCAGCTTGTGCGCCGCATCGATGCCTTCCACATCGAACGTCGGGTCGGCTTCGGCATAGCCCAGCGCCTGGGCTTCGGCCAACACGTCTTCGAAGGCACGGCCTTCGTCGCGCATGTGGGTCAAAATGAAGTTGCCGGTGCCGTTGATGATACCGGCCACCCACTCGATACGGTTGGCCCCCAGACCTTCACGCAGCGACTTGATGACCGGAATGCCGCCCGCCACGGCGGCTTCGAAGGCGACGATCACGCCCTTTTCATGGGCGGCACGGAAAATTTCGTTACCGTGGACGGCGATCAGCGCCTTATTGGCGGTGACCACGTGTTTGCCGTTGGCAATCGCGGTGAGCACCAGTTCACGGGCGATATCGTAGCCGCCAATCAGCTCGACCAGTACGTCCACATCGGGGTTGTTAGCGACTTCGAACACGTCGGTCGTCGCTTTGATGCCGGTAATGTCGCAGTCGGGATGAATACTGCGGTGGGCTACCTGCTCGATCACAATCGGGCGGCCTGCACGGCGGCTGATATCGTCCGCGTTGCGCGTCAATACGTTGAAGGTGCCACCACCGACAGTACCTAACCCACAAATGCCTACTCTTACCGGTTTCAAAATACGTCCCCTTTCATGTTGGGCACCCGCAGGTGCCGCTTCTTGAATCAGTGTCTCAGCGTGTGCGTTCGTCACTCATGTGACGTTATTCGTCTTCCAAGCCTAACATGGCCACGAGCCGCTCGGGGGGCACGAAGCCAGGCACCATTTGCCCATCGGGCAGGATGATCGCGGGCGTGCCTTGCACCCCTAGCGCTTGCCCCAGCGCGTATTGATTGGCCACCGGATTGTCGCAGCTGGCCGAAGCGGCGATCGTCTGGCCCTCTTTGGCCCGATTCATCGCTTCGCTACGGTTGTCGGAGCACCACACCTGCTGCAAGGTCTCGGCGGCACCGCTGCCCATACCGGCCCGCGGGAAGGCGAGATAGTGTACCGCAATTCCCCGCTCGTTGAGCTCGGGAATGGTCTCATGAAGGCGCTCGCAGTAGGGGCAGGTAGGGTCGGTAAATACCACCACCGTGGCCTTGGGCTCATCGATGGCTCTAAACACGACGCGCTCGCTCTCGGGAATCGCCGCTAGCGCCGCTGCACGCTCTTGATTGCGAGCCTGCTCGGTCAGATTCACCAGCCCATTATCCCCGTTTTGATAAAGGTCCCCTACCAAAAAATGACTACCGTCTGCATTGGCGTAAAACGACTCACCGCTCTCCAGGCGTACATGGTAGATCCCTTCCATCGGCGTGGCGCTCACCTGCTCTACCGGCATTGGTTGGCCGTTCACCTGCAAGCTGTCAGCCAAGCGTTCGGCCACGTCATCGGCGAAGGCTGCCGCAGGGATTAAACTACTCGCCAGCACCAGCCAGGGAACACAGGATTTCGCAACGGACGGCATACGTAGGTGCATTCTTTGATTAACCTCGCGGATGGTGTTCAGCATGCAGTTGCTCCAGGCGCGCCTGGGCAACATGGGTATAAATTTGCGTGGTGGACAGGTCGCTATGACCCAACAGCAACTGTACGACCCGCAAATTCGCCCCATGATTCAATAAATGGGTCGCAAAGGCGTGGCGCAGCGTGTGAGGAGAAAGCGGCCGAGCAATGCCCGCCGTGATGGCATGGGCTTTGATACGATGCCAAAACGTTTGCCGCGTCATGGCCTTATCGCCTCGACCAGGGAACAGCGCCGGGCGTGTGGGGTCTTGCATCAGCGTTGGCCGCGCCGTTTCGATATAGTGCGCCAGCCAAGCAGCGGCCTCGTCCCCCATGGGCACCAGGCGATCTTTATCGCCTTTACCGCGTACCCGCACCACGCCTTGGCGCAGGTTGATCGCGTCGCCGGTCAGCCCGACCAGCTCCGACACCCGTAGCCCGCAGGCGTAAAGCAGCTCCAGCATGGTGCGATCACGCACACCCAGCGGCGTGCCCACATCCGGGGCCAGCAACAAACGCTCGACCTCGTCTTCTTCCAACGTATCGGGCAGGCTGGGGCGCACTTTGGGGAGCGACACGTTGGCCAGCGGGTCGCTGTCGATATGTCCATACAGTCGTGCCCAGCGATAAAAACTGCGTAGCGACGACAACATCCGTGCATTGCTGCGCAGCTGGTATCCCTGCTCTAGGCGCTGCTCCATCCAAGCGCCAAACCGCGCGGGGGACGCCGTGAGCAACGTTTCATCATCGCGCTCGAGCTGCTCTTGCCAAGCGGTCAAATCACGACGGTAGGCCGCTAGCGTATGGTCGCTGGCGCCCTGCTCTAACCACAGAGCATCCAGATACGCATCGATCACGCTCATCGGCTAACGGTCTCATTGCAAAGCCATAAACAAAAACCCCGCCCCGCAAAGCGGTGACGGGGTTTTCCGTATCCGAGCGCCAAGCGCTCGAGAAAAAGTGGCGATTAAGCCAGCTTTTCCTTGATACGCGCCGACTTACCGCTACGCTCACGCAGGTAGTACAGCTTGGCTTGACGAACGTCACCGCGACGCTTGACTTCGATGGAGTCTACCAGCGGGCTGTAGGTCTGGAAGGTACGCTCGACGCCAACACCGTGGGAGATTTTACGCACGGTGAAAGCGGAGTTCAGGCCACGGTTACGCTTACCGATGACCACACCTTCAAACGCCTGCAGACGCTCACGAGTGCCTTCTTTTACTTTAACTTGAACGACGATGGTGTCGCCCGGTGCAAAAGCAGGAATCTCTTTGCTCATTTGCTCGGCTTCGATCGCCTGGATCACCTTGTTCTTGCTGCTCATCTTCATACTCCTAAATAACGTAATGGCTTGCCACGCAGTCGTGGAAGGGGCAAACCGTGATCCCGGCGCTCGAAGCGAGCTACGCGGGAGTCGTTATGGGTGACGCAGGTACGCACGGCTGTCGTCGTCCTGCACCGCCGCTTTGTGCTACGGGCGGACAACCGCCGTAGAGGACAAAGCGTATTCCTCGATAAACTCGTCTAGCAGCGTTTGCTGCTCGGCGTTAAGAGTACGTCCTGCCAACAGATCAGGACGACGCTGCCAGGTACGCCCCAGCGACTGCTTCAACCGCCAGCGCTTGATGGCTGCATGATTTCCGCTAAGCAGCACGTCAGGCACTCGGCGCCCGTCAATCACTTCAGGACGGGTATAGTGCGGGCAGTCTAACAAACCGTCGTTAAACGAGTCTTCGATAGCGGAATCCTGGTGGCCCAGCACGCCGGGTACCAGCCTTGCCGCTGCGTCGATCAGCACCATCGCGGGCAGCTCGCCGCCGCTCAGCACATAGTCGCCAATCGACCACTCTTCATCGATGTCACTCTCCACCACACGCTCGTCGATACCTTCGTAGCGCCCGGCGACCACGACCAGCGGGCCTGCCGACGCGAGCGTTTGAACACCCTGCTGATCCAACCGACGCCCTTGGGGCGACAGGTAGATCACCGTTGGCGTCAGGCCGGTGGCCTGCTCGGCACGTTGGCGCGCATCAAAGATAGCCGCTCGGAGCGTATCTACCTTCATCAGCATGCCTGGGCCGCCGCCATAGGGGCGATCGTCCACGCTGCGGTGGCGGTCGGTGGCATAATCACGCGGATTCCAGAACTCAAGGGCAATGCGCTGCTTCTCTACCGCTCGACCGATCACACCTTGCTGGGTTATCGCATCGAACATGTCGGGAAACAGCGATACCACGCCAATCCACATCGCCGGTACGTCTGTCGCGTCCTCTTCGAGCACCGCTGGATCGTCCGCTGGCCGTTCGTTCAAAGCGTCTTGGCTCATCAGAACTCAGGATCCCAGTCGACCACCATACGGCCATCTTCCAGGTCGATCTCAACGATCACATCATCGGGCAAAAAGGGTAACAGCCGCTCGCGCTTGTCGATTGCGTCGTTATCACCGCGTACCACCATGACATCGTTCGCGCCGGTCTCGAACAGGTAGCTGACCTGCCCTAACCGTTCGCCTGACCGAGTGAAGACGGTAAGGCCTTCGAGCTCATGCCAGTAATACTCGTCGTCGGTAAGCTCGGGCAGCGCCTCTTTGGGTATCAGGATGTCCGCTTGGGCCAACCCTTCGGCGGCCGTTCGGTCATCCACGCCTTTCAGCTGCACGACAAGCCCTTTGCCTTGCCGACTCCCCTGCAAGACGGTCATGCGCGTGAGGGTTTCCCCTTGGCGCACCCACCATTCGGGGTACTCTAGAATGCTGTCCATGGGATTGGTATAGGAGTACACCTTCAGCCACCCTTTGATCCCGTGAGGGCTGGTGAGCTTACCAAGCACCACATGCGTGTCGTCAGTATGGCCAGTATTGAAACGCGTCATCGACGACCACTCCCGCTACAACAGCATCGATTGCTACAGCGTGCGACAGGCTTACGCCTGTTTGCGCGCTTCCTTGACCAGCTCGGCAACACGACCAGACAGCTGGGCGCCTTGGCTCTGCCAGTGAGTGACGCGATCCAGATCGACGCGCAGACGTTCTTCTTGACCACGGGCGACCGGGTTGAAGAAGCCGATACGCTCGATGAAACGGCCGTCACGGGCGTTACGAGAGTCGGTCACGGTCAGGTGATAAAAGGGACGCTTTTTGGCGCCACCACGTGCCAAACGAATGGTAACCATACGATAACTATCCTTCGGTTGAGGTTACGCGAGTGGGACATAGCGCAAGCCGCTATCAGAACACTCGTCATACTGTTTTCTTGGCGCACCGCCTGCTTATCAAAGCGTTGGCGAGACTCCATCAGGACCTTCACTGGGCAGTGTCGGAGACCACGCTGACGCGCATTTTCTCAACACCCACGCATGAAGAGGCAGCATTCTACGCAAATGCGCCCGGCTTGGAAAGCCTGATAGCCAGAAAACTCACAGGCCGTCAACCATGCCGAACGCGCTCAAGCGCACTCTCCAGGCGGTACTAGCGCCAGGGTAAGCCGCCAGGGCCACCCATACCCCCCATGCCGCCGGGGCCACCCGGACCACCACCGCCGCCCATCATGCCCGACATACCGCGCATCATTTTCTGCATGCCGCCTTTCTTGCCCGCTTTCTTCATCATCTTCTGCATCTGCTTATGCTGCTTGAGCAGGCGATTTAGATCGGGCACCTGAAGGCCTGCGCCAGCAGCAATACGCCGTTTGCGAGAGCCGTTGATGATATCGGGCTTGCGGCGTTCGTGGGGCGTCATGGAGTTGATCAGCGCCTCCAGCTTGCCCAGCTCTTTTTCAGGACCAGGGCCTTGCGCCAGCTCGGCCATTTGTCCCATGCCGGGCAACTTGCCTAGCAAACCGCCCATGCCGCCCATTTTCTTGAGCTGCTGGAGCTGGTCGCGAAAGTCTTCCAGGTCAAAGCCATCGCCTTTCTTGACCTTGCTGGCGAGCTTCGCGGCCTTGTCTTTATCGACGGTGCGTTCGGCCTCTTCGATCAGCGACAGCATGTCGCCCATACCCAGAATGCGCGACGCGACCCGGTCAGGATGGAAAGGCTCGAGGGCATCGACTTTCTCGCCCACACCCATGAATTTGATGGGCTTGCCGGTGATATGGCGCACCGAGAGCGCGGCACCGCCGCGCGCATCGCCATCCGCCTTGGTCAGTATGACACCGGTCAGCGGCAGCGCATCGTGGAAGGCTTTTGCGGTATTGACCGCGTCCTGGCCGGTCATGGCGTCGACGACGAAGAGCGTTTCCTGGGGGGAGATCGCCTTATGCAGCGCCTGGATTTCCGCCATCATCGCTTCATCGATGGCCAGACGACCAGCGGTATCCACCAGCACCACGTCGTGGAACTGAATCTTGGCGTGTTTGATGGCCGCATTGGCGATATCGACCGGTTTTTGATCGGAGCGCGAGGGGAAGAAGTCGACCTGCACCTCTTTCGCCAGCGTTTCGAGCTGGTCGATGGCCGCCGGACGGTAGACGTCTGCCGACACCACCAATACCTTTTTCTTCTCGCGCTCACGCAGGTAGCGGGCCAGCTTGGCGACGGAGGTGGTTTTACCGGCCCCCTGCAAACCCGCCATCAGCACCACGGCAGGCGAGCCCTTCAGGCTCAAGCCTTCGTTGGCCTCGCCCATGATCGCTTCCAGCTCTTGCTGGACGATTTTGACGAACTGCTGGCCCGGCGAGAGGCTTTTCGACACCTCTTGGCCGACGGCGCGCTCGCGCACGCGCTCGATGAAGGCTTTGACGACCGGAAGCGCCACGTCGGCTTCCAGCAGCGCTTTGCGCACCTCGCGCAGAGTATCTTTAATATTGTCGTCGGTTAGCCGTGCTTGGCCTTTGATCGACTTCAGCGTCTGGGAAAGACGCTCACTCAGATTCTGAAACATGGGGCCTCTGCCTCCGTCGCTGTCGTCGGGCGTATTCACCGGACGAATGTGGCGGCAATTATACGCGCTCGCGGCTTGAGTCTCCATGGCCGTCAGCGTTGGCGCTCGACGGCTGTGCGACGCCGCTTTGATTGGTTATAGTAGGGTAGCCGTTCTAGAGGGAACGGAGAAAGCCTGAGGCGCGCTGGCAAGTCGCCCCTCAGCAAACGTTGTCGCCGATTTGGCCCTAATGTTCAACAACGCGCTGCAAGGCGCATGGATAGCATCATGCAGGCGCTCCCGTTCGCCACGATCGCTTTTGTACTCTATGTCGCCGCTGCCATCTGGCAGGGCATGACGCTGTTTCGCCGGGTGCCACCTCGCCAGGGGATGGTGCGCCTGCTGGGTGCACTCGGCCTACTGCTCCACATCCCCGTCGTCGTCAAACTAGTGGGTGCATCTCCGGGACTACTCCCCGGATTTACCACCAGCGCCACGCTACTGATGGCGGTGGCCGTCAACGTGGTGCTCGTCGCCAGCCTCTTCAAACCGGTACTGAATGCCGGTATTGCTCTCTTTCCGCTGGCCGGTATTGCGCTGATCGCGGCGACATGGCTACCCAGCCAGGGTAGCCATAGCGGCCTGACGCCGGGCATCTTGCTCCACGCGGTAAGCTCTGCACTGGCCTTTGCCGTGCTGGCCATTGCGGCAGTTCAGGCGGTGCTGGTGGGCTTGCAGAATCAGGCGCTGCGTCATCACCATATTCGCGGCATCGTTCAGTCGCTACCACCGCTGACCACCATGGAGCGCGTACTGTTCGAGCTGGTGTGGGCAGGCATCGTGCTGCTCACCCTATCGATCATCAGCGGGCTTATCTTCCTCGATAATCTTTTTGCCCAGCACTTGGTGCATAAAACGGTGCTATCGCTGGGCGCTTGGGTCATCTTTACTACGCTTTTAGTAGGGCGTTACCGGTTTGGCTGGCGTGGCATGCGCGCCGTACGCTGGACACTCGGCGGTTGTGCTCTACTGCTGCTGGCCTACTTTGGTAGTAAATTCGTGCTGGAAATTCTGCTTAACCGCTAAGCCTGCGGGCATTGCGGTCAAGCAGCCCTGGCGGCATGCTTGACACGCTACTGGCATCCTTCTACAAATCGAGCTTCATACGCCATAAAGGAACTTTCGACTTGAGCGACGACTTCCCCCTGGGGTTACTGTTCGGCCTGCTAGCCTTACTCATTTTGCTGTCTGCCTTCTTCTCAAGTTCTGAAACGGGCATGATGTCGATCAACCGCTACCGGCTTAGCCACCAGGCCAACAGCGGCGACCGCAGAGCCAAGCGTGTCATGCGCCTGCTCACCCGGCCCGATCGTCTCATTGGCGTCATCCTCATTGGCAATAACTTCGTCAACAACCTAGCCGCATCGATTGCCACCATCATCGCCATTCACTTTTTTGGCGATGTATCGGGCCCCGCCATCTCCACCGCGCTGTTGACCATCACTATTCTGATCTTTGCGGAAGTGACGCCCAAGACGTACGCAGCCATCAAGCCAGAGCGCATCGCCTACCCCACGTCCTTTGCGCTGGAACCGTTGCTCAAACTGCTCTACCCCTTGGTATGGCTGGTCAACGTAATGTCTAACGGCCTGCTACGCCTGGTGGGCGTCAAAAGCGTCGATAACGGCGGCGACAATCTTACCCGTGACGAGCTGCGCACCGTGGTGCACGAAGCGGGCACGCTAATCCCCTACCGCCACCGCGCCATGCTGCTATCGATTCTGGACCTCGAAAATGTGACGGTGAACGACATCATGGTGCCCCGCCACGAAGTGCTGGGTATCGATTTGGACGATTCGCTGGAAGACATTCTGACCCAGATCCGGACCAGCCAGCACACACGCCTACCGGTCTATAAGGGCGATATCAACAACATCATTGGCATGCTGCACCTGCGTAACGCTGCGCGCTTTTTATCCCGCAGCGAGGTGACTAAAGCCGCCATCGTTCAAGAAGCGCGGGAGCCCTACTTCATTCCCGAGTCCACACCACTGCATACCCAGCTGCTGAATTTTCAGAAGCAGAAGCGACGGATCGGTATCGTAGTGGATGAGTACGGCGATGTAGAGGGCCTGGTGACGCTGGAGGATATTCTCGAAGAGATCGTCGGCGAGTTCACCACCGACGTTTCCGAAGATGACGAAATTCATCAGCAGGACGACGGCAGCCATGTCATCGAAGGCACGGCGAATATCCGCGAGATCAATAAGATGCTTGGCTGGCAGCTACCCACCGACGGCCCCAAGACGCTGAACGGGCTGATTCTCGAACACTTGGAGGCGTTCCCAGAAGGCCCTGCCTGCCTGCAAATCGGCAATACACGGATGGAAATTCTGGAGATTCGCGACAACTTGATCACATCGGCACGTTGCTGGCAAAAACTACGCCTGCCCCGCCGTTAATCCGCCTGCTTCGACGGGCGCCGAGCGATGTCGCTGTCGCCCGCGGCTTTCAATGCTCTAACGCGCTGCTCCAAAAAACGCCTTAGCGCGACGCCTTCGACCTCATGGACGGCGATGGGTGGGCCAAAATGCAGGCTCACTGGCGCCCTAAAACGGGAGGGCCACTTTTTCAACGCCTTGCCGCCGTAGTGGGACGTCCACGACCCCCATAGTCCCGCCAGCCCGGCAGGAATCACCGGTACATTGTCACGCGCGAGGATGGTTTCGAGACCACGACGGAAGGTGTGAATCTCCCCATCGGGGGTCAAGCGCCCCTCTGGAAATACCATGACGATATCTCCCTGGCGCAGCGCCCTGCTCACCTCATCCAGGGTGCGCCGCAGCGCGCCGGGGCTGTGGCGCTCCGACTCAATCGGAATCGCCCCCACCAGTTGGAACCACCACTTCAGCCAGCGGGATTCAAAAATAGGCTGGTCCATCACGAAGCGCAGCGGGCGGGGGCTTCCACCGCCCAGCACCAGTGCATCCATGAAGCTCACATGGTTGCACACGACCAGCGCCGCCCCCTGCTTGGGAACATTGAATTGACCGTGTACAGATAGCCGATAACAGCCGCGCATGGCCAGGTAAATGACACGGCGTAATAAGCAACGGGTGGTCTTGATCCCCCATGTCACGTCGTGGCACCCCGGTGACGCAACCCAGCCAGCACCGTGCTCATGAGCTGCTCCAAGAGTTCATCGACCTTGAGTTGCTGACCCTGCCAATAGCCAAGCCGCTCATTCAAGCCAAGCTGCACCAAGCCATGTACACTGCCCCAGAGCGTGCGGCCTAGACGACGCGCTTCCAAGTCGTCTAGAACGGGTTGATACTGCTTTAACGAGGTTTCTACCTGCGTAAACAGCGCCTCGATGAGATCGCTCTGACGCTGGTCCAGCTCACCCTCCTGAGCCAGCGGATAGTCGAACAACAGCTGCCAGCGATAACAGTCCTGCTCGGCGAACCGCCAGTAAGCATGCGCCAGAGAACGCAGCCAGGGCTCGGGATCGTCTTCAGCCAAACTCGTGATGGTGTGCTGCAAACGTGCGAGGGTTTCTACGTTGACGTGCTGCAATAAATTGTTAAAGCTGCCGTAGAGTTTTAGCAGCGTACTGGGCGCGCAGCCCACCTCTCTGGCCAGAGCACGTAGTGATAAACCATGGACTGGCTGCTTAGCCAACCACTCATCACAAGCGTGCATGACCTGCGCGTGGAGGGCATCGGGCGCATGCTGTCTAGGACGGGCCATGGCGATCTCTTCAGGTCAGCGGCAAACAGGGAAGAATGCCTCCTCGCGCTTTAGCGTGAGCAAGGTATACGATAGGATACCTTACATCGAACACTGTTTTCGACACTAAAACGCGACATTTAACGTATTACGACTTCCCTTTGCCATTTTGCATCAGCGCCGCAGGCATCGCGCCCTAAGGAGACCGGCATGACGGGACGCCTACACGTACAGCGCCTATCCCTTGCCCGCCTTGCGCCAGACCTCAAAAGCACCGCTTTGCTCATCGAGTCTCCCAACTTAGCACCGCGCCAGCCCGTGTCCGCCCTTCGTTTAGAGCAGGGGCAGTTAACGCACACGCCGCTCTTTTGGGGGCTGACGCCGCCCTGGCTCAAGGTCCTCGACCACGCCCCGCACTGCGCCCGAGCGGAAACGCTGAGTGAGCGCCCCATGTTTCACGAAGCGTTCAACGCTCGGCGCTGCGTGATTCCGGTGAGTGGCTTTTACGTGTGGAAGCCCCAGACACGCAGCAAGCAACCGTTTCTGGTGACCCACGTGAACCGCTCCCCGCTGCTACTCGGTGCGCTCTGGTGCCGTTACCACACCACGCTGACCACCTTTACCGACTCGACGGCGCTGATTAGCGTGCCAGCCAACGCCTGCCTATCGTCGCTCACCGACCGCTTGCCGGTGATCATTCCCCCTCAGGCGCTACACCGCTGGCTAGACCCTGGCACCGACGTCGAGGCACTAACGCCCATGTTGATGCCCGCCCCACTGGAACTGTTGGGCGCTTTTCCGGTATCAAAGCATGTGAATAACCCTGCCTATCAGTCACCCTCTTGCGCACACCCTACGGGGCCCATGTTGCGCTGGTCCGTGTCACAGGAGCCGTAATGTTGCCCACTATGTCTGTTATTCCGCCTCGCCTGCTGGCAAGGCGCGCGCTTGTTGGCCTGACCATCGGCCTGCTCTTGGCGCCCGCCACTCCCCTCTGGGCAGAAGAGAGCCCGGTCGCCGAGGCCATTACCCCGACCATCAGCCCTTTCGATGACCGCGACTACCGGGTCATCACCCTCGACAATGGCTTACAGGCGCTGCTGGTCAGCGACCCCGATGCCGACAAGGCCGCCGCGTCCATGAACGTGCGGGTCGGCAGTGCTCAAGACCCGGACGACCTCCAGGGTCTGGCCCACTTCCTTGAGCATATGTTGTTTTTAGGTACCGACCCCTACCCGCAGTCGGATGCCTATCAGCGCTACATCTCGGATAACGCAGGGTCGCACAACGCCTTCACGGCTCAGCAGGACACCAACTACTTTTTCGATATCGAGCCCTCCGCGCTGCCCGGCGCGCTGGATCGCTTTAGCGAATTCTTTCTCTCGCCGCTGTTCAATGCCGACCACCTGGAGAGCGAGCGCAACATCGTCCACTCCGAGTACATGGCGCGCATCCGCGATGAGTCCCGTCGTGAAAACGATGTGCTGAATCAACTGCTCAACCCAGACAATCCCACCACCGGTTTCGCGGTGGGCAGCAGAGACACCCTGGCCAACCCGCCAGAGGGCGAAGCAACACTGCGCGAGCGGGTGATCGATTTTTACCACCGCTACTACGACGCCAACGTCATGAACTTGGCCGTGGTGGCCCCCCAGCCGCTCGACGAATTGGAAGCCCTCGTGGTGGAGCGCTTTGCCGACATTCCTGACCATGGTTTAAGCGCACCCACCGTCGACGAGCCGCTGATCGACCCCGACACCTTGCCGCGCTATATCGAACGAGAGTCGCTGCAGGATCGCCGTCAACTGCGTTTCTACTTCCCAGTTCCCGACCCCACGGACGAGTACCGCACCAAGCCGACTCAGCTCATCGCCCACTTACTAGGCGATGAGGGCGACGGTAGCCTGCTGGCCGTGCTGCGTGAGGCGGGCCTGGCCGATGGGCTCTCAGCGGGTGTGGGCCGCGGTGATGGCAATGAAGCACTATTTACCGTCTCCATTAGCCTGACGCCCACGGGTGCCGAACGCCTTGACGACATCGAAGCCACGCTGTTTGCCGCGATCGAGCAGATTCGCGCCGACGGGCTGGCCGAGTGGCGCTACGACGAGCAAAAAAGTCTCAGCGAGCAGGCGTTTCGCTTTCAACAGCACGGCGCCCCCCAGCAAGAGGCCACCCGCCTAGCCATGAGCCTTTCGCGCTACCCGGTGGAAGACGTGCAGTACGCCGCCTATCGCATGGACGGCATGGACAGCGAGCGCCAGCAGCTCTACTTGGACGCCCTAACGCCTGACAACCTGCTGCGCGTCTACTCTGCGCCGGATGTGGAGAGCGATACCGTCTCACCGTGGTTCAATACCCAGTGGAAAGAGCTGCCACCCACGACGGCCGGTCAGATCTTGAGCGGTCTCGCGCTCCCTGCCCCCAACCCTTTCATTGCCAGCGACCTAACCCTTCAAGCGGGCCAGGACGAGCAGCCGTCGACACTCATCGATACGCCGACGTTTACCGCTTGGCACATGCAGGACAGCCGCTTCAATACGCCCAGCGTCGAATGGCGGGTGAGCCTACAGCACCCCAGCGCCAGCTACTCGGCGGAAGAGGCCGTGCTGACGCGGTTACTCGCAGGCTGGCTCAACGACAGCCTCAACGAGTCGCTTTACCCCGCGTGGCTTGCCGGTCAGTCGTTTAGCGCCTACGCCCACGCGCGCGGTATGACGCTGTCGTTTTCCGGTTGGCGGGATGGCCAAACGCCGCTCATCGAGCAAGCCATCGAGCAGCTTCAGCAGGCGGATATCTCTGCTGGCGCCTTCGAGCGGGTGCGCTACCAGCTACAGCGGGAGTGGCGCAACGCGCCACGCGCGTCGTTGACCGGCCAAGCCAGCCGAGCCCTGGGTGAGGCGCTGCTCTCCCCCCAGTGGTCGACCGACGAACTGCTGGCCGCCAGCAAACGACTCGATAAGCACCACCTGGAGGATTTTCGCGAACGCTTCCTCGATGGTCTATACATCGACGCCATGGCCGTGGGGAACCTGACCGCCGACCAGGCACGAGAACAGGCCAGTCTCATTCGCGGCGCGCTGACCCCGCGCTTGACGCGGGATGACATTCCCACGCTGGCGCCACTGGAGGCGAGCGAGGAATCGACGGTGCTTCATCCACACAGCACCCGTGAAGAGTCACTGGTACTGCGCTACCTGCAGGGGCGCGATACCAGCATCGACGAGCAGGCGCGCCTCAGCGTTCTGGCCCAGTGGCTGGACACGCCCTTCTACCAGCAGTTACGCACCGAGGAGCAGCTTGGCTATATCGTCAATGCGGGCTATTCGCCGCTGCTGGAAGCACCGGGCATTGGTCTGATCGTGCAGTCGCCGGACGTGGATAGTGGCACCATTGCCGAACGGATGGACGCCTTCATGGCAGCCGCCGGGGAGCGCCTCGAGACGCTCAGCGATGAGGAGCTGGCGGCCCACCGGCAAGCGGTGCATGACCGACTGCGCCAACGGGATACCAGCCTGCAGGTCATGGCCAATCGCTATTGGCAAGCCACGGCACTCGACGAGGTACGCTTCGACCGCCGTGAGCAGATCGCAGAACGCGCCCTCGAGGTTAGTGTCGAGGAGCTGCAGGCGCTCTGGCCTGCGCTGCTCGCACACCCGCTAGACATTCGCTTCAATCCTGGGGATGCGCCCAGCGATATCGCCGCTTACCGTGAGACGCTCGCCCCCTTCGACGCTCGCTAGCCGTCACCATTGCCAGCTTAGGCATCGAATGCCTGGGCTGGCATCATGGCCTCGACGAACATCACCAGCTCTTCGAGAATCTGCCGCTCATGATCGGTGAGCGGCTGCTGATTGTAACGCTCGATGTCACGCGCAAACGCTTTGAGCGTCAATCCCGATAGCGCAGGATCGTTCATACGCATCCAGCGAAACGCCTCCCACTGCTCGCGCTCTTCACCCTCCAGGGTGTCGGGGTAGCTGCGGGCACGCAAGCGAAACAGCATCTCCTCCAGGCGCGGGTCTTGAAAAGCAAAGCGTTGGCCCACCAAGTCCCAGGGGTCCATCGCCAGCACCCGCTCCATCTGCTGACGATCCGCCGCAGAGAAAAAGCTGCCGGAGTAGAGCATCAAATCAGGGTCTTGGGGCGACTCTTCGTAGCCGCCGCTGAATACCTCGGTCACCTTCTGCGCCACGCCGCTGGCCTCGCGCAGAGTTTTCCAGTGCCCTCGACAGGCGGCGATGTCGATGCCCAAGCGCGCCACGATCGCACCGTACTCGCCCTTCTGCTCACCTTCCACGTCTTTGAGCACCGTGGCGGGAAAGACCACCGGACAGCGATTGATATGAATCACCTTGAGCGGAATGCGCGCCTCACCTTCAGAAAGGTCCTGCTGACTGACGAACACGCGTTCACGAATCTGCTCGGCACTGAGCGACAGCAAATCGCCGGGGTCGACGCTCAAATCGTACACGATCACCCCGTTGGGGTTGGTGGGATGCTCTGCCAACGGCATGACCAGGGCGCTACAGCCTCGGCTGGCCGGATAACGGCGGGAAATGTGCAATAGCGGTTTGGCGCTGGGAAGGTCGAGCTGTTTGGCCACCGCGCGCTTGCCGCGCAAACCGAGCAAATAATCGAACAGCTTGGGGTTACGCGCTTTCAGAAGTCGTGCCAAGGCGATGGTGGCGCGCACGTCGGCCACCGCGTCATGAGCCCCCTCATGGGCAATGCCGTTCGCCGCCGTCAGATGCTCTAGTTTGAAACTGGGGGCGCCATCCTCTCGCAATGGCCATTCGATACCCTCTGGGCGCAGCGCATAAAACGCCCGCACCACATCGATCAAGTCCCAGCGGGAGTTGCCGTTTTGCCACTCGCGGGCATAGGGGTCGAGCAAGTTGCGATAAAACAGATGGCGCGAGACTTCATCATCGAAACGCAGGCTATTATAGCCTGCCACGCAGGTGCCGGGCTCACTCATGGCGCTCTGCACTTGCCGCGCGAATTCCGCTTCTGGCAGCCCACGGCGCTGCGCTTTTTGAGGGGTGATACCGGTAATCAAACAAGCCGCGGGGTGAGGTAGGTAATCATCAGCGGGCTTACAATACAGTTCGATGGGCTCGCCGATTTCATTGAGGTCCGCATCGGTACGTAATGCAGCAAACTGAGCGGGCCGATCGCGGCGAGGATCGGCACCAAACGTTTCATAATCGTGCCAGAGGAAACTGGCAGGGGCGGCATTCGGTGTCGCCATGGATGCAAACTCCCTTGAGCGTGACCGCCCATCCATGCGCCGACAACCTTCGCTGGATGGGAACAAAAGCCCAAGACTAGCACACCCGCGACGCCACCCGCCGCCCCGAACGCACATTGACGCTTAGCTTTTGGGCAGCGTTACGTTCAGTTCCAGTACCGAGCAGTTATCTTCACTATCCAGTGAAATTTGAATGGCATCGTCGTCCACATGCACGTAACGACGAATCACTTCGAGCAGTTCGCGCTCAAGCAGCGGCATGTAATCAGGCTGACCACGCTGGCTACGCTGATGCGCCACGATGATTTGTAATCGTTCTTTGGCCACCGAGGCGGATTTCTTGCGCTCACGCTTCAAGAACTCCAACAGTTTCATCGACGACTACCCCCAAACATCCTGCTCAACAAGCCTTTACGCTGCATCTCATGAAAGCGCAGCGGCATCTCCTCCCCTAGTAGGCGTGACACAGTATCGGCGTACGCCTGGCCCGCATCGCTCCCGCCATCATGGGTGACGGGCACCCCTTGGTTAGAGGCTCGTAACACGGCTTCGGATTCTGGAATGAGACCCAATAGATCGATCGCCAGAATCTCGCGAATATCGTCCAGGGTCAGCATATCGCCTGAGGTGACACGGGCAGGGTTATAGCGGGTAATCAGCAAATGCTCTTTGACCGGATCGAGGCCCTGCTCGGCACGCTGAGTTTTCGAACCTAGCAACCCAAGAATGCGATCAGAGTCACGTACCGAAGAGACTTCGGGGTTAGTCACGACGATGGCTTCGTCGGCGTAGTACATTGCCAGTTGCGCGCCGCGCTCGATCCCAGCGGGGGAATCGCACAAGATGTAGTCGAAATCATCTTTCAACTGCTCCAGGACTTTCTCAACGCCTTCTTGGGTCAGCGCATCCTTATCCCGGGTCTGCGAGGCCGGTAAAATGAACAAATTCTCGACGCGCTTATCACGGATCAGCGCCTGATTCAGCCCCGCCTCGCCTTGGATCACGTTGACCAAGTCATACACCACTCGGCGCTCGCAGCCCATGATCAAATCCAGGTTGCGCAGCCCCACGTCGAAATCGATCACGACCGTCTTTTTGCCACGCAGCGCGAGCCCTGTCGAAATCGCCGCAGCGCTGGTGGTTTTACCGACCCCCCCTTTACCTGAGGTCACAACTATAATTTTGGCCAAGAGTCACTTCCTTCTTGAAGTCGTTCATTGCGAGCGCGTGGCGCTACCCGCATAACGGGAACATCACTGTCAACAAAACACACACTGTAACGGATCGCAGCCGTGGCGTCGCTAAGCACGATGCACTATCCGACACTCAGTCGTGTGGCTTATCCCAGCGGCTTAATCTCTAACTGCTCTTTGACAAAATGGACTTCGGCAGCACGTCCCAACAGTTGAGAGTCGATATCTTCCAGCCGTTTGTAATTACCCGCCACGGAGAGCAGTTCGGCTTCCAACTCGCGACAAAAAATACCCGCTTGAGTATTGCCATGAATGCCTGCCAATGCGCGGCCACGTAACGCGCCGTAAACGTGAATACTGCCTGCCGCCAACACTTCAGCGCCTGCATTGACGGCACCGATGACGATCAAGTCGCCCTCTGCAGCGCTCACCTGCTGGCCTGAGCGCACCGTGCCACGATAAAGCCGGGATGCTCCCAAACCGCTCGTTTCAGGCTCGCTGTCGGTTTCCTCGGGTTCGGCAATCGGTTCAACGCTTTCCAAGGCGCGTACGCGACCCTCTTCAACGGGTGCGAACCACCCCAGCCCTAGCGCCCACGCCGACTGTCGAATCGGCTCGGCTCCACCGCGCACCGCTACGGGCAATAGTTTGTGATCACGGCATACTGCGCAGATGCGCTCCAGGGCCAGGTGGGGCTCATCGAGTTTTTCCACGCTCAGCACAACGGGTGTATGCTGAAAGAACGCAGGAGATTGCGACAGTTTGCCAGCCAGCTGACGCCGGATACGCTCCGGGTCAGCGCTCGTCAACTCCATGACGGTCATCGGCAGCATGCCGCCCTTGAAGGTGAAGGCTACGTCGGCACTGTTGGCGTTGAGGCTCATGGCCGAACTCCATGTCATGTTCAGGTAAGATAAGGGTAGCGCAATCTCGCGCCTTGCGTGGTGACTGGCTGGAGAACTCACCGCGCTAAGGCAAAGCTAAGCGACAGCGACGAGGACTGCAACCGCCTGCTCATCGATGTCTGATTTTTTTCACGTTCCGCACCTCACAGCAGGATGATCCATGCACGGACTGTTACGACGCCTGTTCGCTCCTCGGTGGCAACACCCCGATCCCGAGGTGCGCCGCAAGGCACTTCAATCCCTCGACCCGCAGCACTCAGAGCAGCGGGAGGCCCTACTCTCTCTGGCCAGCGATAGCGACAGCGACATCCAGCTCGCGGCCCTGCTTGCGCTCGACGATATCGAAAAACTGCTGGCTGCCTATCCGCCGCATCAGGAGAACGAGTCATGGTTCAACGCGGTGTGTCAGCGGCTCACGGGTGCCGAGGGGCATAGCGACCTACAGCAGCGCCAAGCCCAGGTGGCGTTGCTGAGCGACCAACGACTGCTCAACGCGATTGCGCTGCAGGGCGACAATCTAGGCCTGCGACTCATCGCCGTTGAACAGTTGAGCAATGAAGCCGATCTAGTCCACCAAGCGTGCCACAATAGCGTAGCAGCGGTACGCCATCAGGCAGCGCAGCGTATCGATAGCGAGGAGTCGCTCAAGCGGCTATTGAAAGAGGCGCGTCGCGACCGCCAAATCATACGTTTTGCGAAGGAGCAGCTCACCCAGCGGCGTAACGACGAACAGTGGTTAGAAGAGCAACAGGAACAGCGCGAGCACCTATTGAGGCAGTTGGAGCAGCACGCCCGTGCCCCGTGGGAGCCACTTTACGGCGGCCGTTTGCGCCACTTGGAGCGCGAGTGGCAGCAGCTCAATCATCCGCCCAGCATCAGCCAAGAGCAGCGTTTCCAGCAAGCCATGCTGGGATGCCGTAAAACGCTGCACGATCACGAAACCCAGGAACAGGCGCATCAACAGCGCCTAGCCCGCCGCGCTGAAGCGGATAGTACGCGTGACCATCTGCTGGAGGGGTTAGAAGAAACCTTAGAAGGCCTCACCCAGGCCGAGGAACTGACCGCCCAGGATATCGACAGCCTGCGCGCCCAGCGTCAGCTTTTGGGTCAGCGCTGGCAGGCGCTGTCTGACCTTCATCCTCCTAACGAAGTCACGCAGCAACGTTACAGCCAAGCGCTGGCGCAGTACGAGCAGAGTATGGAAGCGTGGCAGCGCTGGCAAGCACAATGCCCTGCGGTGGAGCGCGCCCTGGCCAATAGCGATGATCAAGCGTTGTCAAAGCATGTCAACGCATGCCGCTGGCCCGAGGCCCTGACCCCACCTGCGCTTCTGGCTCAGGCGCAAAAACAGCTAGCGTCTCGGCAAGCGGCCCCCGCAAGCCCAGAGGTGTCGCACGATGCGCTTGAGGGTGAGCTCGATAACTTCGAGCACCTGCTAGAGCGCGGCGCGTTCAAGAGCGCCAGCCGCCTCCACCAACGTTTGAAGCCCACCTTCGATGCCCTCACGGACGAAGAGGCCAAGCCGCTCAAGCGTCGCTTGAAACATCTTGGCGCGCGGCTTACCGAGCTGCGCGACTGGCGCGGTTTTGTGGCAGGTCCCAAGCGTGAGCAGCTCTGCGCCAGTATCGAAGCCTTGGCCGACGATCCTCATATGGCCGAATCGGCGCTGGACCGTCATCACCGCCAGCTCGTAAAGGAGTGGAAAGCACTGGGCGATGCGGCAGCCAATAGAGAGCAATCCGCGCGCTTTCGGGCAGCGTCTGATCGTATTCATGAGCGCTTAGCGCCCTGGCGTGACCAGCTCGACCAAGAGCGCGAGGCCAACTTGCGTGGCCGCGAGGCACTCTGTGAGCAGCTTGAAACGCTGCTGGCTCAGCCCGCCGAGGATGCAGACCCCGACGTGCTGCGGGAGATCCGTGACAAAGCACGTCACCAATGGCGCCACTACTCTCCCATCCCCCGAGAGCACTCCGAAGCCATTGGCCGCCGATTTGGTGCGATTCGTCACCGCCTTCAAGCACTGATCGACCAGCGCGCCGAGCAAATCGCAGCGCAAAAACGTTCAATGATCGAGCAGGTACAGGCGTTGCAGAACGATTCCGAGCAGCCGCTGGCAACGCGTATTGCTCACACCAAGCGGCTACAGCAGCAGTGGCGGTCACTCGGGCGGGCGCCAAAGGGTGACGAACAAGCGCTCTGGAAGACCTTTCGTAGCGCCTGTGACCAGCTTTTTGCGCAGCGCGACGCTCAAAAACAGGAGCAAGCCGCTCGGCAACAGCAAACGCTCGACCAGCTTCAGCATCTCATTGATGACATGGATAGCTGGCAACCCGCCCACGCCAATGAGGCCGAGCGGCTAGAGGCTTACCTTGCCCGTCTTCAGCAGCTAGAGCCGCTGCCCCGCAACCGCCGAAGCGACGGCATGCAGAAACGGCTTGGCGGCATCTTGCGTGCAAAACGGGAACGCTTGAGCCGCCTTGAAGTCGTCGACAAGGTGCAGCAGTGGCATGCGCTACTGCCCCTGATCAATGCACATCTGGCAGCGGACCATCGGGCACTCAGTGGTGAAGATGCTCAGACGGTGGACGCCGCTGGCGTGCTGACCGCGCCTCTGCCCACTACGTATCGCGATGCGCACCAGCGCCGTAACGAGGTCCGTTCGTCTACCACGCAGCCTCTCTCCAGCGCACAGCAGGACGACGTTGAGGAGCAGTTGGCACGCCTGCGTGTCCATCTCTCACTGCTTGCTCTCGGCAGCGTCAAGCAGCGGGACGAACCGCTAAGGCTTGCCATTCAAGTAGAGCGTTTGAATAATGGCCTGAACGCTGAACGCAGCAAAGCAGACGAACTAGAGGAGGTGCTGGTCGACCTCTTGGCCCTCGGCCCTATGCCAAAACGTCTTTGGCAGCAGGAAGTCAACGAGTTGGACAACCTACTGGGCCGTTTAGCGCGCCCACCGCAACCCTAACCGGAGCGTACCTAGTCGCTAAATAGCAAACGGGAGGCAGATCGCCTCCCGTTTTGCGTTCTCTTTCTTGTGGAAAGAGAACGTGGGGGATGTCGGGGGCTTAGCCCATGAATTGGCCACCGTTGATATCGATGTTGGCGCCTGTAATGAAGCCGGACTCTTTATCGGCCAGGAAGGTCACCAAGCGGCCAATCTCTTCGGGAGTGCCGTAGCGCTTGACCGGAATCGTTTCACGAATCGCTTCGCGCACCTGCTCCGGAATTTTCATGATCATATCGGTGGCGATATAGCCAGGCGAGACGGTGTTTACGGTAATGCCCTTGGTCGCCGTTTCTTGCGCCAACGACATGGTCAACCCGTGCATCCCCGCTTTGGCTGCGGCGTAGTTCACCTGCCCGAACTGTCCTTTGCGACCGTTGATGGAAGAGATGTTGATGATGCGACCGTAGCCGTTCTCCAACATCATCTCGATAACGCTGCGGCAGGTATTGAACACACTGTTCAAGTTGGTATCGATGACCTGATACCACTGCTCGTAGGACATTTTCTTCATGGTGCCATCGCGAGTGATACCGGCACAGTTGACCAGCACGCTGATCGGACCATGCGTTTCATGGATCTCACGGGCACCTTCGACGCAGGCATTGTGGTCGGATAAATCAACACCCGATAGCGCGATGTTGTTATAGCCGTCGGCTTTTTGCGCTTCTAACCAGGTCTTGGCCTTGTCGGGATTGTGATACCCCGCCACTACCAAATAACCCGCATCCGCCAACGAACGGCAAATTGCCGTTCCGATTCCACCAGTTCCACCAGTTACCCAGGCGACGGGGGCTTGATTGGCCATTGACTACCTCCCTGATATGACAAATGGCTTGGACTTTAAGCACTGTTATGGCGTCGCAAGCCACTTTGAATGAGCGCTTTCACGCTTCTTTCACTCACGGCATGCCGCGTGTTCTCTTGGGCGACACACCGACAGTAAGCTTTTTGTTATGCCTATTGAAAGCATAGCTTTACTCTTTCAATGTTGCAGCACGATGAAGCTGACCACCAGCAAGGAAACGTTTTATCGAAGGGGTTGACTTATTGCCATAAATACGTAGAATACGCCCCACGTTGATGCGGGGTGGAGCAGTCTGGTAGCTCGTCGGGCTCATAACCCGAAGGTCATCGGTTCAAATCCGGTCCCCGCTACCAAACATAGAAAAAGCCGATTCTTTCGAGAGTCGGCTTTTTTGTGTGCATCACGCCTAGCATTGGCGGTCGAGAGCGCGTCGGGCTCAGCGCTTTATCACCCCAGGAAGGTCATCGGTTCACATCCGGACCCCACTACCCAACATAGAAAAAGCCGATTCTTTCGAGAGTCGGCTTTTTTGTGTGCATCACGCCTAGCATTGGTGGTAGAGCGCGTCGGGCTCAGCGCTTTATCACCCCAGGAAGGTCATCGGTTCACATCCGGACCCCACTACCCAACATAGAAACAGCCGATTCTTTCGAGAGTCGGCTTTTTTGTGTGCATCACGCCTAGCATTGGTGGTAGAGCGCGTCGGGCTCAGCGCTTTATCACCCCAGGAAGGTCATCGGTTCACATCCGGACCCCGCTACCCAACATAGAAAAAGCCGATTCTTTCGAGAGTCGGCTTTTTTGTGTGCGTCACGTCTAGCATTGGTGGTAGAGCGCGTCGGACTCAGCGCTTTATTTCCTTTCATTTCCTTGAATCCCTGGGCGGGTGCCTGCATATCATGAGGTAACCTTTTTCATGCGAAGCAGAGTTTACCCATGTCGATTATCGATCCCCGTACCGGCAACCCGTTGACTGCCGATCCTGTCGCAAGCAATAGCACGCCTACTGGCGGCGAGCGCCCTAGCGTAACGCGCGAGGAGGTCATCATTGAACTCAATGCGGGCAACATTCAGCAAGTGTTGGAAGCCTCGATGCAGGTGCCGGTACTGCTGGATTGCTGGGCGCCCTGGTGCGAGCCGTGCAAAAACCTCATGCCGGTACTCGAAAAGCTGGCCATTGAGTATGGCGGCGCGTTTTTGCTGGCGACGCTGGATGTCGAGGCGAATCCAGAAATCGCAGGCCAGTTGGGTGTGCGTTCGGTACCAGACGTGAAGCTAGTGAGCCAGGGCGGCCTGGTGGATAGCTTCCAGGGTGCCCTGCCAGAGAAAGAAGTTCGTGAGTGGCTCAACCGCTACTTCCCTGCCCCCGGTGACGCCCCGCCCAGTCCCGAAGAGCAAGCAGAGGAAGCCTTGAGCGCGGGCGATGCAGCAGGCGCGCGGGAAATTTATCAAACGCTGATGGGGCAATACCCAGAGCATTACGCGTACCACATTGGTTTTGCCAAAACGCTAGTGGCGGAGGGGCGCGGCGACGAAGCGCGTAGCGTGCTGGATAACCTGCCGCCAGAGGAGCGCGATGCGGCGCCGGCCCGTGGCGTGCGCGCCAGCATCGAGTTCAGCGAACAGGCGCTCTCAGCGGAGGAGATCGCCGCGCTGGGTGATCGGACCGACAGCGAAGCGCAGTACCAGCGGGCGCTGCGTCACGTGGCCGATGGTCAGTACGATGTAGGCCTCGATGCTCTGCTGGCATTGATGAAGCAGGACCGCGCCTATAACGACGACGCGGCCCGCAAAACGCTGCTGCAGGTCTTCGATGCGCTAGGGGCTGACCATCCTCTCACGGTCACTTACCGCCGCAAGCTGTTCGCCCTGCTCTATTGATATCGCCTGACGAAGGCAACGTTACGCTTTTAGCAGCGTATCCATCCGTGATAACGCCGCTTCCAGTTGGGAAGCGGTGGTGCCGAAATTGAGCCGCACGAAGCCGGGGCAGCCAAACGCCGCCCCCTCAGAGAGCGCTACCCCTGCTTGCTGCAAGAGCGTGCGCGCCGGGGAGTCACCCAAGCCTGCCTCACGCATGTCTAGCCACGCCAAATAGGTCGACGACGGCGCACTCATCGATACGCCGGACCACGTGGCCACACGCGCCTCGAGCGTGGCACGGTGGCTACGCAACACGTCCAATAGCGCCTGACGCCAGGGCTCGCCCTCGCGATAGGCCGCCTCGGCTGCAACCAGGCCCAACACGTTGCCGTCCGGCAAAAAGCCTTTGGTAGCCTCGGCAAATCGGCGGCGTAGTGCCGGATCGGGAATGATCGCGCAGGCGCTGGTGAGCCCGGCAAGATTGAAGGTTTTCGAAGGTGCCCACAGCGTGATCGTGCGTTTGGCCAGCTCCGGAAATAGCGCCGCCAGGGGGCGGTGGCGAGCGCCTTCGTCCAGCAGCAAATCACAGTGCAGCTCGTCGGAGACCACCCATAAATCGTGGCGCTCGACCAGAGCAGCGAGCTGTTCGAGTTCCTGGAGCGTCCATACGCGCCCGGTCGGGTTATGCGGATGACACCAGAGCAGCAGCCGAGTCTGCGGGGTGATGGCCGCTTCCAGCGCCTCGATATCCAGCCGCCAAGGCTCGCCAGGGGCAGCAGGCTCCGCTAACATCGCCCGTTGCGCTAGCCGCCCGGTGCGTTCGGCCACGGCCAGAAAAGGCGGGTAGATCGGCGCGATGGTGAGCACACCCTCGCCAGGCTGCGTCAAGGCCATGGCGGCAAAGTGCAGTGCAGGCACCACGCCCGGCAGCCACTGCTGCCATTCGGGTTCAATGGACCACGCATAGTGATGAGCGCTCCATTGACACAGCGCCTCACTCAGCGTGGTGGGCACTTCGCCGTAGCCGTAAACGCCGTGAGCGACCCGTCGCTGGAGCGCGTCGATCACCGCGGGCGGCGAGTGAAAGTCCATATCGGCGACCCACAGCGGCAGCACGTCCGCCGCGTAGCGGTGCCACTTCTGCGAGGCATACTGTCCTTCGGGAGCGCGCCTTTCCACGGGCGTGGCAAAATCGAACGCCATAACAGATCTCACTTATTTCTACGGGAGTAGACACTGAGCATGCCGCAAGATGACTTTTATACCAAGATGCGCGCAGGCCTGTCGGCGCTGTTGCGGCAGTGGCGCTCGCTGGGTCAGGCAGACGCCGACCAGCTCGCGCTGATTCTGGCGGAGACCGCCCGGGTCGCCAAACTGGGCACCCCCGATGCCACGCCAAACGGGGCCACGCTGGAGCAGTGGAGCCAAGACACGCAGGGCGAGATGCCTCTCTGGGCACCGCGGACGGCCGTCTTTCTGCTCAATCAAATGCCTGCTAGGCCTACCCCGCAAAGCGACGAGGAAGCCTGCGCCTGGGCCTACTGTTGGCTGCGCAACCGCTCGTTCGAGTCACTCGACGCCGCCCGCACTGCGCTGCCTAGCCACCTCGTCGAACCGCTTGCGGAGGCACTAGAAGCCGCTTGGCGCGACCAGCAGGGGCTTAGACTGGTCTAGCCTAGCGCCGCTTGCGCACGGGCGATTTGGGCTTGAAGCCAGCAGGCTTGGTGGCCAGCCACTCCACGAAAGCACGAATATCGGCATCGCCCTTCAGCGCCTCCAGGTTGGCAAAACGATCGGCTAGCTCACGCTCGCTATACAGTCGGTGGATATGCTTATGGCAAGGGTGGCAAAGCCACACGATGGCCGTGAGTCGCTCTTCGCGTGTATGACGCTTTTGATAACGCGGCTTGTTGTGCAGCGTGCGCGGAATGAGATGATGTTTGGTCAAGGCCGATGCACGCTGGCACAGCTCACAGCCATCGGGTTTGGGCGGCGGGGAGAGCGCATGGGCGCCTGAATCTGATGAATGGGTCACGGCAACGAGCCTCCCAGACAAATAATGTCACGGTGGTACATACCCACTGCGCCGATCACGCTAGCGCTATGTTCACATCGATA
Source organism: Halomonas sp. MMH1-48 (assembly GCF_022348105.1). Lineage (NCBI taxonomy): Bacteria > Pseudomonadati > Pseudomonadota > Gammaproteobacteria > Oceanospirillales > Halomonadaceae > Halomonas > Halomonas sp. MMH1-48. The sequence continues at coordinate 327,466 of NZ_JAKRFL010000002.1, forward strand.
TAATAACGAAAGGAAAACGCCGCATGGTAGACGTTCCACTCACTTGGCAACTGGCCAAGTTTGGCCTCTCCGTCAGCATGGTGCTGGGGTTGGGCACCATCGCCGTACGGGCTAGCCCTCGCATTGCTGGGCTACTATCGGGCTATCCGCTCGGTACGGCCCTGGCGCTGTTTTTTATCGGCTTGGAGATATCGCCCACCTTTGCCACTCAAAGCGCCGTGCATACCTTAGCAGGGTTTACCGCCACCATGGCGCTGGGCGCGGGTTATCTCGTCGCAGGCCGCCAGACCGGCCTCAAAGGGGTGATGGGCGGTCTGCTAGGAGGCTTTGCGGCTTGGCTTGCGGTGAGTACGCTGCTCGCCCAATTCAGCTTCACACGCCTTACCGGCACGCTGGTCACACTGTGCGCCATTGGCGTCTTCAGCTGGCTGTTTCGCGCCATACCGGATGTGAAGAGTAGCGCTAGACGCGCCTTTTCGTGGCCCGCTTTGGCGGCACGGGCTGGGCTAGCGACGCTCATCGTGTTTGCCATTACGCGCACTGCCCACTGGCTGCCGCCCGAATGGGCCGGCACGCTGGCGGCGTTTCCGGTAACGATGCTGCCGTTTTTACTGATCCTTCACGTGGGGCACGGCCACGCGCCCGTGGCGACGGTCATCAAGCACTATCCCGCCGGCCTTGGCTCGTTGCTGAGCTACACCCTATGCGTTTCGTATACTTACAGCTCGCTAGGGCTTTTTTGGGGAACGCTGGCGGGGTTTCTCGCCGCCACGCTATGGCTGCTTGGCTGGATGCAGTTGACGGCTTGGTATCAGCGCCGCAACACTTGACCAAGCGCTCGCTTGGGTTAATGCTGGGTCGGGCTCACTTTACACACTAATAACAAGGATCGCGTCATGTTTACTCGCACCATAGAACCCGCCTTTTACGATACCGATGCGTTGGGCCATATCAACAACACACGCCTCCCCGCATGGTTCGAGCTGGCGCGTAACGATCTCTTCAAGTTGTTCACGCCCGACCTGAATCCTAAACAGTGGCGACTGATCATGGCACGTATGGAAGTGGACTATCGCGCTGAACTGTTTTACGGCCACGACATCGAAATTCGTACCTACTTGACCCGGCTGGGCAATAGCTCGTTTACCGTCACCCAGGAAGCCCGGCAGCATGGTACGCTAACCAATCTGGGCCATACGGTGATGGTGCAGTACGATCATCAGGAGAAGCGAGCCGTTCCCATCGAGGGTGCTCTTCGCGAGGCTTTATCGGCGCATTTAGAAACGGCGCCCGCTTCCGCTTAATTTTGCCCGCCTAACATGGCGGGGCCTTCCAGGAGTCACCATGGCCATCCGCTACAATCTCTGGATAGATCCTGATAACACGGCGCAGCATCGCGCCGTGGAAGCCGACCTAGAACGCTACTTCATGGAGCGCTTCGCCGATTACCCGCATATCCGCTTGTTCGGCGCGGACCCCTACGATTATGATGCCCCGTTCAATCGACTCTACGACGTGCTGATGGCGCGCGCCGCCGAGTATTGCGAAGAGAAGTGGCGCTACGTCGCCTCTCCTGAACAGCTCAACCGCTGCTTTTTCCGCGCCGTTGGCCGCTCGACTAAATTTGTTCAAGACGACCGAAAGTGAGACTGCTACACAATGGTAATTCGTACCGACCAAGCCCCCGACGAGCGCCAGCTGGCGATCATTACTCAACAGCTCGGGCGCGCGCCTCGCGGTATCGAAGCCGTTGCAGCCACTGACGCCCAAGGCACGCCACTCGTACTGCGTATGGCGCCGATCGTGGATGGCAAACCTTTCCCCACGCTTTACTGGCTCTGCTCGGACCTGCTGAAAATCGAGATCTCGCGCATCGAAGCCGTGGGCGTGATCAAGTCTCTAGAGCAGCGCTTGCAGGAAGAGCCGGCATTTCTCGCCGCTTATCAGCAAAGCCACCGCGACTACGTCGACGCCCGCTGGCGCTCGATGAGCGAGGCTCAGCGCGAAGAGGTGGGTCGCTTGGGCTACACCGATGTACTCACCGAGCGCGGCGTGGGCGGTATCAGTAATTGGCAGCAGGTGCGCTGCCTACACACCCAGTACGCTCACCACCTATGCGGCCACAATGTCATCGGCCAGTGGATGGACGAGCACTACGACGTTCAGCGCTGCTTGGCCTAGCGCCGCGTGCGAATTGAACCGCTGTCATCAGATCTCTCTGCGATAAGGACGCCCTGACGATGTCACGTATTTGTGTTTACCTTGGTTCTCGGGAAGGTAACAGCCCGGCCTTTCGCCAAGCCGCGCACACCCTCGGCACGAGCCTTGGGCAGCGCGGGCATACATTGGTATATGGCGGCGCACGCGTTGGGCTCATGGGAGAGTTGGCCAATGCGGCGCTGGAAGCAGGAGGTCACGTGATCGGCGTGATGCCGGATCACTTGGTCGAGCGTGAACAGGCGCACTTTGGCTTAACGGAACTGATTCGCGTGCCCAATATGCACGAGCGTAAAGCCACTATGGCAGCGAATGCCGATGCCTTCATTGCTCTACCGGGCGGTATTGGTACGTTCGAGGAGCTATTCGAAATCTGGACCTGGGGCTATTTGGGGCTCCATGACAAACCAATGGGGCTGCTAGATACCGAAGGCTTTTACGCGCCCCTGCTAGCCTTTTTGGATAGCACGGTTAGCCACGGCTTTCTGGCCCAAACGACCCGTGACATGCTGCTTGATGCTTCGACGCCCGATCTTCTATTGGATGCCCTTGAAGCCCAGTTGGATTAACGTCGAGACGCGGTTAGGCTTTGAGGGTCAGCGTGCGAGTGCGCTGATAGGTAAGCTGGAGCAAACGGGCATCTTCTCCGGCACGATGGCGGTGGATGCCTCGCTCTGCCACGACGGCCTCTTTGGTATCACTCCACAACGCCTGCTGCTCTTCACTAAGCAGAATGCGTAGCGCTTCCAGGCGAAAACGGGGCAACATACCAGCATGGTGGAACAGCAACGATAGCCACGTATTATCGTAGCCCCAGCTATCGCTGTACGCCTTACCTAGCTCCCGCAGCTCGTCGTTGAGCCACTGGGCCACTTGGCGCACTGGGTAGCCCTCTTTCATCAGCCGCTCGCGAGAGATGCCATGCAGAAGCTCTGCTTTGGGGTCCCAATGCACCCACTCATCCAACGGCTGAATAAGAAACGCGCAGCAGCTACCGTCGGCGCGGGCGATGCCCACCTCGATCGGATAGCTGCCGCGCCCGAATCCGGACGCTTCAATATCTAGCACTGTAGGTAGCGTCTCGGACACTGATTTCCTCTTTTCTATATCGCCACCGGGTACGGGGCTCAGGCGGCGGCCATTTCCGCCGCAGGCTGCCGCTCGGCCATACGCTGCCAGTAGTCGGCTTGTTCATGATCCACGGCTAAGCCTAGCTCGCCCAAGCGGTAGGCACGCGCCAGGCGATCCGCTGCCAGATAGTGGCCTGCCTGCGCTGCACGGGCGTACCACGTCACCGCATAATCCTCACGGCGAGGATACTGCACACAGCCGTGCTCATGAATTTGTGCCACCTGATACTGTGACTTTACATCGCCTGCCTGGGCCGCTTCCAGTACGTAGCGCGCGCCACGCGCTTTATCCTGTGGCGACAAGCTGCGGTGGAACAACATGTGCCCATAGATCGACTGTGCATCCGGGTGCCCCGCTTCGGCACACCGCTTGAACAGTCGCATGGTGAGACGCTGCGTGCGCGGTGAACGCGGAAGTAACCAACGGGTGTGAAACAGCTGCTCGGCGAGACGAAACTCCAACCGGGTAAACAACGATGATGCCTGCGGCATGGCAAACCACCCTGCCTATCTGTTGAGACCTTCGGCTAACCATCTCACCTTCCACGATGGCTAACCATACGATAAACCGGCGCTTGGCCGGTCAATGGGCTGGCAAGCATACGCCTGCCGTCGTCCTGACTCAACCCTCTTGATTTGCTGCTTTTGTAGAGCCTCGCTAACATGCCTCCCACAGGCTGGTAACGTCGATAGGCATCGCTCATTTTCCAGCCACGTTTTTGCCTAAGCGAGGAGACAAGCATGCAAACGCGCCCACTGGGGAGAACCGGGATGGAGGTCAGCCGACTCTGTCTAGGCACGATGACCTTTGGTGAACAGAACAGCGAAGCCGAGGCTCATGAGCAGCTCGACCGCGCGGTCGCGTTCGGTATCAACTTTATCGACACGGCAGAAATGTACCCGGTTCCGCCAAAGGCAGAGACGCAAGGCCGGACGGAAGCCTATATCGGCAGTTGGCTAAACGCTCGCGGTGCTCGCGACGATGTGATCATTGCCACCAAAGCGGCAGGCCCAGGTTTAGAACACATTCGCGGCGGCCCTAAGATGAGCCGCAACCATCTCCACCAAGCTATCGACACCAGCCTTGAGCGCCTGCAAACGGACTATGTCGATCTGTACCAATTGCACTGGCCTGATCGTCACACCAACTTTTTTGGCAAACTCGGCTACACCCACGCGGAGCAGGAAGACGCCACCCCGCTGGAAGAGACGCTTTCCGCTCTGAAAGAGCTGGTCGATGCTGGGAAGATTCGCGCCATCGGTCTCTCCAATGAAACGCCCTGGGGCGTCATGCGGATGCTTCAGCTCTCTGATCAACTGGGCCTGCCCCGCGTTGCCTCCATACAAAACCCTTACAATCTGTTGAACCGCTCGTTCGAAGTAGGCTTGGCAGAAATTGCCCATCGCGAAGACGTCGGGTTACTGGCCTACTCGCCGCTGGGGTTTGGCGTGCTGTCCGGTAAGTATCTCAACGGCGCCCAGCCGCCAAAAGGCCGCTTGACGCTCTATGAGCGCTTCAAACGCTATACGTCGCCCGAAGCCGACGCCGCGACACAAGCCTACGTCGATCTGGCCAACGCGCATGGGCTCGACCCCGCGCAAATGGCGCTGGCATTCGTCAATTCGCGCAGCTTCCTGACCAGCAACATCATTGGTGCCACGACCATGGAGCAGTTGGAGAGCAACCTCGCCAGCGAGGGCCTGAAGCTCGACGACGATGTGTTGACTGCCATCGACGATATCCACCGCCGCATGCCGAACCCCTGCCCCTAACGGCTCCTATCGTGTCGATAGCCTCGGCTGCCGCCAAGGCTTGATATAATCTCACTATCCATATTGTGGCCGCGTTCCGCGGCCCCCTTTTGTCACGGCACAAGGAGCACGCCATGCTGAGCGTCATTTCCCCCGCCAAAACGCTGGATTTTGAAACACCTCCGACGACCCAAAACGTCACACAACCGGATTTCCTCGAACACAGCCAGCCGCTGATCGATATTCTACGCGGCTACTCCCCTCAGCAAATCAGCGACCTAATGGGCATCAGTGACAAGCTAGCAGGCCTGAACGCGGCTCGCTTTGCCGAGTGGCAGCCCCCTTTCTCGCTGGACAACGCCAAACCTGCCGTGCAGGCGTTTCAGGGAGACGTCTACGCGGGTCTGGAAGCCGAGACCTTCAGCGATGCGGACAATCAGTTTGCCCAGCAGCATTTGCGTATTTTATCGGGTCTCTATGGTTTGCTGCGTCCGCTGGACTTGATCCAGGCCTACCGCTTGGAAATGGGTACCAAACTGCCCAACGATGCGGGCAAGGATCTTTACGCTTATTGGAAGCCCCTCCTGACACCTGCGCTGAACAGTGCGATTGCCGAGAGTGGGTCGAAAGTGCTTGTGAACCTAGCCTCCAACGAATACTTCAAAGCCATCGAAGCTAAGAAGCTGGATGCCCGAGTGATCACTCCCGTCTTCAAGGATGAGAAAAACGGCACGTTCAAAATCATCAGTTTCTATGCGAAAAAAGCGCGCGGGTTGATGAGCGCTTGGATCATTCGACAGCAGATCAATGACCCCGAAGCGCTCAAAGACTTCGATGTGGCAGGCTACCGTTTCGATTCCGCCGCCTCCGAAGGCGATACGCTCGTGTTCACCCGTCGCGAAACGGATCGTTAAGATCAATAAAAGGTGACCGCTTGAGCCGACCTTGGCTTTAAAAACCGGCGATGAATCTCTTTAAAAGTGGCCGTATCACAGCGGTGGAGCCACTCATAGGCCACCATATCCGCGGACACCGCCACCGCCCCATTGGCACACGCACGCTGACGAGCAAGGCGCGCCTCATCCGACCGGCGACTGGCGGTGGCTTCACTCAGCCAAAATACTTGATACCCCGCCTCCAACAGCCCCAGCGCGCTCTGCAGTACGCAGATGTGCGCTTCGGTACCGCACACGATCACCTGCTTGCGTCCAAGCGCGGCCAGCGCCTGACTAAACGACGCCTCTTCTGTCGCACTAAAATGCCGCTTTTGCCACAGCTCGTGCGTTCCCAAGCCCTCCAACAGCGTCGGTGTAGTGCCACCCAGCCGCTCAGGATACTGCTCGGTTAGCCATACCGGCACCTGCAAAGCACCGGCAATACCGGCAAGCCAAGCAGCCTCTTTAATCGCCGCCTCGCCACCCTCGATGACGGGCAGCAAACCGGCTTGAAAATCGATCATCAATAGGACGCTTCGAGACTGATCTAAACGCACTTTTCGCTCCTTTTTTTGTCTTTATAACAGCGCTTACCATCACCTAGGCGAGGTATTACACGGTAAACTGACAGCCCAACCTTTTCTATCTGCTTCGCACCGAAGCATTTGGCATTCCCTGCATCCTTATTGGAGAATCAACATGTTAAGGCAATTCTTTGTGATGCTATTGGTGAGCGTTATGGGCGTTAGCGCCGCCATCGAACACGCAGAGGCACGCCGCCTAGGCGGTGGCAGCAGTATGGGTAGCGTGTCACGCTCCGCTGATCGTCCAGCCAGCACGCCCGCACAACAACAGGCTCAAGGCACCCAGCAACAGGCAGGCGCCGCGAGTGCTGCCCGCCGCGGCGGCATGGGGGGCATGATGGGTGGTTTGCTGGCGGGCGGCTTGCTGGCGGCGCTGTTTTTCGGCGGGGCGTTCGACGAGCTACGCTTAATGGACCTGCTTGTCATGGCGGGCGTTGCCGTGCTGGCTATTGTCGCCTTCCGAGCCTTCATGCGGCAGCGTCGACCCGCATCCGTGACGCATGGCTATCAGCGTGAGCGTCAAGAGATGCCGCATGCATCGACCAGCCACTTCACAGCAACCCCTGGGAGCTTAGCAAGCGGTTTGCAGAGTACCCCCGCCTGGTTTGATAAAGAGCGCTTCCTAGGAGGTGCGAAAGAGCACTTTATGACACTCCAACGCGCTTGGGATAATAACGATTTCAGTAAAATACAGGAGTATGTGACCCCTGAACTTTATAACCTGCTGCGTCAAGAGCGTGCCGAACAGCCTGCTAACAATCAGACCGAGGTGGTGAAACTATTTGCCGAACTTGGGGATGTTAACGAGTATGAGGGGTATGCTGAAGCGACCGTGATTTTCCACGGTATCTTGGACGAAAACGGTGAACAAACCGAGTTCAACGAAACCTGGCACCTGACTCGCAGCATGCGCGACCAAGCGCCTTGGTACTTACAGGGTATCGAGCAAAACCCAGGTGCATAATGACAACTCGCCTGACCACTTCCCAAGCCTAAAATTTTAAGCCTCAAAACCTAAAACAGCCGCTTATCAGCGGCTGTTTTTGTATCGGTGGTGTATCGCTATACTGCAAAGAGCCTTTTACTTACTCCTCTGCCGACTCTTCGATATTTTCGCCCATCTCCTCCAGGCTTTCACCCGCATCTTCCATGCTTTCATCGATGCTCTCACCTGCTTCTTCTGCAGGGCCCTGGTTATCACAGGCTGCTAAGCCGCCCACCATCATGGCCATCAGTAGGGCAACCGCTAGCTTCTTCATCAACGGGGTACTCATATCGCGTCTCCTCCTGAGATGCTGCTTGAATGATAGGTACCACACCATACTAGTTGTCGTGCGGTACACTCGCCACTACAAAGCAGTAACTCCTTGTTATTTAATTTATTAAAACAGCCGTTTCAAGGAAGCTTTGTGCATGGGCTATCGTTGATCGAGTCGTTTGCAGTGTTTCAAACGCATAGCAAAAAACCCCGAGCACAGCGTACTCAGGGCCTGAATAATGGCGCGCTTATCGAGCGCGCAACAAAAACCCAGCCGGTTGGCTGGGTTCTTTGCGGTATAAGTGCCTGACGATGACCTACTCTCGCATGGGGAGACCCCACACTACCATCGGCGCTAAGCGGTTTCACTTCTGAGTTCGGCATGGGATCAGGTGGTTCACGCGTGCTATGGTCGTCAGGCGTAACGGGTAATGCATATCATGCTGACGGCGTCGTTGACGCGGTAAGTGATCGTCTCATGTCCACCAGCACGTTGGCTGGCGGATGCGTATCCGGTTTTTCGAGTGGCTGTCCACTCGGTCGTTATCACGGCGACCAGACCCCTTGGGTGTTATAGGGTCAAGCCTCACGGGCCATTAGTACACGTTAGCTCAACGCCTTGCAGCGCTTCCACACCGTGCCTATCCACCAGCTGGTCTCGCTGGGCCCTTTAGGAGACTCTAGGTCTCGGGGATGTCTCATCTTGAAGGGGGCTTCCCGCTTAGATGCTTTCAGCGGTTATCCCGTCCGACCATAGCTACCCGGCAATGCCACTGGCGTGACAACCGGAACACCAGAGGGTCGTCCACTCCG